>JALOLA010000018.1 GCA_025456205.1 Acidobacteriota bacterium | reverse complement strand
ATGCCGGCGATCTTGGCCACGTGGATGCCGAAGCTCTGGTCGGTGGGGCCGGGCATGATCTTGTGCAGGAAGATGACGTTGTCCTGCCACTCCTTGACGGCGATGTGGTGGTTGCGCACGCGGCCGAGGATGGCGGCCAGCTCGGTCAGCTCGTGGTAGTGGGTGGCGAAGAGCGTGCGCGGCTTCTGCTTCAGGGCGTGCAGGAACTCCACCACCGCCCAGGCGATGGAAAGGCCGTCGTAGGTGGAGGTGCCGCGACCGATCTCGTCGAGGAGGATCAGCGAGCGCGACGTGGCGTTGTTCAGGATGATGGCCGTCTCGATCATCTCGACCAGGAAGGTGGACTTGCCCTCCAGCAGCGAGTCGGAGGCGCCGATGCGCGTGAAGATGCGGTCGCAGATGCCGACCTGCGCCCGGGCCGCGGGCACGAAAAGGCCGGCCTGGGCCAGGATGACGATCAGGGCGTTCTGGCGCAGGTAGGTCGACTTGCCGCCCATGTTCGGGCCGGTGATGATCAGCACCTGTTCGCTGTCCGCCGCCAGGCTCAGGTCGTTGGGGATGAAGCCGCGGCCGGAGGCGGCCTCGACCACGGGGTGGCGCCCATCCTCGATGCGGATGGCCGTGCCGTCGTTGACCTCCGGGCGCGCATAGCCGCGGCGCTGGGCGAGCTCGGCGCCGCCGGCGAGGATGTCCAGCACGGCGACCAGGTCGGCATTGCGGTTCAGCTGCTCGGAAAAGCGCTGGATGCCGGCCAGGACGTCCAGGAATAGTTTTCTCTCGATGCCGACGATCCTTTCTTCGGCCTTGAGGATCTTGTCCTCCAGCTCCTTCAGCTCGGCGGTCAGGAATCTCTCGGCGTTGACCAGCGTCTGCTTGCGGATGTAGCGCTCGGGGACCAGCTGCAGGTGCGGGTTGGTGACTTCGATGAAATAGCCGAACACCTTGTTGTACTTGATCTTCAGCGAGGGGATGCCGGTGGCGGCCTTCTCGCTTTTCTCCATGGCGGCCACGATCTCCTTGGCATCGCGGCTGATGGCGCGCAGCTCGTCCAGCTCCCGGTGGTAGCCGGCCTTGATGATCTGCCCCTCGTTGATGTTGCCGGCGGGCTCGTCGGCGATGGCCTTCGCGATCAGCTCGACGATTTCGGGCAGCGGCTGCAGCCCGCTGAAGGCCTCGGCGACGATCTCCGCCTTCATGGCGCCGATGTCGCTGCGGATCTCGGGGATGCGCGCCAGGGTGTCGCGCAGGCTGAGCAGGTGCTGGGGCAGGGCGATGTTCAGAGCGATCCTGGAATTGAGGCGGGCCAGGTCGGCGAAATGCTTCAGCTTCTTGCGCACCTCGGAACGGCCGATCAGGTTCTGGGAGAATTCCTCGACCCCGTCCAGGCGCCGTTCGATCTGCGTCCTGTCCAGCAGCGGGTAAGTGAGCCACTTCTTGAGCAGCCGCTTGCCCATGGGCGTGATGGTCAGGTCCACGGCGTCGAACAGCGAGCCAACGGCCGTGCCGTTGCGCAGGTTGGCCACGATCTCCAGGTTGCGGAACGACACGGCATCCAGGACCATCACTTCCTCGCCGGCGCTGAAACGCGGGGCGGGAAGATGGGACAGCGACCCCGGGCGGATGGAGCGCAGGTATTTGATCATCGCCCCGCAGGCGGCCACCGCCGCCGGCTGGTCCTTCAGCCCCAGTCCCTCTATGCTTTCCAGGCCGAACTGCTTTTTCAGGACCTCGGCGCAGTCCAGCACGCTGAATTCCGTGTCGTCGAAGACGGTGACCAGGATGGCGGCGAATTCAGGAAAACGCTTGACGAAGGCGGCGAACTCCTTTTCATATTCCCGGGCAATGACGATCTCCTTGGGGAACTTGCGGTAGAATTCGTTGAACAGCGCCTCGTCGTTGCCGGCGGCGAAGGTTTTCGCCTCGAAATCGGCGACGGCCAGGTCCAGGGAGGCCAGGGCCACGGCGCCGCCCTCGCGGCGGATGACGGCGATGAAATTGTTCAGCCCGGGATCCAGGGCCTCCACCTCCAGTGCCGTCGCCGGCGTCAGGACATGGGTCACCTCGCGGCGCACGATGCCCTTGGCCAGGGCCGGGTCCTCCATCTGCTCGCAGATGGCCACCTTGAACCCCTTGCGCAGCAGCTTGGCGGCGTAGTTTTCCCAGGCATGGTGCGGCACGCCGCAGAGCGGGACCGACCCCTCCCTGTTCTTGTTGCGCGAGGTCAGCACCACCTCCAGGATGGGGGCGGCGATGCGGGCGTCGTCGAAGAACATCTCGTAAAAATCGCCCAGGCGGAAGAAGAGGATGGCGTCGGGATAGCTCTTTTTTATCTCCTGATACTGGCGCAGCAGCGGGGTCGGCGCGAGATCTTCCATGGCTGCGATTATACCACAGGCCCGCCCGGGGGCGGGCCGGCCTCGAACATCTCGCGCAGGCGCTGCGGCAGCAGGGTGCGGCGCAGCACCGGCTGCGCGTTGGCGCAGGCGCGGGCGACGGTCGCCTCGTCGGAAAGCAGGATCAACTTTTTCCTGGCCCGGGTGATGGCCGTGTAGAACAGCTCGCGGCTGAGCATGCGCGCGTGCCCGGGCAGGAGGCACAGCACCACGATGTCGTATTCCGAGCCCTGCGACTTGTGGACCGAGACGGCGTAGGAGAGGGTCAGCTCGTCCAGGTCCTCGGGCCCGTACTCGACGATCCAGCCGTCATAGTCGACCAGCAGCAGCTTGTCGCCGGCATGGTAGTCCGCTACCGTCCCCAGGTCGCCGTTGAAGACCCCCTTGTCGTAATCGTTCCGCGTCTGCATGACCTTGTCCAGTCGCTTGAAGGCGGTCTTCTCCCGCCGCAGCAGGAACGGGCCGGGATTGAACTTCTCCTGCACCATCTGGTTGATGCGGTCGATGCCACCCTCGCCGCGGTACATGGGCACCAGGACCTGCAGCGACGGCGAATTGAAGGGGTAGTCGTCCTGGTAGAAGCGGAGGATGCGCTCCACCTTCTCCGCCACCTGGGTTTCCTCGCGCACCGCCAGGAAAACGAAGTCCGCCGCCGGGTCGGGGGCGGGGAAGAGAAGCGGCTCGCCGCTGTTGACGCGGAAGGCGTTCTCCACGATCAGGCTGCCCTGGTCCTGGCGGAAGTTGCGCTTCAGGTAGATGATGTGGAAATAGCCGCTCTGGATCATGTCGCGCAGGACGTTGCCCGGGCCCACCGACGGCAGCTGGTCCTTGTCGCCGATGATGATCAGCTGGGTGTCGTCGCTGAGCGCCTGCAGCAGCGAGTAGAGGACGAACGAGTCGACCATGGAGAACTCGTCGACGATGACGGCCCCCGGCGGCAGCGGGTTCTGGGCATTGTGCACGAACTGGCCCGTCTCGGGGTTGAACTTCAGCAGGCGGTGGATGGTCGAGGCCTGGCAGAGCGAGCTCTCCTCGATGCGCTTGGCGGCGCGTCCGGTCGGGGCGGCGATCAGGACCGGCCGCTGGTTGGCGCGGAGGATCTCGATGATGGCGCGGATGATGGTGGTCTTGCCCGTGCCCGGGCCGCCGGTGATGATGGTCAGCCGGTTGCGCACGGCGGCCAGCACCGCCTGCTTCTGCTCCGCGGTGAGCTCCAGGGCCAGCTTCTCGAAGACCGCCTCGAAATTCACGGCCGGCTCCGCGTCGGAAAAAGGGCCCTGGGCGAGCTGGAACAGCCGGCGGGCGGCCGCCTTTTCAATGAGCTCGTTCTGCGGCTTGAGGATGCAGGCCTCGGGAATGGCGGCGCTCCTCAGCTCGGAGCGCTCGAGCATGGCCTCCAGGACGGCGTTCACGTCGCTGTCGACGACATCGAGCAGCCAGGAGCATTTCTTCAGCAGCTCGTCGCGCGGAACATACAGGTCGCCGCGCTGGAATTCGCCCTGGTCCATGATGAAAAAAATGCCGGCGCGGATGCGCTGCGGCGCGGTCTTGGCGATGCCCATGGCCCGGCCGATGGTGTCGGCGATCTTGAAGCCGACGCCGCGCACGCGCTCGATCAGCAGGAAGGGGTCGCTCTCGACCAGCGCCGGCGCCAGGTCGCCGAACTCGCGCCAGATGCGGAAGACCAGCTCCTGGCCGACACCGAAGGGGGTCAGGCGCACGGTCAGGTCGCGCAGGACCCGGCTGGCGCTGGCGCTCTGGCGCATGGTCTCGATCACCGACCGTTTCAGCCCCGGGACCTCGCGCAGCCGCTCGGGATCGTTCTCCAGGACCGCGAACGTGTCCTGGCTGAAGTGATCGACGATCTTCTGCGCCGTCTTTCTGCCGATGCCCTTGAAGCGCCCCGAGGAGAGGTAGCGGGCGATGCCCTCGCCGTCCTGGGGCTTGATGAACTCGAAGGCGCTGACCTTGATCTGCTTGCCGAAGCGCGGGTGCAGCGACTCCTCGCCCTCGATGGCGAGCATGTCGCCCTCGCCCAGGGAAGAGAGGCTGCCGACGATCACCCGGCTCTCGCGGCTGCCGTCGACCGTCACCCGGAACACGCCGAAGCCGGTTTCCTCGGAGATGAAGATCTTGCGGCTGACCTTGACCTTGAACGATGCCAACTTAGCCTGCAGCCGTACAAACCGGCGTGAAAACAACGGGACTCATCGGGCCTCCCAGCGGGAATACGTGACCAGGGGCCATTATACAGAATGGCCGGGAATTTGCAAAAGCGGCCCCTAGCGGCACTCCGCGAGGTCGGCCAGGGCGGCAAAGATGAGCCTTCCCAGGTCGGCCATGATCCCCGGCGTCAGAATATCGGGGCGGTCATGGCGCGTGTGGTAGACGGGATAGGGCAGCTCGGGGGCGTCGCCGGCCGAAAAGGAGATCGTCGGGACGCCGGCCCACATGAAATGGGCGGCGTCGAGGCGCGGCCGCGCCCGGTTGTGGAAATACCCCCTGGCGACATCGAGCTTCGTTGACGCGCGGTTGGCCCGTGCGAAATATTTCCAGAGCCCGGGATAATTCTTGGCCGCCAGGGCATGGATCTTTTTGCCGCGGCCGACGCCGTCCAGGTTGATCAGCGCTTTCATCTTTTTCAAATGCGGCGGCACATGCTTCAGGTAGAATTCCGAACCCCGGACCCCCTGCTCCTCGTCCCCGAAGAAAATGAAGGCCACGGTCCGCCGGGGCTGCAGCCCCGATCGCGCCAGCGCCTCGGCCACGGCCATGACCACGGCCACGCCCGAAGCGTTGTCGTTGGCGCCGGGCATCAGGGACGGGTTCCTACCCAAATGGTCCAGGTGGGCGGAAAGGACGATGACCTCATCCCGCAACGCGGGGTCGCTTCCCTCCATGCAGGCGATGACGTTCCTGCCGATCCCCTCGGGGTGATGCTCGCTGATATTTTTCATGCGCGCGATCCTGCCGGTGGCGAATGACCGCGGCCGGCGCTTCTTCCAGAGCGCCTTCAGCACCCGGCCGTGGTCGCGGCCGCTGCCGGCGAAGATATCGGCCACCACCCTGTCGCCGACGGCGGTCCACAGCAGGCCGGCGTTGAACGAGCAGTTGGGATTGACGATGGGATAATTGTAGAGAACCCCGGCGGCGCCGTGGGCGCGGGCATTGTCCATCTTGTACTGGTGGAACGAATAGGGGCGCCAGCGGGCGAACTCCTGCGGCTGCTTCCCGGGATCCACCGGCACCTCGGGCTCCATCAGGACGATCCTGTCCCTGGCGTCGATGCCCGCGTATTCGTCGTACCCCAGCTCCGGCGCCGTGATGCCGTAGCCGACATAGACCACCCCGGCGGTCACCTCGCCGCTGTCCGAAGTGGAGCCGGGAAAGAAATCGGCCTCGATCTCATAGGGGATTTCCCGGGGACCGTCCGCATGCGCCGACTGCAGAGCCAGTTCGGCGCCCGGCAGGACCAGCGTGTAGGGATTGGGGAATTCCTGGAAAAAAGCGCCGCCGTCGCCGCCGGGCTTGAGCCCCGCCCCGGCCAGCCGCCCGGCCAGCCACTCGGCGGAATCATTATAACCCTTCGTCCCGGTGAGCCTGCCGGAATACTTTTCCGAGCACAGCTCGCGGACGGTGTCCATCAGGACCGCCTCGCCGATGCTCTTCCACCCCACCTGGACCTTTGCCGCCGCGCCGTCGGTCGCCTTCGCCCAGCCGGCGATGAGCGCAAAAAAAACCAGGATCGAAAAAAGCAGGGTGGCGCGGGCCAGCGAGCTCTTTTTCATGTCCGCCATCGAGCCTCCCGATCAACGCGATTTGAGAATCCTCATCATAGCAATTTTCCCTATTTATGCAAACCTCACCCCGCGGCCGGGAACAAGGATTGCAAACGTGCCGCAAGTCGACTATTGTGTGCCCATGAAGCTGAAGCGACGCAACTGGAGCCGGCGCAACCACGAAGAGCTGAGCAGGCTGCTGGACGGGGTGCGCCCCGGCGAGATCGCGGTCTTCGACTGGGACAACACCTGCGCCTTCAACGACGTCGGCGAGGCGCTGCTGCGGCGCCTGGCCTTCGACCTGGCCTTTCGCGTCGACGCCGTTGCCATGGCCGCCACGGTCCCCGATCGCATCAACGGCATCGGCCGCGTGAACGTCGGCGGCAGGCCCTATCCCCTGCAGCGCATGAAGGCGGCGGTCTTTTCCGCCCTGCAGCGGCTGCAGCGGCGGCCGCTGCCGGCGCGCGGCCGCGGCGTCGACAAAGACTACCGCGTCTTCACCTCGGGGCTGCTGGCCATGAACCGGGCGCTAGAAGAGACCCCCGGCATCGGCTGCGCGTTCGCCTATCCCTGGGTGAACACCCTGCTGCGGGGACTGGCGCTCACCGAGTTCGACCGCCTGGCCGCGGCGGCCATCAACGGCGAATTGCGCGCGCCCGTCCGGCGCCGGGCCCTGGTCGACCCGCAACGGCGCTGGCGCTACGACTGGACCAGCGGTATCCGCCTCTATCCCGAGATGAGGGAGCTGGCCGCCTGCTGGCAGCAGCGCGGCGGCGAGGTGGTGGTCTCCAGCGCCAGCAACCGCCAGCTGGTGGAGAAGGCGATCGACCTGACCGGCTTTCCCTGCCGGCGGGTCATCGGCATGGAGCTGAAGATCGCGGGCGACCGCTTCGGCGGCGCCCTGGCTCCGGGACTGCGCCCCAACCTCGGCCGGGGCAAGGTGGCCAATATCCGCCGCCGGCTCGGCGGCGAGCCGGTCCTGGTCGCCGGCGACAGCAGCAACGACTTCGAAATGCTGACCGCGTTCCCCGCCACCCGCCTGCGCCTGGTCATCGACCGCCGGGCCGGAGGCGCGATCCGGCGCCTGGTGGAGCTGGCCCACGGCGGAGCGGACGGTTTCCTGGTTCAGGAGATCGACCCGCGCGCGGGAAAATTCACTTCCGCCGGCTGCCGCGGCCGGGCTTTGGCGGCGCTCGCTTTTCTTGCCGCGGTTGGCTTGTAATTATTTTTTCACTTGCATAGAATGGGTTCATGCGTTACATCCTGCTGGTCATCCTGGTCGCCCTGGCGCTCGTGCTGGTGATCGCCACGGCCAAGGGCCGGCCGGCGGGATCCGCCGCCGCGGCCCCGGCCCGTCTGGACGCGGCCAAGGCGGCGACGCTGGAGCCCATCCTGCTCCAGGTGCAGGCCGCCCTCGACGCCTATGCCGAGGAGAACGGCGGGCTGCCCGCCGCCCTGGAGGCGCTGCTGCCGCGCTTCCTGCCCCGGGCCGACGCGCTGGTCGATCCCTGGGGCACCGGGCTGCGCCTGGAGCGCGACGACTTGGGCGACGCGGTCCTGGTCTGCGCCGGGCCGGACCGGACCTTCGCCACTGCCGACGACACGAGAAGGAGCATTTGATGAAACTGGCCAACTACCTGAAGAAAGAGAACGTTTACCTCTGTGATACATGCAAGGACACCAACCACCTGTACGGCGACTTTGCCCATTTCCTCAAGGAAAAAGGGGTGATCGCCGACGCCCGCCGGGTGAAGCGCCTGTTCGTCAAGCGCGAAAGCGTCCAGTCCACCGGCATCGGCCGCGGCGTGGCCACACCCCATATCTTCTGCGACGAGTTTTCCGAGTTTTTCCTGGCCATGGCCCTGGTGCGCCAGGGCATCGATTTCAAGGCCCCCGACGGCAAGGCCGTGCACGTAATCTTCCTGATCATGAGCGACGACCGCGACATCGGCCTGCACCTGAAGACCCTGGCCCATCTCGCCCGCCTTACCGGCGGCTGCGACCTCGCGGCGGCCCTCAAGGACGCCCGCGACGAAGCCGAGGCCTTCGCCCTGGTGCTGGAAAGGGAGAAGGCCATCCTCCACTGAGGCCGCGGGCGGGCCGCGACCCGCAGAAGCTCTCAAGCAAAGCGTTTCGGGGTTGACTGCCTGCGGGCGCTGATATATAATTCCGGAGAAATGGACATGAACACGCCGCACCTGGACCCCATGCGATGAAGCGCCTGCAGGAAAAACTCAAGACGAAGATCAGCGCGCTGCTGGGGGATGCCTATGACCTCGCCGGCGTGGAGTGGGGCTTCGCCCTCCCCAACGAGCGCAAGTTCGGCGACCTGTCGGCCACGCTGGCCTTCGCCCTGGCCAAAAAAGCCAAGGCCAAGCCCTTCCTGCTGGCCAACGACATCGCCGCCAGGCTGCAGGGGCAATTGGACGAGATTGAGGAGATCCGCGTCGCGGGCGGCGGCTTCATCAATTTCTTCCTGCGCCGCGACGCCTTCCTCCAGGCGCAGCAGCGCGACCGGGACCAGCCGTTGCCCCCGCGCGGCGAGAAGGTCATCGTCGAGCACACCAGCATCAATCCCAACAAATCGGCCCATATCGGCCATCTGCGCAACTCCTGCCTGGGCGACGTCCTGGCCCGCTGCTGCCGCTTCCTGGGCTACGAGGTCGAGGTACAGAACTACATCGACGACACCGGCATCCAGGTCGCCGACGTGGTCTGGGGCCTGCTCCACTACTGGAAAATGGACCTGGCCGCGATCAAGGAAGTCCCCGACCTGGCCGCCATGCTCTGGGACCTCTACGCCGAGGTCAACCGCCTGTTCGCCGGCGATGAAGCCCTGGCCGCCCAGCGCCGCGAGGTGCACAAGAAGATCGAGGACAAGGCCGCCCCCGAATACGAGATCTGTCTCCATGTCGCCCAGCAGGTGCTGCTCGACCATATCCGCACCATGGAGCGCGTCGGCATCCAGTACGACCTGATGGCCCGGGAGAGCGACGTCATCGCCCTCGACTTCTTCAAGGCCGCGGCCGCCGAGCTGACGGGGAGCGGAGTGATGCTCCCATCCGCCGACCCGGAGAAGAAAGGCTGCCTGGTCATCCACTACGAGCGCGAGAAGATCGAGAAGATCATCGTCCGCTCCAATGACACCATCACCTACGTGGGCAAGGACATCGCCTACAACCTCTGGAAGTTCGACCTGCTGGGGCGGGACTTCCACTACCGGCCCTTCCACACCTATCCCGACGGCCACCCCGTGTACATGACCTCGTCCGCGCCGGCGCCGGCTCCGCCCCGCGCCTTCGGCAGGGGCGACCGCGTCTACAACGTCATCGACGTCCGCCAGTCCTACCTGCAGAACCTGATCGCCCAGGTGCTCACCCAGCTGGGCCACCCCGCGGCCGGCGCCAACTTCGTCCACTTCTCCTACGAGATGGTGGCCCTGACCCCGGCCTGCGTGCGCGAGATGGGGCTGCAGCTGGAAGCCGGCGAAGAAAGCAAGCCCTACATCGAGGTTTCAGGGCGCAAGGGGCGGGCGGTCAAGGCCGACGACCTGATCGCCATGCTGAATGAAAAATCGCTGCGCGAGGTCCAGGCGCGCAATTCCGAGCTGGGCGCGGACGAGGCGCTGAAGCTCGCGCGCGCCATCGCCGTCGCCGCCCTGCGCTATTTCATGGTCAAGTTCAACCTCAATACCGTGATCGCCTTTGACTTCAGGGAAGCGCTCAACTTCGAGGGCGACAGCGGCCCCTACCTGCAGTACGCCATGGTGCGCCTGAACAGCATCCTCAGGAAAGCCGCCGCCGCGGACCTGGAAGCGGCCGCGAACGCCGGCGCCATGTCCGTCCTGCCCGGCCCCGAAAAGGAGCTGTACTGGGAGATGCTCCTGCACCTGTCGCTGCTGGAGACCCAGGTGGAATACGCCCTGCAGAACCACGAGATATCCTCGCTGGCCGCGTACGCCTACGGGCTGTGCCAGAAATTCAACCATTATTACCACCTGTTCCCGATGCTGGCCGAAAAGGACCCCGTACTGCGCGCCCTGCGCCTGGGGCTGCTGCTGCTGTTCAGGAACAAGGTGGCCAAGCTCCTGGTTCTTCTAGGCATCGACATACCCGAACGCATGTAAGGAGGCTGGATGATTCAAGTCGAACACCTTAGCAAGAAGTTCGCCAACGTGCTGGCGGTCAACGACATCTCATTCCAGGTGGAGAAAGGGAGGATCTGGGGCTTCCTGGGCCCCAACGGCGCCGGCAAGACCACCACCATGCGCATTCTGACCGGCTACCTTCCGCCCAACGACGGACGGGCGCTGATCAACGGCATCGACGTCAACGAGGATCTGCGCTCCATCCAGAAAATGGTGGGCTATCTTCCCGAGATCGTTCCCGTTTATGGCGAGCTGACCGTCAAGGAATACCTGCGCTTCGTGGCCGAGCTGAACGGGCTGGAAAGGAAAAAGATCGGCTACGCCGTCGATCGCGTCGTGGAGAAGACCAGCCTGCAGGGCGTCTACGGCCGCCTGGTGCGCAACATCTCCCGCGGTTTCCGCCAGCGCCTGGGCCTGGCCCAGGCCATCATCCACGAGCCGGCGGTGCTGATCCTCGACGAGCCGACCATCGGCCTCGACCCGGCCCAGATCATCGAGATCCGCGAGATGATCCGCTCCTTCCGCGAGAGCGCCACGGTCATCCTCTCCTCGCATATCCTGGCCGAGATCACCCAGGTCTGCGACGGGGCCGTGATCATCAAGGAGGGCCGGCTGCTGGCCACCCTGACCCGCGACGAATGGGGCAAGAGCCTGGAGATCGTCGCCGCCGCCCCGGTCGATGCCGCGATCGCCGCCGGCCTGGCGCCGGCGTTCCCGGCCGTCAGCGAGGCCCGCGCCGAGGGACCGCTGCTGAGGCTGGAATTCAAGGAACCCCCGGAGGACCTCAACCCGATCCTCATGCACCTGGTGCAAAAAGGGGTCAGCATCCGCGAAGTCAAGGCCGGGCTCGAGGCCCTGTACATGAAGGCCATCCTGGCCGAGGAAGGGAGGGCGTAATGAGAAGCGTCTGGATCATCGCCAAGAAAGAACTGAAGACCTACCTGTATTCCCCCATCGCCTATATCCTGACGGCGTTCTTCCTGCTGGTGGCGGGCTTTTTCTACTACAGCATCCTGTCCTGGGCCAACGAGCAGACCATGCGCCTGCTGCAGTCGGGCTACCCCATCGATCGCGTCAACATCAACCAGATGCTCTTCGAGCCTTTCTTCAACAACATGACGGTCATCCTGATGTTCCTGCTGCCGCTGCTGACCATGCGCCTGTTCGCCGACGAGAAGAAAATGCGCACCGAGGAGCTGCTGCTGACCTCGCCGCTGCGGCCGACGGCGCTCATCCTCGGCAAGTACCTGGCGGCGCTGATCATCTACGCCATCATCCTGCTGCTGACCGCCACCTTCGCCGTGTTCGCCTTCGTCCACGGCAACCCCGAGGTGGCGCCGCTGCTGACCGCCTACCTCGGCCTGTTCCTGCTCGGGGCGGTCTTCATCGCCATCGGCCTTTTCGCTTCGTCGCTCACCGAGAACCAGGTCATCGCCGCCGCCGTCTCCTTCTCGGTCATCCTGCTGATCTGGGTGGTCTCGTGGGTCGGCGAAAGCGGGCCCGGCGCCTGGCGGGCGATACTGACCTACCTGTCGTTTTTCACCCATTTCAAGAACATGGTCACCGGCGTGATCGACACCCAGGACATCGTCTACTTCCTGTCGTTCATATTCCTGGGCCTTTACCTGACCCGCTCGGTGTTCGAGTTCCGCAGATGGAGGTAAGCATGAAAAGACTCCTGCATTACGGCAACTTCCTCTGCCTGCCGCTCATCCTGGCCGGGACGGCCCTGTGGCTCAGCTACGGCCTGGCCTCCTTCAGGGGCAAGGCCGGGCTGGCGCTGCTGCTGCTGGGCGTCGCCGGGCTGGCCGCCTATTTTGCCGGCCACATCGCGCGGCTGAAGACGAAAAATTCCCGCCTGAACTTCATTTTTGCCTCCAACCTGGCGGTGGTCGTCCTGCTGATCGTGGCCATCGTCGCGGCCGTCAACTACCTGGGGGTGAAGGTGCACAAGCGCTTCGACCTCACCGTCGGCAAGGTGCATTCCCTGTCCGACCAGTCGGTGCAGGTGGCGCGGGCACTGAAGAAGGACCTGGAGATCAAGGCCTTTTTCAGCAAGGGCAACAGCGGCCTGGAAAAGCTGCAGGACCTGCTGGCCATCTATCGCTTCCACAGCGGCCGCATCAAGGCCACGGTCATCGATCCCTACCTGAAGCCCGAACTGGTCAAGCGCTACGAGATCAAGACCGACGGCACGCTGGTGTTCGAATACGACGGCAAGAGCACGCGCAGCGAGGAGGTCTCGGAAGAGGCCGTCACCAACGCCATCATCAGCGTGTCGCGCCAGGGCGAGAAGACGATCTACTTCCTCCAGGGGCACGGCGAGCCCGCCCCCGGGGAGAGCGGGGAGACCGGCTACTCCGAGGCCCGCTCCGGACTGGAGAAGCTGTCCTTCAAGGTGAAGGAGCTGGTCCTGTTCCAGGAGGCGGCCGTGCCCGCGGACGCGGCGGCGGTCATCGTGGCCGGGCCGCAGAAACCGCTCATGGAGAAGGAGATCCTGCTGCTGGGGAACTACCTGGAAAAAGAGCAGGGGCGGCTGCTGCTGCTCCTCGATCCCGGCACCGGCGCCGAGCTGAAGCCCCTGCTGGCCAGGTACGGCCTGGCCCTGGAGGAGAACGTCGTGGTCGACGCCGACCCCATTTCGCAGTTCATGGGCGGGAATTACTTCATGCCCGTGGTGGCCAAGTACCCCCAGCACGCCATCACCAAGGGCTTCGGCTATGCCACCATGTTCCCCCTGTCCCGCGGCCTGGCGCGCATCAACCCGGTTCCCGCCGGCGTGCGCGTGGATTTCCTCGCCGCCACCAGCCCCAATTCCTGGGGCGAGACGAACTACGAGGAAGAGGTGCGGACCGAAAAGATCACCCGCCACCCCGAGGACAAGGCCGGCCCGCTGGACATCGCGGCCGCCTGCGAACGGGAGGCCGGCAAGGCGCGATCGCGCATTGTGGTCTGCGGCGACTCCGACTTCGCCATGAACAAGTATTATTTCTTCCAGGCCAACGGTAATTTTTTCAACAACGCCGTCTCCTGGCTGGCCGAGGAAAAGGACCTGGTCGCCATCGCCCCCAAGGTCACCGCGCCCAGGACCGTCAGTTTGTCCCAGGGCGCCGGCCGCCTGGTCTTCTTCTACACCCTGATCATCCTGCCGCTGCTGGTGTTCGCCGCCGGCATCGGCGTCTGGCTCTACCGGAGGAAGCTGTGAACTGGAAAAAAATACTCGCCCTGGCGCTTTTCCTGGGCCTGCTCGCCGCGGCGATCACCTGGATCGAGCGCCGGGAGAAGGCGCGGCCAACCGCGGAGGGAACGCTGCTGGACATTCCCACCGGCTCCGTCGAGAAGATCGAGCTGCGCAACGGCAGCGGCCATTTCGTCTTCCGCCGCCGCGACACGATGTGGTATGTAGAGCAGCCGCTGGCGGTCAAGGCCGACAAGGTGGCGCTGGAAAGCATCCTGGATAACTTCTGTGAACTGAAATATGACCGCCTGGTCGCGGAAGACGGCCGCGAGCTGAACACGTTCGGCCTGGACAAGCCCGGGACCGAGCTGACGCTGTTCGTCGCGGGCAAGCCCGCCGCCACGGTCCTGCTCGGCGTCAGGAACGAGCTGGACGATTCCTCCTACGCCAGGCTGGCCTCCGGCAGCAAGGTGGTCAGCCTCGCCGCCTACAAGCGCAACGACCTGGAAAAGGACCTGTTCGCCTTCCGCGACAAGAGATTCTTCGCGATCGACACCATGGCCGTCACCGCCCTGGACCTGCGCCACGGGGAAAACCGCCTGGCCCTGGCCAAAAAAGACGGCCGCTGGTTTCTGGAGAAACCCGTTTATTCGCTGGCCAGCGCGGCCAGGGTCGACGAGGTCCTCGCCTCCGCCTCCACGCTGGAAGCCCTGTCTTTCATTCCGGCCACCGGCGCGCCGGCGCAGCACGGCCTGGACAAGCCGCTGCTCAGCGCCGAGTTCAAAGCCCCCGGCGGCTCGCAGCGGATCGTGGCCGCGAAAAGCGGCGAGCAGGCTTTTGCCCGGGTCGAGGGCGCCGCGGAGATCTGCGGCATCAGCCCGGGCTTCCTGGACAAATTCGCCGGCGATGCCACGGCCTGGCGCGAGAAAAAGGTGGCCCCGTTCTACGCCTACGACGTCCGCGAGCTTTCGCTGCGCCGGGAGGGCCTGCAGTTCACCGTGCGCAAGGATGCCGCCGGCGCCTGGGCGTTCGCCGGGTCGCAGCCCGGACGGCAGCCCGCTGTGGAAAAGATCGAGTCCCTGCTGACCGCCCTGGCCGAACTCGAGGCCGTGGAATTCATCGACGCGCCGCGGCCGCGGCCGGAAGCCGGAACACGCATCGCCCTGAAGACGGAAGATCAGGTCGAGCCGGGCAAGCGCAGCGAGATCGTGCTGGAATTCGGCGCCGGCGCGGAGGAAACGGTCATCGTCCGCAACCCGGCCCTGCCGTATGCCTTCCAGGTCGCCAGGGGCATCCTGGATAAATTCCCCGCGAAGATCGAGGACGTCACGGCGGAAACCGCGGCAACCAGCGCTCCCGGCAAGCGCTAGCGCCGGGAAAATTCAAAAAGTTGAATTTAAAAAAACTTGTACTATAATATTTCCATCTCTCTCTCATTACCTATCTCTCCGTCTGGAGGGGAGATGGAAAGGATTGGATCGCTCTCTATCCCGCAATCAGCCAAAAAAGCAAATACTATGGCCGCAAATGCAACCAAAAGCGCGCCGGGCGCATCTTAGTGGGTAGCCATGGATGATGTGATAGCCAAGCTCAAGGACGGTGATGAAGCCGCGTTCAAAGAAGTGATGGCCATGTACAAGAAACCGATATTCAACTACCTGAGCTTGCTGCTGGGTGACCGGCAGCAGGCCGAAGAATTGACGCAGGACACCTTCGTCAAGGTCTATTTCAAGGCCCGCACCCTGAAGACCGACAACGCCCAGGCAGCAAAGTCCTGGATCTACACCATCGCCACCAACCTGGCCCGCAGCGAATTCCGCAAGCGGCGCATCCGCCAGGTCTTCTCCCTTTCCGACCTCAACGAGAGCGAGGCTTCATATCATCCCGACATCGAGGGCAAGCTGCTGGCCGAGCAGCTTCTGGCCATGGTCCCGGACAAATGGCGCGTGCCGCTGGTCATGAAGGAGATGGACAACTTTTCCTTCGAGGAGATCGCGCTGATGCTGAACAAGCCCATCGGCACGGTCAAGTCCTTGGTTTTCCGCGGCAAGGACCATCTGAAAAAACATTGCCTCAGCCCGGAAGGAGAATCCCATGCCTGAATGGAATGATGTTTTTGCCGTAAGCGCCGGCCCCGACGGGCCGGGAATGGACTTCGAGGAAAGGGTCTTTGCCAAGATCCGCAGGAAAAAGACGCAGCGCAAGGTCGGCATGGGCATCGCCGCCTGCGCCGGGGTCGTGGCGCTGCTTTCGGTCTTCCAGCTGTTCCGCCCCCTGCCCCGCCGCCTGCCGCTGGCCGGCGCCGGCAGCATCAAGGAAGAGGTCCCCGTGAGCGAGGAGCTGTTCTTCTCGGCTTCCGACAACCTCACCCGCTACTCGCTCGAGCCGGTCTCCTATCAGGAAAAGGCCGGCGAGCAGGCGACCCTCAACCAAATCTAGGAGGAACCATGAAAAAACTGATATTCATCATGCTGATGCTGGCCTGGATCGCCCTGGGCGCCCAGGCCCCTGACAGGATCGACAGCATGGAGAACGAGATCCGCATCGTCCTGGAAAAGGTTTCGCCTTCCCTGGTCAAGGTCGTCGCCGAAAACCACAGGAAATACGTGGCCACCGGCATCGCCCTGGAAAACGGCCTGGTCATCACCACGGCGCTGGTCACGCGCCATCCCTTCGAGAAGATCTTCGTCGAGACCGTCAAGGGCGAAGCGATCATGGCCAGGATCGCCGGCCAGGACGATCGTTCGGGCCTGACGCTGCTGCGCCTCGACAAAAAGGGGCTGCCGCCCCTGCGCCAGGCCCGGCAGGCGGAGGTCGGCAACTGGGTGGCCCTGGTCGGATTGTTCTACGACCGTTTCCCCGCCATATTCCAGGGGATCGTCAGCAGCCTCAGCGAGAACGAGCTGCTGCTGAACGCCCCGGTCGCCCCCGGGGCGGCCGGCGGGGCCGTGGTCAACAAGAAAGGCGAGCTGCTGGGCATCATCCGCGGCAGCGTCGGCTTTTCCTTCACCCCCGATCTCACCTTCAAGGACCAATCGGCCGCCATCGTGGTCAGCGGCAGCAAGAGCGCCAGCGGCAGGCTCTGCTACGCCATTCCCATCGAGCAGGTCAAGCGCATCGCCGGCAAGCTGAAGAGCGGGGAGAAACTGATCCCCGGCTGGCTGGGGATCACGGTCGACAGCGATGCCAACCAGGTGCTGGACGCCTATAAGGGCTCGCCGGCGGCCAAGGCCGGTATCATCGTCGGCGACCGCATCGAGGAGCTTGCCGGCAGGCCGGTGTCCGTATTTCGCGATATCGCCGCCGCGCTGCAATACCGCTATGCCGGAGAAAAGGTCATGGTCAGGATCGACCGCGCGGGCAAGAAACTGCGCCTGGACGTGGAGCTGGGCGACCGCCAGGGCAGTAAGCTGCTTGTCCTGAAAGAGAAGCCCGGCGAACGCCCCCCCCGGCAGCCGCTGCCTCCGCCCGCGCCGGGCGCTCCCGAAACGATCGACGAGAGCGACCTGCCGCACCTGGCCGGGCAACTCGCCGAGATCCCGGACATGTTCGAGATGGAGTCGGCCCTGCCCATGGTGAAGAACTACGTCATCGAGTTCCACGGCGCGCGCCAGCTGGGCGTTGACGTCATGGAGATCACCGCCGACCTGGGCCGGAAATTCGGGGTGAGCGAGGGCCACGGCCTGCTGGTTTCGCAGGTCAACAAGGGCTCGGCCGCCGACAAGGCCGGCATGCAGGCCGGGGACGTCATCGTCCGCGCCAAGGGCGCCGCCCTGCGCAATCCCGCCGACCTGCGCCAGGCCCTCAATTCCCTGAAGGAGAAGGAAGCGGTCCTGCTCGAGCTCTATCGCGACGGCCGCCTGCGGAAATTCCAGCTGGTCCCCGACCGCAACGATAAAATGACCTGGGACATCAAGCGTTTCGCCCAGAAAGTGGAGAACTTGAAAAGCCATATCGGCGAAGAAGCCGAAATGATCTACCGCGACGAGCTCAAGAAACTGCAGCAGTCCAAGGAAAAGAGCATGGGCGAGCTGCAGCGGCAGAAAGAGCTTTCCCTGCTGAAGCTGCGGGAAGAGAGCAGAAAGATTGAGGCGGAACTGAAAAAGCTCCAGGACCAGAAGGAAACGCTGGGCGCGGAGACGCACAAGAAATTCGCGGAAGAACTGAAGAAGATCCATGAGGAGCTCAAGAAGCTCCAGGAAAAGATCAGGAGCGAGGACGACGGCGGCGCCGCCGGGGACGGAGCGGGGCGCTAGCGGAGCAGCGTCTCGGCCAGACGGACGGCGGCCAGCATGCTGGCCGGGTCTGCGACCCCCTTGCCGGCGATATCGAAAGCCGTGCCGTGCACCGGCGAGGTGCGCACGAACGGCAGCCCGAGGGTGAGTTGCACGCCGTCGCCGCCGTGCAGCAGCTTGAAGGGGATCAGCCCCAGGTCGTGGGCCCAGGCGACGACCACCGCGCCTTTCATGGACCGGGCCTTGACGAAGACCACGTCGGGAGGAAAGGGCCCCTCCATCCGCATCTCATCCCGCAGGTCGCCCATGGCCGGCGCGATGCGCTCGATCTCCTCGCTGCCCAGGCGGCCGTTCTCGCCGGCATGCGGGTTCAGGCCGCTGAGCAGATAGGTGAATTCCCGCCCGAACAGCCGCCGCAATTCCCCGTCGAGGCGGCGCATGAAGGAGACGATGCTGCCGCGCTCCAGCCGGTCGAAGACGTCGCGCAGCGGCAGGTGGTGGGTGAACAGGGCCACCTTCAGCCCGGGCGACCAGAAGAACATCAGCGGGGGCGCCGCCGGTGAAACCGTGGCGAAGAAATCGGTGTGGCCGCGAAAGGGCAGCCCGCTGGCCAGCCAGCGTTCCTTGCTGACCGGGGCCGTGACCACGGCCTGTACCTGACCGCGCAGCGCCAGGTCAACGGCCGCTTTGACCCATTGGAACGAGGGATCGCCGCCGTCGGCGGCGTCGGCCACTTCCAGGAAAGCGGTCTCGCCGGCACGCACATCGCCGGCAGTGCGCACAAGGCGCAGGTCGCTGCGGGGGAAAAAACGCCGCTGGCCGATGACCAGCATTGAGGTGGAGGGAGAAACCGCGGCCAGGCTCTTGGCCACCACTTCGGGGCCGATCCCCTGCGGGTCGCCCAGGGTGACGGCGATGACCTTATTTCCCGGGTCCGGGTTCTTCGCGCTTGGGTTCGGCAAAATCGGGGTTCTTATAGATGTACTTGATCTGCGATTTGAACACGATCAGGGTGCCGCCGTCCTGCTTCTTGAATTTCAGGCATTTCTCGTCGTACCAGTCCAGCAGCCCCTTGAGGACCTCGCCGCTGACCAGTTCCATGACCAGCTGCGTGCGGTTGTTCATCTGCTTTATGTAATAGTAATTTTCGGCGTGGGTCTTGTAAGGCGGCGGGGGCTTGCGCTTGTTTTCCTGGTTGGATTTCTGCTTCATCTCCTTAAAATTCGGCTTTATCAGCTTTCTGATCATCGGGGCTCCTTCGCCTAGGGTTGGCCTTATTATATTTCAATTTTCTTAAAAGTCAAACCAGCGCGGAGCGGCCCGCGCGGGGCCGCTGCCGGGCCGGCGGCGTTCAGCCCTGTTTCTTGACGAATTCCAGTTTTTCGCCGTCGGCGACGCGGACGTTCTTCAGGTACGCGAAGGGGCCGATAACGCAATTCCTGCCGATGCGCGTGCCGGCGGCCAGGTAGGTGCCGGGATAGATGACCGTGTCGCGGCCGATCTCGACGTCATGCTCGATGGTCACGGTCTCGGGCTGCAGGATGGTCACCCCGCTTTCCAGCAGCAGCCGCTGCTGGGCGCGGAGATTGAATTTGCGCTGCGCTTCCTGCAGGTCGCGGCGGTCGTTGATGCCGATGGCGATGTCGCGGTCGTCGGCGACAACCGCCTCGACGTCCAGGTTCTCCCGGCGCAGCAGGGCGATGATATCGGTCAGGTAGTACTCTTTTTTGGCGTTGTCGTTGCCGATCTTCGCCAGCAGCGGGAAAACGCGCGGATTGTCGAAAAGGTAGATGGAGGCGTTCACCTCGCGGATGAGCCGCTCCTTGGCGCTGGCGTCCCTTTCCTCGACGATGCGCTGCACTTTTCCCCGCCCGTCGCGGACGACGCGGCCGAAGGGGGGAATGTCGCCACTGAAGACCGCGCTGATGAAGGTGCAGGCGGCAGCGCTGCGCTGATGGCCGGCGATCAGCTTGCCCAGCTCGCCGGCGGTGATGTAGGGATTGTCCCCGACCAGCACCAGCAGTCCGCCCTCGTGTCCGGCCACGTGCGCCGCGGCGCTAAGCAGGGCGTGGGCCGTTCCCAGCGGCTCCTGCTGGCGGGCGAAGAGATAGCTTCCGCCGATCGCCTTTTCGACCTCGGCCCGGTTGTCGCCCACCACCACGACGATGTCCTCGGGTTCGAGCCCGCAGCCGCGAAGGCTGTCCAGCAGGTAGCGGATGATCTCCCTGCCGAGGATGGGGTGCAGCACCTTGGACAGCTCCGACTTCATGCGCGTGGACTTGCCGGCGGCCAGCACGACGGCCTTGATCTTGTCTGCCATGGGTGCATTTTATGCCGGCAACGGCGGCAAGTCAACGGTCCTTTCCCGCCCGCGGGCGACCGATCGCGGAGCGGATGACGCCCGCCAGGGGCTGTGTTATAATGGAATATGCTCATTCTCGACCTCCTTTATTTCCTGCTCCTGCTGTTCCTCCTGCCTTTCTGGCTGAAGTATGTCCTGAAAAAAGCCTATCGCCCCCTGTTGAAGGGCCGGCTGCGGCCGCAGCTGGAGCCCGCCCGCGAAAAGGCCGTCTGGATCCACGCCGTATCTGTGGGCGAAGTGCGCAGCGTC
This sequence comes from Acidobacteriota bacterium, assembly GCA_025456205.1. Classification (GTDB taxonomy): domain Bacteria; phylum Acidobacteriota; class Aminicenantia; order UBA2199; family UBA2199; genus UBA2199. Next base: position 19,938 of record JALOLA010000018.1, on the reverse strand, counting down.
AGCTCCCTGATCGCGGCGCTGGGCGCCAGGGGCCGGCGCGTCGTCCTGTCGGTCACCACCCCGGCCGGCCATGACCTCGCCCGCCGCGAATACCCCGCTATTCCCACCATCCAGGCTCCCCTGGACCTTTCCTTCATCGTGCGCCGCTTCATCGACCGCATCCAGCCCCGGCTGGTCATTTTCAACGAGCTGGAGGTCTGGCCCAACTGGATCGCGCTGCTGAGCCGCCGCCGCATCCCCATGATCCTGATCAACGGCCGCATCTCGGAAAAGGCCTTCCGCCGCTATCGCGCCTTCCGCCACGTCCTGCGCCCGTTTTTCCGCCGCATCGACGCCTACATGGTCCAGAACGAGCTCTACCGCCGGCGCTTCCAGCTCCTGGGCATCCCGGCCGATGCGATCACCGTTTGCGGCAACATCAAGGCCGACGAAGCTGAGAACAGCCTGCAGGGGCTGCCCGCGCCCGCCGCCGTCCGCGCCCGCCTGCGGCTGGACGGGCCGTCGCGGAGGATCGTGGTCCTGGCCAGCAGCCACGAGGCCGACGAGAAGGTGTTCATCCCGGCCATCGCCGGCAGCGCGGATGACCTGTTCTTCATCATTGTGCCGCGCCACGTCGAACGCGCCCAGGCCATCTGCGTCCAGTTGCAGGACAACGCCGTCGCCCACGCGCTGTTCAGCCGGCTGGAGGCCGCCGGCGCCGGCACCCGGGCCATGGTCTATGATCGCATGGGTTACCTGCTGCCCATCATGAGCATCGCCGATGTCGTCTTCATGGGCGGCACCTTCGACGCCGCCACCGGGGGCCACAACCTCTACGAGCCCGCCGCCCTGGGCAAGGCCATCGTCGGCGGGCCCCATTACAACAATTTCCCCGATATCGGCCGCGCCCTGGAGGAAAGCGGGGCGTACCGCCGCGTTAGCGACAGCAACGAGTGGCGGGACTTCCTAAGGGAGTTCCCCGCCCTGGATGGCGAACGGATCGGAGCCATGGCCCGCAGGGCCGTCGCCGAGAGGAAGGGGGCGCTGGCATGCAGCCTGGAACGGATCGAGCGCTATCTCGCCTGAGCCGGCCGCTCCTGGGCCCGCTCTCGCTGCTGTACAAGGCCATTGCCTTTGCCGACCTGCGGCGCAAGGAGCGAAGCGCCCGCGCGTTCCCCGGCCTGTTCATCATCTCGGTGGACAGCCTCTCTTTCGGCGGCGCCGGGAAAACGCCCCTGGTCATGGCCATCGGCCAGGCCCTGCAGGAGCGGGGCGCCCGTTTCGCCGTCATCAGCCGCGGCTATCGCTCGCGCCTGGAAAAGAGCGGCGGCCGCGTCGAGGCCGGCCATGGCTGCGCGGAGGTGGGAGATGAGGCCATGATGCTGAAGGCCCGCTTCCCCGAACAGGAGGTGTTCATCGGCCGCGACCGCTTGCGCTCCATCGCCGCCGCCGCCGCCCTGAACATCCGCATCCTCATCCTCGACGACGGCTTCCAGTCCAGCCATATCCGCAAGGACCTGAGCATCCTGCTGGTCAACCCCGGCCATCCCTATCATTACCTGCGCCATTTCAAGTTCCTGTCACGCCGCGCCGATATCGTGCTGCGCTACCGGCCCGCCTTGCGGGCGCGGGGCGAACGCTGCGCCGCCGGCTACGATTTCGCCATCCGCGCCTTCCTCGACGCCGCCGGCCGCCCGGTCGACATCGGCGCCGCGCCGCTGGTCGCTTTCTCGGCGTTGGGCGACAACGAGCGCTTCGCCGGCGACATGCGCCGCTGGCGCCTGGCCGCTTTCCGCGGCTTTGCCGATCACCACGCCTTCACGCCGGAGGACCTGCGCGCCCTGGAGGCACTGCGGCGGGAGAAGGGCGCCTCCTGGCTCGTCTGCACCGAAAAGGATTTCTGCAAGATAAGGAATATCCTGGCGGCGGGCGCTCCGGGCGGGGATTTGCAGGACATCCCTTTATTGCGCGCGCGCAATGAGATACAATTGCCTGACGGCACCATGGCCGGGATCATCGAACATGCAGCAAAAAAAGGGTTCATTTAAGCTTCGCCTGGAACACGCGCTTTTTGCCGGCATGATCTCCCTGGTCCGCGTTTCGCCCTCCTGGGCCCTGGACCTGGAAAGGAAGCTCCTGGTTTTTTTTTTGAAAAAGGCCAGTCCCCGCCACGCGCGGCTGGTCGCCGCCAACCTGGCCCTGGCCTTTCCCGCTGACGGCGCCGCGCGGCGCGCCGGGCTGCAGGCCCGCGTTTACGATCATTTCGGCCGGGTGTTCATGGAGATCGTGCGCACCTTCGCCCGCCGCGATCCCCAGGCCATCCTGGCCAGGACGCGCATCAACCATGGCGAGATCCTGGAGCGCGCCCTGGAGAAGGGGCGGGGGGTCATCGTTTTTTCCGCCCATTTCGGCAACTGGGAATGGATCCCCCTGGCCCTGCGCCAGCGCCTGGGCCGGGAGATCCACAGCATCGCCCGCCCCATGGACAATCCCCTGATCGAGAGCAAGGTGCGCCGGTTCCGCGAGGCCATGGGCTCGCAGGTCATCTACAAGCAGGGCTCGCTGCGCACCATCCTCAAGCGCCTGGCCGGCAACGGCGTCGTCTACCTGCTGATCGACCAGAACACCGTGCCGCGCGAGGGGGTCTTCGTCGATTTCTTCGCGACCAAGGCCGCGACCGTCACCACCGTGTCGCAGCTGGTCCTGAAAAAGAACATACCGGCCGTGCCGGTGTTCCTGCACTACGAAAAAGACGCGATCGTCCTCGACGTCCTGCCCGAGGTCGATTTCCCGGGCGCGGGCGCCGGAGCCGATGCCGCCGCCGTGGCCGGCCTGACCCAGGAGCTGACCCGGCTGATCGAGGAGCAGGTGCGGAAGTTTCCCGAGCAGTGGTTCTGGTTCCACGACCGCTGGAAGACCAGGCCGCAAGGAGAGATGCATGAGAGCCAATGACCGCCCCGACCACGACCTGCGCCCGATCACCTTCGTCCCCGGCTACGTGCGCAACGTCCCGGGCTCGGTGCTGTGCGAACAGGGGCATACACGGGTGGTGGCCACGGCCACGCTCGAAGACCGGGTGCCGCCGTTCCTGAAGCGCAGCGGCCGCGGCTGGATCACGGCCGAGTACGCCATGCTCCCCGGCTCATCCGGCAACCAGCGCATCGCCCGCGAGCGATCCAAGATCAATAACCGCAGCGGCGAGATCCAGCGCTTCATCGGCCGCGCCCTGCGCACGGTGCTGGACCACCGGGCCCTCGGCGAGAGGACGATCACGCTCGACGCCGACGTCATCCAGGCCGACGGCAGCACCCGCTGCGCCTCGCTCAACGCCTCGTTCCTGGCCCTGGTCCTGGCCTTGAAGCACATGGTATACGAGCAGGTCATCGCCGATTTTCCCGCCTTCCGGCCCGTTGCGGCCGTCTCGGTGGGGGTCAGGGACGGCCAGCTGCTGGTCGACCTCGATTACGAGGAGGACGCGCACTGCGACAGCGACATCAACATCGTTTCCAGCGCCGACGGCGCCCTGATCGAGGTGCAATCCTTCTGCGAGGGGCAGCCGCTGCCCCGTGAGCTGTTCCAGGAAGCCGTCGCCCTCGGCATTGAAAAGAACGGCGAGATCATCTCGCTGCTGAAGAAGGCCATCGCCGCCGCCGGCATCCCGTTCTGAGCGCGCCGGCGCCCGGCGCTTACTGGTATTCCCTCAATATTTTGATGTAGCTCTCTTTCTTCAGCTCGGCCAGGTAGTCCTTCACCTTGACCTGCTGTTCCGCTTCGCGCAGCGTCTGGATGATCTCCTCGCGGACCTCCCTGACCTCGCGCATTTTTTCTTCGCTGAACTCCGCCAGCTGGATGATGTACCAGCCGCTGTCGGTCTCGATCCAGCCGGAATACTCGTCCTTCTTCAGCTGCAGCGCCGCCGCTTCCAGGTTCTTGTCCAGCTCCCCTTTCTTGAATTTGCCCAGGGCGATGTTCTCCGCCGCGTCCGGCAGTTCGGAATGCTTCCTGGCCACCTCGGCGAACAGCCCGGGCTTCAGCTCGGCGGAGACCCGGTCCATCTTTTCCTGCGGCCGGGCGCCGTCCTCGTTCTTCTTCAGGTAAATGCAGTTCAGGGCGAACTCGGCGGGAACAGTGAACTGCGCGGCGTTCTTGCGGTAGTACTCCATGATCTGCGGATTGTCGATCTTGATCTTGGAGCCCACTTCCTCGGCGATGAGCCGCTCCTGCTTGCGCCGCTCCTTCCACATCTCCTTCCAGGCGGCGAACTCGATGCCTTCGTTGGCCAGGGCCTTCTTCAGGTCCTCGTCCGAGGCGATGTTGTTCTGCTTCTTGATCTCCTGCAGGATCGATTCCACGTCGGCGTCGACGTCGTAGTTCTTCTCCTTGATCTTGGAGAGCAGCAGCTTCTGCTCGATGAAGCGGTTCAGCAGGTCCTTCTTGACCTCGCGCACGGCCTCCTCCAGCTTTTCGCCCTGCAGCTCGGCCTGCAGCGAGCGCAGCATCTCCATCTCGAATTTTTTCAGCTCGCTGCCGGTGATCGCCTCTTCGTTGACCACCGCATAGATCTCCTCGACGACGTCGGCGGCGAGCCCGCAGGCGCTAGCCGTCAGAAAGAGGATCGCTGCCAGGAAGGTTTTTGCTTTCATTTTCGTCTACTCCAGGTTCGGGTTTGATGTATGTAAAATAGAGGTTCTCATAACGGGCCTGCACCGGCACCTCGGCTGCCAGGCCGCCCAGGAAACCGGCATAGGCGGCGGTCAGCTTGGCCGAGAGCAGCTTGCTCCTGATCTCGTCCTTCACGGCCGCCAGCAGCTGCATGCGCGACTTGCGCTTGCGCGTGACCTTGAAAAGGTGGAAGCCGTAGGGCGACTCGACGATGGGGCTGATCTCGTTCACCTTCAGGGAAAAGACCACCTCCTCCATCTCGCGGGGCAGCATGCCCTGCTCGAAAAGCCCCATGGCGCCGCCCTTGTCGGCCTCGGGCGAGATCGATTCGCTGCGGGCGATCTCCTCGAAGCGCGCCGGCTGTCTGAGCAGCTCGGAGCGGATCTGCAGCAGCTTCTCGCGGTCCTTGACCATGATCTGGTGCAGCTCGATCTCCTCGGTCTTCTGGTAATCGCCCAGGTGCGACTCGTAATACGCGGCGACCTCGGCATCGCTGACGTCGATGTCGCGGTAGGGACCGGCCAGCAGGTACTTCTGCACCTTGAGGGTATTGCGCACCATCTCGCGGTCCAGGGCCGGCGCCTGGCCACGCGCCCGGACCTCGCCGAGGAAGGTCTCGACCTCGCCGTCGTCGACCTCGACACCGTCCTGGTTGGCCTTGAAAAGGACGGACTGCTGCTCGCAGAAGACGTCGAACAGGCGGGAGAGGAGCTTGTCGTTGTTTTTTTTCTCGAAAATATCCGCGTATTGGAGCTGGATGAAATTTTTCAGGTCGCGGTTGGTCCAGTTGACGCTGCCGATGGTCAGGATGACCCGGGTCGCGCTGGCCACCGCCGGGTCAGCCGCTGGCACGGGGTCTTCGCCCTGCGATTTTTTTTTGCACTGGCTGAAAAAAAGCACGAAACAGAGTAAAACCGCCCACTTTTTCTTCATCTGCCGGTATTATATACCAGCCCCGGCCTGAATTCAATGAAGCGACGCCGCCCGGCGCCCGCTCCCGGCCGGGGCCGGGCCGATTTGACAAAAAAGGGGGGAAAAAATATAATTCGTGGATGTTCGACCACGCCCTGGCCAAGTATCCCTCCGGCAGCGAAGAGCGCGAGCTGCTCGAGCGCATCGACGAAAAGCGCCTGCCCGCCCACGTGGCGATCACCATGGACGGCAACGGCCGCTGGGCGAAGCAGCGGGGACTGGAGCGCAACGCCGGGCACAGCGCCGGCGCCGAGGCGGCCCGCGAGGTCACCGAAGCCGCCGCCCGCCTGGGCATCCGCTTCCTGACCTTGTTCACCTTTTCCAGCGAGAACTGGAAACGCCCCCCCGGCGAGGTGCAGTTCCTCATGGACATGCTGCACGAGAACCTGCTGAGCCGCCAGGCGCTGCTCACCGACAACGACATCCGCCTGAAGATCATCGGCGACCTGGAGGGGCTGCCCGGCAAGCTGAGGAAAAAGCTGATGGAATCCGAGGAGCGGTCGAGCGGGCACAAGCGCATGCAGGTCAACCTGGCCCTGAACTACGGCTCGCGCCAGGAGATCCTGCGCGCCGTGCGGGCGATCGTCTCCGCGCGGATCGCCGCCGGCAGGATCGACGAGGAGGTCTTTTCCCGCCACCTGTACACCGCGGGCTGTCCCGATCCCGACCTGCTCATCCGCACCTCGGGCGAGCGGCGCATCTCCAATTTCCTCCTCTACCAGATCGCCTACAGCGAGCTGTATTTCACCGCCACCTTGTGGCCCGACTTCCGGGCCCAGCAATTTTTCCAGGCCGTCATCGACTACCAGGGCCGGGAAAGGAGATTCGGAAACGCATGAAAGACCTGGGCCGGCGCCTGCCAACCACCATCGTGCTGATCGTTTTCGCGATCGCGGCCATCCGCTATCTGCCCGTGCCGTATTTTTCGGCCCTGCTCTACCTGCTGGCCAGCCTGGCGGCCTGGGAGCTGGCACGGCTGGCCAAGCCCAGCCGCTACGCCTGGCCGCTGGTCTTCAGCAACGGCCTGCTGGTCGCCCTGGCCTTCACCGTCCACGGATTCGACCTCGGCCACGCCCTCGCCGCCTGCCTGCTGGCCGACGGCCTTTTCTTCCTTTTTACGGTCAATTCCCGGGAGCGGCTGGAATCGTTCTCCCGCGACTGGGGCTTCCTGGCCCTGGCCGTGCTCTACGTCTATTTCCCGCTGTACTTCATGCTGGAGCTGAAGAAGCTCGGGGCCGGCGGCAACTACCTTTTTTTCATGATCCTGGTCATCGCCATCGGCGACTCGGGCGCCTATTTCATCGGCAGCGCCATCGGCCGGCACAAGATCTACCCGGTCGCCTCGCCCAGGAAGTCCCTCGAGGGCCTGATCGCCGCCGTGCTGACGGCGGGCGCCAGCGGCTGGCTCGCGATTGTTCTGTTCCCGGTCCCGGTGCCCGTGCCGGTCGCCGTCGCCACCGGCGCCGTCATCGGGCTGTTCTCCCAGCTTTCCGACCCGGTGGAATCGCTCTTCAAGCGCGCCGCCGGCCAGAAGGATTCCGGCACCCTGCTGCCGGGCCACGGCGGCGTCCTGGACCGCGTCGACAGCTACATCTTCTGCGCGCCGCTGCTGTACTTCGTGGTCCGCTATTTCTGGAATTGAGCGCATGGCGTTCCTGGTGAGCATGGCCGCGGAGCGGAGAAAATGGTAAGCAACATCGTGGTCCTGGGCTCGACCGGCTCGGTCGGGCGCAGCACCATGGACGTGCTGCGCGCCAACCGCGGCCGTTTCCGCCTGCTCGGCCTGGCGGCCGGCGGCAACATCCAGCTGCTGGAAAAGCAGGTCGCCGAGTTCGCGCCGCTGGCGGTCAGCGTCAAGTCGCAGCGCGCCGCCCGCGAGCTGCAGGAAAAATTCCCCCGGCTGCGGGTGTTCCACGGCAACGACGGCCTGGACGAGATCGTCTCCCTTCCCGGCTGCGACGGCGTCGTTGCGGCCATCAACGGCACCGACGGGCTGCAGGCCGCCTTTCGCACGGTGCGCCTGGGCCGGCGCCTGTGCCTGGCCAACAAGGAAACACTGGTGGCGGCCGGCGAGCTCATCCAGCGCGAGGCCGCCGTTGCCGGCGCCGAGATCGTGCCCATCGACAGCGAGCAGAGCGCCATCTTCCAGTGCCTGGCCGGGAGCTCCCGCGAACAGGTGCGCCGGGTCATCCTGACCGCGTCGGGCGGGCCGTTCTTCCGGGACGCGGAGCGCGACCTGGCCGCCATCACGGTGGCGGAGGCCCTGGCCCATCCCACCTGGTCCATGGGCCGCAAGATCACCATCGACTCGGCCACGCTGATGAACAAGGCCCTGGAGGTCATCGAGGCCAGCAGCCTGTTCCACCTGGCCCCGGAGCAGGTCGACGTCGTCATCCATCCCCAGAGCGTCGTCCATTCGCTGGTGGAATTCAGCGATGCCTCCGTCCTGGCGCAGATGAGCGTTCCCGACATGCGGCTGCCCATCCTTTACGCGCTCAGCCACCCCCAGCGCCTCGCCGGCCCCTGCCCGAGCCTCGACCTAGCGGCGCTGCAAAAGCTCGAGTTCTACCCCGTCGACGCCCGGCGCTTTCCCGCGCTGCAGCTGGCCTATGACGTGCTGCGCCAGGGACGGAACGCCGGCGCCGTCTTCAATACCGCCAACGAGGTCGCCGTGGAGTATTTCCTGGCCGGCCGCATCGGCTTCACGGCGATCCCCGCCGTCGTCGCCCGCGTGCTGGACCGCGAGGGGTTCCAGCCGCTGGGCGGCCTGGACGACGTGCTTCAGACCATCGCTCTCACCCGCAAGAAAACGATCGCAACCATAGAAAAAGAGGTAATGAAATGAACGTCTTATACCAGTTCCTGACCTTTCTCGCCGTCCTGGGCCTCATCGTCCTGGTCCACGAGCTCGGCCATTACATCGCCGCCAGGCTGATGAAGATCCGCGTCGAGGTTTTTTCCTTCGGCTTCGGCAAGCGGCTGTTCGGCAGGAAGATCGGCGACACCGATTTCCGCGTCAGCCTGGTCCCGGTGGGCGGCTACGTGCGCATGGCCGGCGAGGAGGACTTCGATCCCCAACACGCCGCGCCCGACCAGTTCATGGCCAAGAACCGGGCGCAGAAGATATTCACCCTGCTGATGGGGCCGGTGATGAACCTGTTGCTGGCCCTGGTGCTGATCGTCGCCGTCAACATGGGCGGCATAGAGGTCGACTCCTACAAGCTGGAAAAACCGGTGATCGGCTACATCGTCAAGGGCTCGCCGGCGGAGAAGGCGGGCCTGCTGCCCGGCGACCTGCTGCTGGTTATCGACGGCAGGCGCACCCCCACCTGGAAGGAGGCGGAGATCGCCGTCGGCACCAATCCCAAGCAGAGCGTGAAGGTCGAGTTCCTGCGCGCCGGCGTCGGACGCGGCGTCGAGCTCCGGATCGGCGCCAGCACGCGCTACGAGATCGGCTATGCCGGGTTCTACTGGCAGCTGCCGGCGGTGATCGACCGGGTCGCCGCCGGCTACCCCGCGGCCAGGGCCGGCCTGCGCCCGGGGGACCGCATCGTCGCCGTCGACGGGCGGCCCGTCGCCACCTACTTCGAACTGGCCGACATCATCCACGCCGCCCCGGGCAAGCCCCTGCAGCTGGCATACGAGCGCGGCGGCGCCGCCATGGAGACCCGGCTCACGCCGGTGGCCGAGAACGGGGTCGGCATCATCGGCTTCAACGTGGAGCTGCCCACCACCAAGGTCGACTACGGCTTCTTCGCCGCCGTGAAGAACAGCTTCCAGGAGGCCGGGCGCCTGACGCTCCTGACCTTCGACGCCTTCAAGAAGCTCATCCAGCGCAAGATATCGGTGAAGAGCCTCTCGGGCCCGATCGAGATCGCCCGCGTCTCCCAGGAAGCGCTGGCCAGCGGCTTTTCCAACTTCTTCATGCTCATCGCCTTCATTTCGCTGCAGCTGGGGATTGTCAATCTCTTCCCCATCCCGGGGCTCGACGGCGGCCACCTGCTGATCTTCACCATCGAGGCGGTCATCCGCCGCGACCTGAGCCAGAAGCTGAAAAACGTCCTGGTCTATGCCGGATTCGCTTTCCTGATCAGCCTGATGGTCTTCGTCGTGCTCAACGACATCGCCAAGACCCTGCCCGCGGGCTGGAAGAGCCTGCTGCCGTTCCTGGGCTAGCCGCGGCGGAATTTTTTCTTCAGCTTGCGGTCGACGAGCAGCGGCACCATGGAGCGCACCTCGCCGCCCAGCATGTACACTTCCTTGACCAGCTTCGAGCTGAGAAAGGAGTAGGATTCGGAGGGCACGAAGAAGATCGTCTCGATGCGCGGCTCGATCTTGCGGTTCATCAGCGCCATCTGGAACTCGATCTCGAAATCGGAGATGGCCCGCAGCCCGCGCACGATGGTGGTGATGTTGCGCCGCTTCACGTAATCGACCAGCAGGCCCTCGAAGTGGTCGATCTCGATCTTGTCCTGCTCCTTGAAGACGGCCCGCAGCATGCGCACCCGCTCGTCCAGGTCGAACAGGTAGGTCTTGGCCGGATTTTTCAGGACTGCCACGATGATCTTGTCGAATATCTTCAAGCCGCGCTGGATGATGTCGATGTGCCCGTTGGTCAGCGGGTCGTACGAGCCGGGATAGACGGCCATGCTTTTTTTACTCATGTTCCGCTCCTATTTTTTTCAGCACCTCGTCCAGTTGCGCCTGCAGCCCGGCCAGCGTGCCGTCGTTGGCGACCGTGAAATCGGCCAGGGCCATGGTCGGCCCCACCTGCTGCCCGGCCGCGGGCTCGCTGCCGCCCCATTCGCGCTCGAGCGCGGCCCGCAGCTCCGCCTCGGGGGCCGCGTCGCCGGCGCGACCGCGCTGCTTCATGCGCGCCAGGATGGTCTCCACTCCGCAGTCGATGGCCACCAGGAAAAAGCCGCTCATCTTCCTCAGTTCCGCGACCTCGGCGGGGTTGCGGATGCCGTCGATCACCCAGCGCCGCTCTGCGGCGGCCAGCACCCGCTCGCGGACCATGCGCCCCAGGACCCCGGCGCCGCCCTCGGCGCGCAGGCGGTTGCCGATGTCCTGCATGGCGCCGCGGCTGACCGTCTCGCCGCCGCGCGCCGCCTCGCGGCGCACGATGTCGGACAGGGAAATATAGGTGAACCCGCGCCGCTGCAGGAAGCGCACCGCCTCGCCCTTGCCCGAGGCCATGCGCCCGGTCAGGCCGACGCACAGTCTTTCAGCGGCCACGGTCATTCGCCGCGGCCGTAGCGCACGCTGTCTTCAAGAATGTCCTGTTCGCGCCACTCGCGCGCCCAGTCGTCGACCCTGAAAATGCGGTCGCGCGTCCCGCCGGGATCGTCGGGCCGGGAGACCAAGATGGTCTTGCCGCTGTCGCGCTCCTCGCCGAAGATGTACATGTCGCCCCCGAGCAGGCTGACCCCGGCGCGGGCGGCGTTGATGATGGCGTTCTGCTCGGCGTGCACCGAGCGGCACAGCTCGTATTGCGTGCCGGAGGGGATCTGCAGCCGGCGGCGCAGGCAGAAGCCGTGGTCCAGGGAGCTGCGCGTGTGGCGCGGCGCCCCGACATAGCCGGCGGCGATGATCTGGTCCTCCTTGACGATGATGGCCCCGATCAGCACCTTGAGGCAGGTGGAGCGCCGGGCGACCACGCTGGCGATGTTCAGGTAATAATCTTCCTTGGCCGGCCGTTCGATCATGGCTTCATCATACCTTCCCGCCGGTGAGTTTGCAAACCGGGCCGGGAGCGGCTACTCGCTGATCGCCACCCGCAGCATGCGGTCGCCCTGGCGGATGGCGTTCACCACATCCTGGCCGGCGACCACCTTGCCGAACACGGTGTGCTTGCCGTCGAGGTGCGGCTGCGGCGAGTGGGCGATGAAGAACTGGCTGCCGTTGGTGTCGGGGCCGGCGTTGGCCATGGAAAGCGAGCCGGTCTCGTGCTTCAGGGGGTTGCCCTTCGTCTCGTCGGCAAACTTGTAGCCCGGGCCGCCGCGGCCACTGCCGGTCGGGTCGCCGCCCTGGATGACGAAATCGGCGATCACGCGGTGGAAAGCGACGCCGTCGTAGAAGCCCTCGCGGGCCAGGAAGATGAAGTTGTTGACCGTAAGTGGGGCATGCCGGGCGTACAGCTCGAGCTGGATCGTCCCTCTTTCCGTTTCGATCGTCCCGGTGTAGGTGCGCGTGGCATCGATGCCCATGGGCGGCGGGCTGTTCCATTGCTTCTGGGTCATGAGTTCTTTCTCCTTGAAAAGCCGTTGCCTTCCGGGCCTTGCGCCTGCGGAGCCCGCGCTGCCCGGGACAGGGATCGTATTTTAGCAGATATCCCCGGCCATGGCAAAGATCTGTTCGCGCATGAAACGCCGGCTGCGGGCGCTGGTTGAAATAAAGCGCGATTTGTGTTTGAATATTTCGTAGCGCAGGAGCCCAAAATGAAAAAAACAACGGTCATGATTTCCCTGGCTCTCCTATCCGCCATTTTCCTGGGAGCGGAGACCATCGCCAATGTCACCGGCCAGAAAGGCCTGGTGCTGACCATCGACCGCGGCGCCGCCGACGGCGTTGAGACCGGCATGAAGGGCATCGTCAAGGCCGTGTACAAGGAGCCCGGCGGGGAGTACACGATCAATATCGGCATTTTCACCGTCCGCAGGGTCGCCGAGCGCACCGCCGAGGCGACGATCGAGATCGGCAGGGGCTTGAATCCGGCCGACGCCCGCTACGTGGTCTTCGAGAAGGAGCTGCTCCCCTTGCCCGGCCAGCCCGCCACCGATGACCGCGGCGCCGACTGGCACCTGGAGCAGGGCGACAAGGCCGCCGAGGCCGGCGATGCCAAGACGGCCCTGGAGCATTACCAGCAAGCGCTGGCCGGCGATCCCGGCAACCTGGTGGCCCAGGAGAAGTGCAATGAGATGAAAAAGGCGATCACCGCCGCCGAGCGCGGCGCCAAATTCAGGGATTACCTGAAAAAGGCGGACGCCAATTACGAAAAAGGCGACATTCGCTTCGCCTTCCTGTACATCGCCCAGGCGCTGCGCCTTTTTCCCGAAGGCCGGGACCAGGTGCGCGAGCGCCTGGCCGTGATGCAGCGCGAATACTCCCAGGAGCTGGCCGCGCTCCTTGAGGAAAAAGCCGTTGAATTAAAGGACATCCGCGCGCAGATCGATTCCCTGCTGGAAAAGGAAGCGCCCAGCGCGGCCGAGGCGCCTCCCGAGGCGGAGCCCGAGCCGCAACCCGAGCCGCAGCCCGAGCCGGAGGCGAGCGCCGAGCCGCGGGCCAGCGGCGTGCCGCAGCGCCTGCAGAAGATCGTCGCCAAGGCCGAGAAGGCGGCGCGAAATGAAAAGGGATCCTGGGAGGCCGTCTTCGCCGGCAACATCACCATGGTCTACATTCCCGAGGGCGAGATCACCATCGGCTCCCCGCCGCGCGAGGGCGATGCCGACGAGCATCCGGCCCACAAGGTGTTCCTGGACGGCTATTGGATCGGCAAGACCGAGGTGACCTTCGAGCAGTACGACCGCTTCTGCGCCGAGACCCGCCGCGAAAAGCCATCCGACGAGAACTGGGGGCGGGGGACCCGCCCGGTCATCTATGTTTCCTGGCAGGACGCCGTCGATTTCTGCGCCTGGCTGCAAGGCAGGACCGGGCTCTTGTTCCGACTGCCCAGCGAGGCGGAGTGGGAAAAAGCGGCCCGCGACCGCTACCCCTGGGGCAGCCGGCTTCCCGACAGCAGCCTGGCCAACTTCAACAAGGACCATATGATGACCCGTCCCGTGGGCGCCTATCCCCCGGGCGCCTCGCCTTTCGGCGTTCTCGACCTGGCCGGGAACGTCTGGGAATGGACGGCCGACTGGTACGATCCCGGCTTCTACCAGGTCTCGCCGCGCGAAAACCCCCGCGGCCCGGAGACCGGCTCGGAGCGCGTCGTGCGCGGCGGCTCGTGGGCGAACGGCGCCAGCCTGGTGCGCTCCGCCAACCGCAGCAGCGAGAAGCCGGAGAGCAGGCTGAACATCCTGGGCTTCCGCCTGGCCCTGGGCAACGATTGAGCGCCCGGCGGCCCGCGGTCGGCTATTTGCAAAAGGAGGCCGCTATTGTATAATCAGGGCATGAGCTGCAATGAACCAGCTGCCGAGCCCCTGCCGGCGCCGCCGGCGGCGACAGCTGAAAAAATGAACGTCCAGTGCACCCACTGCGGCCACGTCCAGGAGCTGGACCCGGAATACAAGATCTGCCTGAACTGCGGCAGTCCCGTGGACGAAAGTCATTACCTGATCCTGAAGAACCCGCGAACGGGCCGCGGCATGCAGGGCCTGGCCATCATCGCCTTCATGCTGTTCCTCTTCGTTTTCTTCTTCTGGTCGAAGTACATCGGGCGCCACGGCATGGGCATCAGCGCCCTGTTCGCCATCTGGGGCTTTTACAAGAACTACCTCCACAAGCGGGAAGCGGAGGCGGCGCATGCCCATCAGTGACAATCTCGACCTGATCCGGGAGAACATCGCCAAGGCCTGCGCGCGCTCGCGCCGGGACCCGGGCCGGGTCCGCCTGCTCGCCGTGTGCAAGGACCAGGGGCCGGAAAAGATCCGCCAGGTGCTCGACCTGGGAGTGCGCCTGCTGGGCGAGAACAAGAGCCAGGAGGCCGAGGCGCACATGCGCCATTTCCCGGAGAAGAGCATCGAGTGGCATTTCATCGGCAACCTGCAGAAGAACAAGATCAACCGCATATTGAACACCTTCCGCCTCATCGAGTCGGTGGACGGGGTCAAGGCCCTGGAGCACATCCACAAGCGCGTCGACCAGCCCATCGAGGTGTACATCGAGATCAACATCGGCGAGGAAAAGAGCAAGTCGGGGTTCACCATCGAAGGGCTGAAAAAGGCCGTGCCCTACATCGCCAGCCTGGGCAAGGTGATCGTTTCCGGCCTGATGACCATGCCGCCGTATTACGAGGACACCGAAAAGTCCCGCCCCTATTTCGCCCGCCTGCGCGAGCTGGGCGACGAGATCAACGGCATGGGCGTGGCCAACATGCGCGTCGCCCATCTTTCCATGGGCATGAGCCACGATTACGAGGTGGCCGTCGAGGAAGGGGCCACGCTGCTGCGCATCGGCACGGCCCTGTTCGGCCGGCGCAAGCCGTAGGCTGTGCGCGCAGCGCGGCCGCCAAGGAGGCAACATGAAACTGACGCCGCAAGAGATACTGAGCCAGACCTTTTCCGCCAAGTTCAAGGGCCTCGACCCCGTCGAGGTCAAGAATTTCCTGCAGCAGGTCGCCGAGACCCTGGAGATGGAGATCCAGGAGAAGGAGGAGCTGAAGGGCGCCATGGAGCGGCTGCGTGAGAGCCTGGCCAAGCTGGAAAAAAAGGAAGAGCTGCTGCGCGACACCCTGATCGCCGCCCAGAAATTCTCCAGCGAGATCAAGGCCAACTCGCACAAGGAGGCCGAGCTGATCACCAAGGACGCCGAGATCAAGTCCGAGGAGATCGTCAAGCACGCCGTCATCCGCCAGATGGCCATCCGCGAGGAGATCAAGAACCTGCAGTTCAAGCGCAAGGAGATCGAGAGCGACATCATCCACCTGCTGAACTCGCTGAAAGAGCTGATCGAGACCTATCACAAACAGGACGAGGAGTTCGACAAGATCGAGTACCTGGGGAAATAAAATTCGGCATACGGCACACGGTAGACGGTGTACGGTGGAAGAAAAGGCGCTTGTAGGAAATCAAATTCCAAATCACAAATTCCAAACAAATTCCAAGCTCCAAATTCCAATGACCCAAACAAAGGCGCTTTCATTTCCCCATCTTCGTTTTTGTCATTTGGTCATTGGTGCTTGGTGCTTGTTTGTTATTTGGTGCTTGGAATTTGGAATTTTATTCTTCCATTCCTCGCGAAGGCTCGTTTATGTTTTCAACTTCGAACATCGAACATCGAACTTCGAACTCCGTCCTTGTTCTTCCACGTCACGCGTCACGCGTTACGCGTCACGAAGTCTCGCCACTTTCCATTGTCCTTTAATCCTGATACAATAACCCCTGGCACCTGAGGAGGATCCCATGGCTGAAGCCAACAAGACGACCGCATTGAACAACGCCGTATCGCAGATCGAGAAGCAGTTCGGCAAGGGCTCCATCATGAAACTGGGCGGCAAGGACGTGGTGCAGATCCCGGCCATATCCTCGGGCAGCATCGCCCTGGACATCATCTCCGGCATCGGCGGCTTCCCGCGCGGCCGCGTCATCGAGATCTACGGCCCAGAGGGCTCGGGCAAGACGACGCTGGCCCTGCACGCCATCGCCGAGGCGCAGAAGGCGGGCGGCTACGCCGCCTTCATCGACGCCGAGCACGCCCTCGACCCGCTCTATGCCCAGCGCCTCGGCGTGAACATCGACGAGCTCTATATCGCCCAGCCCGACTGGGGCGAGCAGGCGCTGGAGATCGCCGAGATCCTGGTGCGCTCCGGCGGCGTCGACATCATCGTGGTGGACTCCGTGGCCGCCCTGGTCCCCAAGGCCGAGCTGGAGGGCGACATGGGCGACAGCCACATGGGCCTGCAGGCGCGGCTGATGAGCCAGGCGCTGCGCAAGCTGACGGCCATCGTCGCGCGCTCCAAGACCACCTTCGTCTTCCTCAACCAGCTGCGCGAGAAGATCGGCATGTTCGTCGGCAACCCCGAGATCACCACCGGCGGCCGGGCGCTGAAGTTCTACAGCTCCATGCGCATCGAGGTCAAGCGGACCATGGCCATCAAGGAAGGCACCGACATCGTCGGCGGCCGCGTGCGCATCAAGATCGTCAAGAACAAGATGGCGCCGCCCTTCAAGGAGGTCGAGGTCGACCTGTACTACGGCAAGGGCTTTTCCAAGGAGAGCGACCTCATCGAGCTCGGGGTTCTTTATGAGATCATAAACAAAACCGGCGCCTGGTACTCCTACAACGACAACCGCCTGGGCCAGGGCAAGGAAGCGGTGCGCAAGCTCTTCGAGGAGAACCGCGCCCTGTTCGACGAGGTCAAGGCCAAGATCATGGAAAAGACGGCGCCGGCGCTGAAAGAGAAGGAAAAGGACAAGGAGCCCGGTTGAAGAAATTCAGGTTTTCGCTGCTCTATATTTTCGTGCTGCTGGTGACATCGCCGTTCCACGTCCAGGTCAAGAACCTGCTCGTGGACATCCGCGGCTTCAATTTCATCAGCTACGTCCTGCTCGGCATCCTGGCCGCCTTTTTCGCACTGGCCTTCTTCAAGGCCGCCATGGGCGGCAAGGCGCTGGAGAACGCCGCCATCCTGCTGGCGGTTGCCATCGTGCTCTACTTCCTGTTCCAGCGCCGCATCTTCCTCAACAAGGTCTTCTTTTCCAATTTCCTGCACATCGCCGAGTTCTTCATCCTCGGCGTCCTGGTGTTCAAGGAGAACAAAAAAGCGTCCTCCCCCTTCCCCTTCTTCATCCTCTTCTTCTCCGCTTTCGCCTTCGAGCTGATCCAGGTTTTCTTCCACAACCGCGTGGTCGACGCCAACGATATCTGGACGAACGTCATCGCCGGGCTGGTCGGCATGGTGGTGGGATTCTTCTAGGCCCGATGACGGGCGGTGTTTCGTTTGTAAAGCCAGGCTCGTTCGGCTATAATGACTCATGGCTCTAAAGGACCTGTTCCGCGGCGGTTTTCAAGGCAGATTGACCGCGCTTTTCACCTCGGGAAAGAACAAGGAAGAGGTCCTGGGCGAATTGGAAGAGCTTCTCCTGCTCAGCGACATCGCCCTGCCCGTGGTCGAGCGCCTGGTGGCCGCGGTTGCCGCCGGGGCGCGCAGCAACGACCCGCGCGCGGAATTTTTCGCCCTGCTGCGCCGCGAGCTCCTGGCCCTGTTCCCCGCCCAGCCGCGCCGCCCCCTGGAAGGCAGCGACAAGAGCGTCCTGCTGCTGGTCGGGGTCAACGGCAGCGGCAAGACCACCACGGCGGCCAAGCTGGCCAGTTACTATGACCAGCGCGGCCGCCGCGTGCTCATGGCGGCCGCCGACACCTTCCGCGCCGCCGGCTCCACCCAGCTCTCGCTGTGGGGAGAAAAGCTCGGCATCCCGGTGATCGGCGGCGACCGCGGCGCCGACCCCGGCTCGGTCGTCTTCAACGCCATGCAGTCCTGGCGTAGCGGCGACCGCGACCTGCTGGTCATCGACACCGCCGGCCGCATGCAGACCAAGGCCAACCTGATGCTCGAGCTCGAGAAGATCACGCGCATCATCGCCAGGATCGCCCCCGGCCAGCCCGCCGAGACCTGGCTGGTCCTTGACGCTTCCACCGGGCAGAACGCCCTGGTGCAGGCCGATAAGTTCAAGGAGTTTTCGGGCATCAACGGCTTGGTCCTGGCCAAGCTGGACGGCACGGCCAAGGGCGGCACCGTCGTCAGCATCGCCGCAGGCATGCAGCTGCCGGTGCTGTTCGTCGGCCACGGCGAAAGCGCGGGCGACCTGTGGGAGTTCGCCGCGGCGGATTTCGTGGATTCACTCCTGGAACGATGAAAAACAAGACGGCACTCACCCCAAGGCAGCGAATGGACGACCTGAAATTCATGAAGATCGCCCTGAAGCTGGCCCGGCAGGGGCTGGGCTGCACCGAGCCCAACCCCATGGTCGGCGCCGTGGTCGCCAAGGCGGGACGCCTCCTGGCCTGCGGCTTCCACTGTTCTTTCGGCGCCGCCCACGCCGAGACCATGGCCCTGCAGCGCCTGACCGTCCCCGGCGCCACCCTCTACCTCACCCTCGAGCCCTGCAGCCACTTCGGCAAGACGCCGCCCTGCGTCGACCTGATCATCGCCAAAAGGATCCGCCGCGTGGTCGTGGCCATGCTCGACCCCAACCCGCTGGTCAACGGCTCCGGCCTGCGCCGGCTGCGGGCGCAGGGCATCGAGACGCGGCTGGGCGTCTGCCGCGCCCGGGCCGAGCGCCTCAACCGCCACTACCTCAAGGCCATCGCGGGGCCGGTGCCCTACGTGGCCCTGCACGCCGGCCTCTCCCTGGACGGCAAGCTCAGCGACGACGCCGGCCGCGCGCGCTGGGTCACCTCGGCGGAGGGGCGGCGCTATGCGCACAGCCTGCGCGGCGAGTTCTCCGCCATTCTCGCCGGCCGCGGCAACATCGAGGCCGACAACCCGCTGCTGACCCTGCGCGAGCCGGGCTGGCCGGGCAAGAAGCTCTATCGCGTGGTGCTCGATTCCAACAACACCCTTTCCCGGCGCCTGAACATCTTCAAGGAGCAGGAGCGGTTCCCGCTGGTCATCTTCAGCTCCCGCAACGCCAAGAATATGAAAAAAAAGGTGCCGCTCCATTTCTTCGTGCGCCACGACAGGCACGGCCTGCTCCTGGACGACGTCCTGCGCCGGCTGCGCGCGCTGGGCATCGCCTCGCTGCTGGTGGAAGGCGGCGGGCGGGTGCTGGATTCCTTCATCCGCGAGCGCCGCTTCGACGAGATCGACCTGTTCTTCGCCGCCAAGATCATCGGCGGCCGCAACGCCGCCCAGGTCTTCGCCTCCGGCTTTCCCATCGATGAGGCGCTGGAGCTGGAGGATTGCCGCTGGACCGCGTTCGCCGACGGCAGCATCCTCAGGGGGTACAGAAAATGTTCACCGGACTGATCGTCGCCAGCGCCGCCCTGGTCGCGCTGGAAAAAAAGAACCGGCCGGTCCTGACCGTCCGCGCCAGGCTGGGCAAGCCCGTGGCCGTCGGCGACTCGATCGCCGTCGACGGCGTCTGCCTGACCGTGATCGAACGCAAGAAGGACCTGCTGCGCTTCAATTTGGCAGTGCCCACCCTGAAGCTGGCCAATTTCCAGGACCGCCCCGTCGGATCGGCGCTCAACATCGAGCTGCCGCTCACCCTGAGCGATCCCCTGGGCGGGCACATGGTCAGCGGCCACATCGACGGCACGGCGCGTCTGCGCTCCATCAACAAGAGCGACGGCAACTCGCGCTTCGCCTTCACCTTTCGCGAGCGCGAGTGGCGCAAGTTCATCATCGCCCGCGGCTCGGTGGCCTTGAACGGCGTCAGCCTCACCGTGGCCGAGGTGAGCGCATCCTGGTTCGCCGTGGAGATCATCCCCCAGACCCTGGCCACCACCAACCTGAAGCTTCTCCGCGTCGGCGAGCGCGTCAACATCGAGCTGGACCAAATAGGGAAGTATTTATTTAATTTCCAAAAACATTCTTAACTATTATGCGCGCTTTACCTTCCCATACTATTTTAACTCCGGACCATTTCAAACTCAAAGTGTTAAAAATACTTAACACTACCAAACTAAAATCGGTTTTTGAGTCTTTGGTTATTTTTTTAA
>JALOLA010000072.1 GCA_025456205.1 Acidobacteriota bacterium | reverse complement strand
CTTTGCCGTTTTTCCGGATCGGGATGGCCGAGGTTGATCAGGTAACTGTCGTGGGGCAGTACGTGGCGGGGGGCGATGCCGGCGGCAGAAAGGTTTTGTTTGAAGGCGGCGATGCTGGCGGCGGTGAGGGGTGAGGCCTGCCACTGCTTCTGGTTCTTTGTGAACAGGGCGAAGGCGCGGGCGCCGATCTTCAGGGCATTGAGCGGGGCATTCTCCACACCACCGGCCGCGCTGACGTGCGCACCGACGTATTTCATGGCTGCTCCGGCCGCGGGAGTAAGGGCACGCCCGCGGCGACTATCTGCCGGCCTTGCGCACGGCCCAGACATAGAGCATCTGGCCGTGGGGGGCGGTGACGAACTCGCCGGCAGGCAAACGCAGCGCCCAGACGGTCCGCGGCTGGTCACTGACCGCGTCACCGGTCCAGACGGCGAGCGTGGCCTGCCCCGCATACAGGCCGCGGTCGATCTGCAGCAGCGACAACGCTTCCTCGGTCGTGGGCAGCCGCCAGCTCCCGTACCCGGCCGTGACGCGGTTGGCCCACCATCTGGCCTTGTCAAAGGCCATGGGTTTTTTCCATAGGGTCCACATCAGCCCGGTGGCGAGATCAAGCATCACCGTCTCGCCGCCGTGCTCATGCGCTTCGAACTGGGCCGGCACCCGCCCGCCCTGCCGCGTCATGGCGGCGATGTCGGCCTGGCTCATGTTCAGGAAGGAGGAGCGCAGACGGACCTTCTGCGAGCGCTGGATGCGGACCAACAGCTGCTGCTGGGAAATTTCCAGTGCTTTCTTTTCCAGGGCGGCGATCCTTCTTCCCGCGCGCAAGGCCAGCTCGCCATCGGGATAGCTCGCGATGAATCCTCTCCAGGCAATGATGGTGCCTTCGCTCTCGGCCCTGGCGAAGGCCTGGTTCTCCATTTCCTGCGTATTCAGGACGATCTCCGTCTGTTTTCTGGCCTGGGCTTCGGCCTCGCGCATCTTCTGGGACAGCTGTTCCTCCAGCAGGAGCAGGGGCTCGGTCACCTTGATGCTCTTGGCTTCCAGCAGCACCGCCCATGCCTTGATCAGGTCGCCCTGCCGGTTCAGCTCCTCGGCCCGGCGGAGTTTTTCGGCGAATTCCTTTTCCTGTTCTATCGCCTGCGGCGAGAGGGCGGGGGGAGCGGCTTTCTTGGCCGGGCGGGGCCGCTTCACGGCGGGCACGGTGACCATGGGCCGCGTCACGGCCGGTGCCTCAGCAGACCCCGAAATATCAAGCTTTCCGGACAGGGCCAGCCACAAGGCAACGGCGGCGACGAGCGGCAGGACGACCAGCAGCACCATCTTGAAGCGGATCGCCTTCTTTTGGGCCGGGGCTTTCTGGTCCAACATCTCAGGGAGCGGAGAAGTGGGACGCCTGGGCTTTTCATCTTCATCCGCCATGCCCGCCGGAACCGCCCTGGATGCCCTGGACGGCTCGTCCTGCTCGCTGCGGCCGCCAAGGGAGCGAAAAAGATCTCCCGGAGCTTTTTCTTCCGGAACGGTGAACATGGTCGCCGCTGTCTCGCGACGGGCCTCAGGCCGGGGATCGGGGCGGGTTTCGAACTGCGGCTCGGGCCGCGGCTTGGCGTCGGGGCCCGGGGTGCCCAGGTCCGGCTCGGCGTCGAGGGTCATGGCTCCGATGCTCTCGAAATCGGTCTCGCCGTCCTCTTCCTGGCGATCGCTCCGGTCCGTCCCCCGTCTTTCCATGTCCAGTTCATCGGCGCCGAAAATGGCAGGGCCCGCTTCGGCGCCAGGCTCGCTGATCACGACCGGGGGCTGCTCGGGAGCCAGGCTGAACTCGGGCTTGACATCCGCAAAGGGGTCGGTGATGACCAGCCCGTCCTCGGCGAAGGGGTCGCCGACATCCAGGTCTTCGGCCTCCGGGCTGGAATCATAGGCAAGTTTTTCCTCATAAGCGGCGGGGAACGCCTCCGCTTTTTCCGGGGGGATGAGCGGGATGGTCGGGTCGGTGATGACGGTCTCAGCGCCAGCCATGCCCAAGGGCCCCGCCTTGCTGTCGGGGCGGACGGCATTCCCTTCCGCTCCCGATCTCGCCGCCGGCGCCGGCCCACCCATGTGGCGCTGGCTCTTGTAGCGGATCTGTTCGATCTCCTCGTCCCTGCCGTATTTCTCGCCATAGGACTCGCACAACTTGGCCACGTCCGCCCATTTTCCCAACTGGAACAGTATCTGGATCTTCTTTTTCAAGGTACTCTGCTGTTCGTCTTCCATGGCCCCCCCTGATCGCCTAGGTCCAGCTCAACCGCCATGCCTGCTCTTTTTCCACCCGGCAGCAAACCGGGTTTCCGGCGCCGCTGCGGCGCCGTTTATTGAGTATCATAAAGAAAATCCACTGTCAACTGCGGCCGGGGCCGGCGCATTTGACAGCCCGGGGAGAAATGGAGTACTATTTATCCGTTCGCAACAGGCCGGTCCCCTGCCGGGTTGCCCGGTCAAAACAAGGAAACCCATGACCCAGAAAGGTGCAGACAAAGACGAAACGATCTTTGAAAAAGTACGCCAGACCGTGGTCGGCGCCCCGCGCAATATCAAGGACCCCTCCATATTCCACAAGCTGTCGCTGGTGCCGCTGCTGGCCTGGATCGGGCTGGGCGCCGACGGCCTCTCATCTTCTTCCTACGGCCCCGAAGAGGCCTTCCGCGCCCTCGGCCAGCACACCTACCTGGCCATCTTCCTGGCCCTGGCCACGTCGCTGACCGTATTCATCATATCCTATTCCTACTCGCGCATCATCGAGCATTTCCCCCATGGCGGCGGCGGCTACATCGTGGCCACCCATACCCTGGGACCCAAGGCCGGGGTGCTCTCAGGCAGTTCCCTGCTGGTCGATTACATGCTCACCATCACCGTCTCCATCGCCGCCTGCGGTGACGCCCTGTTCAGCTTCCTGCCCATCGACACGCATGGCTACAAGATATTCTTCGAGCTTTTTCTCATCCTGGTGCTGATCGTCCTCAATATCCGCGGGGTCAAGGAGTCGGTGACCATCCTGGCGCCGATCTTCGTCGTCTTCGTCGTCACCCATATCTTCATGATCGGCTACGGCATCCTGTCGCACCTGCCGCAGATCGGCCCGGTGGTTCACGGCATACGGACCGACTTCAACTCCGGCCTGGCCAGCCTGGGCGGCCTGGGCATGCTGGCCCTGTTCCTGCGCGCCTATTCCCTCGGCGGCGGCACCTATACCGGCATCGAGGCCGTTTCCAACGGCATGCAGATCATGCGCGAGCCCAAGGTGCAGACCGGCAAGAAGACCATGCTCTACATGTCGGTGTCGCTGGCCTTCACCGCCAGCGGCCTCTTCTTCTGCTACCTGCTGCTCAAGGTCACTCCCGGCCACGGCAAGACCCTGAACTCCATACTGGCCAGCGCCCTCTATGGCGACTGGTCGTTCGGCGGTGCCCTGGCCCTGGTCACCATCCTTTCCGAAGGCGCCCTGCTTTTTGTCGCCGCCCAGGCCGGGTTCATCGACGGCCCGCGCATCATGGCCAACATGGCCATCGACTCCTGGCTGCCGCACCGCTTCGCCTCGCTCTCGGAGCGCCTGACCATGCACAACGGCATCCTGCTCATGGGCGGCGCCTCGATCCTGCTGCTGTTCTACACCCATGGCTCCATCTCCAGCCTGGTCACCATGTACGCCATCAACGTGTTCCTGACCTTCTCCATCTCCCAGCTCGGCATGTCCATTTATTACGTCAAGAACCGCGCCAGGGAAAAGCTCTGGAAGAAATACCTGCCGGTCCACCTGATCGGTCTTGTGCTCTGCTTCACCATCCTGGTCGTCACCATCCGCGAGAAATTCAGCGAGGGCGGCTGGATGACGCTGCTGATCACTTCGTCGTTCATCGCCGTCTGCTACCTGATCCGCAACCACTACGCCAACGTCAAAAGCGCGGTGCGCAAGCTGGACGAGCTGCTGCTGGATATTCCCACCAGCCGCAAGGCCAACCTGGAAAAGCCGGACTCCCAGGAAATGACCGCCATCCAGCTGGTCAGCGCCTACAACGGCTTCGGCGTGCACACCGTGCTGTCGGTGATCCGCAACTTTCCCAACCTGTACAAGAACTTCATCTTCGCCTCGGTGGCCGTGGTCGACTCCGGCTCGTTCAAGGGCGTCGAGGAGATGAAGAATCTTGAAGAAGCCACAAAAAAGACCCTGCAGAAGTACGTTGACCTGGCGCGCCGGCTTGGCTTCGCGGCCGATTTTCGCTGCGCTGTGGGCACCGACGTGGTGGAAACGGCGACGGGGCTGTGCAAGTCGATCAAGGACGAATTCCACCGTTCCACGGTGTTCACGGGAAAACTGACTTTCCGCCGCGAAAAATTCTACCACAAGATGCTGCACAACGAGACGGCCTTCGCCATCCAGCGCCAGTTGCATTGGGACGAGATCGCGTCGGTGACCCTGCCGATCCGCATGGACCTGTAGGACGTCGCGGCAGGAGATGAGATCCCGTCAGGGGGTCAGGGGAGTTTGCTTTCGGCCTGCTCCAATAATCCCAGCACCTCCGTCGCGCTGGCGGCCTTGAGCAGTTCTTTTCGCAAGTCATTCTCCTTGAGCAGCTTGGACAGGCGGCCCAGCACCTTCAGGTATTCACCCGCCCTGTCCTCCGGGGTCCCGATCAGGAAGATCAGCCGTACCGGCTCCCCGTCCTCGGCGCTGAAATCGATGCCATCGCGCAGCCTCGCCATGGCGACCACGATCCGCTTCACTGTCTTGGAGCGGGCATGGGGGATCGCCATGCAGCGGCCGATGGCGGTGCACCCCTGAACTTCGCGCTTGTGCACGGCGGCTAAAAAATCATCGCGGTCCTTGATCAGTTTTTTTTCAGCCAGGCGGTCGGCGATCTGGGCGAGGGCCTCGTTTCTGCCCGGCGCGGGCAGGTCGAGCAGGATCAGGTCTGGATCGAGATAATCGGCTAAACGCATCGGACACCTTTGAACGTCCATTGTAACGCAAAACACGGCAAAAGGCCATAGCCATCCAGCGGGTTGAGCTTGCGCCTAGCGGATCTTGTCGATATCGTCCACTTTCCCGACCAGGATCATCACCTGGCCATCCTTGATGACGTAACTGGCGGGGGGCAGGGTGACGACCTTGTCGCTCAGGATATCCTTGACGGCGATCACCATGACGTTGTAGTTCGACCGGAGCTTCAATTCGGCGATGCTCTTTCCCAGGAAACTCTCGGGCGGAGCCATCTCATAGATCATATAATCTTCGGAAAGCGGCAGGTAGTCGAAAACGTTGGGCGAGATGAGGCTGCGCGCCACCTTGTTGGCGATCTCCTTCTCGGGGATGATCACGTCCGTGGCCCCGACCTTTTCCAGGATCATCTTGTGCTCCTCGTTGGGCGCCTTGACGATGATCGACTTCACGTTCAGCTGCCGGAGGTGAAGGGTGATCAGGGTGGCCGCGGCCAGGTCTTCGCCGAAGGAGATGATGACCGTGTCGTCCTCATGGACGCCGATCTGCTCCATGATCTCCTGGTCGGTGCCGTCGGCGACAATGGCCTTGCTGGCCAGGTCCCGGACCCGTTGCACCGCCTCTTTGCTCTTGTCGACCGCGATCACTTCGAAGCCGTTTTCGCTCAGTTCGCGCACGATGTTGCTGCCGAATATCCCCAGACCGATGACGATGCAGCGCTTCATTTCACTCTCCTTATCCGACCATTACCGCTTCCTCGGCAAAGACCAGCCCCTGCTTCGACCTCGACCAGGCGAAAGCCAGCGTGATCGGCCCCACCCGGCCAATGAACATCAGCAGTGTGATCGCCAGCTTCTGGATGTCGTTCAAGCTGGGAGTGATGTTCATCGAGAGTCCGACCGTGCCGAAAGCGGACAGAGTCTCAAAGACATATTCGACGAAAAGGTGGCGGCTGGCCTGGGCGTGCGCCTCCGGGTTCCCGGCCGCCAGAAGCAGCACCGAGGCAATGACCAGCACTGAGAGGGTCGCGGCAAAAACAATGGCCAGCGTGCGGCCGAGGACTTCCTGCGGCACGCTGCGGTTGAAGATGGTCACGCCGTCGCGGCCGCGCACCCGGTTGAAGATCATCAGCAGCAGCAGGGCGAAGCTGGAGGTCTTGATGCCGCCCCCGGTCGATCCCGGCGAAGCGCCGATGAACATCAGGATCATCAGCAGCAGGATGGTGGCATTGGTCAAGGCGGCGACCTCCACGGTAGCAAAGCCGCAGGTGCGCGGCGTGGCCGACTGGAACAACGACGCCAGAAAGCTCTCCCCGGCGCCGATGTTCTTCAAGACATTTCCCTTCTCGAAAAGGAAGAACAGGCACGCGCCGGCCGCGATCAGCACCGCCGTGGTCAGCAGCACGATCTTGGCATGCAGCGAGAGCCTCTTTCTCCGGCCGCGCCACAGGTCGAGCACTTCATACAGGACGATGAAACCCAAACCTCCCAGCACGAACAGGGACATGACCGTCAGGTTGACCGCCCAATCCCCCCGGTAATACGTCAGACTGTTGGCGAAGGTCGAAAAACCGCAGTTGTTGAAGGCCGACACGGCATGATAGACGGCATGATAGAACGCCCGGCCAGGCGGGAAGTCGAAGAGGAAGCGAATGAAAAGGATCAGGGTCCCCGCCGCTTCGATGGCAAAGGTCCCCGCGACCACGAAACGCAGGAGGCGGAAAAAATCGCGCCGCGGCGTATGCAGGAACGTGCTTTGCAGAAGTTCCCGGCCGCGGAAGGAAAGGCTGCGCCCCATCATCCCGAAAAGCAGCAGCGAGAAGGTGAGGATGCCCAAGCCGCCGATCTGGAACAGCAGCAGGGTGACGATCTGCCCGGAGAAGGAGAGGTCGCTGCCGACGTTGACCACGGTCAGGCCCGTGACGCAGACGGCGGAGGCCGACGTGAACAAGGCATCGACCGGGGCGAGGGGCTTCTTGGCGGCCGACGAGGTCACCAGGAGCAGCGCGGCCCCGACCAGTATCACCAGCAGGAAACTAAGGATAAAACTTCGAGGCGGAGTCAGATGGCGGACAAGAAAACGCCGCAGCACCCACACCGGCTTCATCGTGTCATCCCCCTCTCCCCTTGATCATCGCGCCATGCGGATAGGGCGGGCCATCAGTACTCCTGAGGCATTCCCTGCAACTGGGCCAGGGTGAAGACCGGCCCGTCCTTGCAGACGAAGTACTTGCCGGTGTTGCAGCGGCCGCATTTGCCCACCCCGCACTTCATGCGGTTCTCCAGGGTGGTGAAGATGCTTTTCGGGGCCAAGCCCAGCCGGGCCAGCACCGGGAAGGTGAACTTGATCATCACCGGCGGGCCGCAGACGACGGCGATTGTGTCGCGGCTGGCGGGAGCGGCCTTGTCGAGCACGGCCGGCACGAAGCCGATCTCGCCCTTCCAGTCGGGGGTCTCCCCGCCCGGGTCGACGGTGGTGACCAGCTTGATGTCGGGGCGGGCGGCCCACTCGGCCAGCTCGCGCTTGTAGACGAGGTCGGCCACGGTGCGGGCGCCGTAGACGATGGTGATGTCCCCGTAACGGTCACGCAGGTCGAGCACGTTCCAGATGACGCTGCGCATGGGCGGCAGGGCGATGCCGCCGGCGATGAACAGCAGGTTCTTCCTTTCCCAATCCTGGATGGGAAAGATATTGCCATAGGGCCCGCGGAAGCCGATCGTCTCGCCGGGCTCGAGTCCGGCCAGGGCCGTGGTCACCCGCCCGGCCTTGCGGAAGGTGCACTCGATGAAGCCGTTGCGGGTGGGCGGCGAAGCGATGCAGAACGTGCACTCCCCTTCCCCGAACACCGAATATTCGCCGAACTGGCCGGTGCGGAAGGTGAACTCGCGGCCTTGCCGCTCGTCGGCGAAGGCCAGGCGCAGTGTCCTGACGTCGGGCGTTTCCTCGATCACCTGCTCGATTTTCATCAGCAAGGGCTGGAAGAGATCGGTGGGGCTCATGGTTTTGCCTCCGCGACGGCCCGCAGGTGCTCGAGGATGTTCATGTCCACGGGGCAGGCGCGCGAGCAGCGTCCGCAGCCCACGCAGCCCAGCGCCTGCTGGCGCTCCGGCATGTAGGCGAACTTGTGCATCAGGCGCTGGCGCCAGCGCTGGCTCTGCAGCCACCGGGGATTATGGCCGGACGTATGCAGGGTGAAGAGGCCGAAGCCGCAGGAATCCCAGCAGCGCAGGCGCTGGCCGGAAATGCCGCCTTCGTCCTGGATATCGAAGCAGGCGCAGGTCGGGCAGACGTAAGCGCAGGCGCCGCAGCCGACGCAGCGTCGCGACTGCTCCTCCCAAAAACCGCCGGCGTCGAACATCCGCTCCAGGGCGGCCGCGATGGCATCCGGGCTGAACGCCTTGGCGACGGTGGCCAGGCGGCTCTCCTTGTCCATGCCGGGGGCGGGAGCGAAGAGGGGGCCGGCGGCCCTGGCCGCCTCCCGGCCTTTGGCGGAGACGATCTCCGCCAGGTAGGCGCCCTGCCCCATGTCGGTCAGGAGGATGTCGCTGCCGGCGACAGCGCCCGGCCCGCCGCCCACGGAAGTGCAGAAGCAATGCTCGTCGGCGCGGGAACAGGCGATCGTGACCAGGGTGGTCCTGGCCAGTCGGGCCGAGAAAAGCCGGTCGGGCGCGTCCCAATTGAAGATGGCCCCGAGCGCGGCCATGGCGGCGGCGTCGCAGGGACGCAAGCCGAGGACCACGATCTCGGGCAGGGCGCCGAGATCGCGTTCCCTGACCTCGACCCGGCCATCGGCGCTGCGGAAGGAGAACAGCTCCTCCACCCGGGGAAAGACCGCTGTCTTCGGCGACTGCACCGTCTGCACATGGTCGAGGCTGACATCGTCCAATGATGTCACCCAGGCGAAGTCGACCTTGTCGCCCGAATGCATCGGCGCCAGCACCCGCTTGCCCTGGCTCAGCCACTGCTCCACCAGCCGGGACAGCGCCCCGCGCTCGATCGATCGTTTTTCGCTTTCCATGCCTGTCACCTGATGAAATCTTCGGGATCGTTCGGCTTGAAGGTCGACATGGCGTTGTCGGACCTGGCGGCCATGCCGCTGCGCGCCTGGAAGACGGAGGAAACGTCACTGATCAGCTTCTGGTTCAGGAGGTACAGGGGGATGCCCACCGGGCAGGCGCGGCTGCAATCGCCGCAGTTGACGCAGCGGCCGGCCAGGTGCATGGCGCGCATGACGTTCCATTCCAGGTTGCCCAGGTCGTGGGCCGGGACCGGGATCCATTGCGGCTGGTTGCACTCCACCGTGCAGCGCGTGCAATAGCAGAGGGGGCAGGCGGCGCGGCAGGCATAGCACTTGAGGCAGCGGGAGAACTGCTCCTCCCAGAACCGCCGGCGCTCCTCCAGTCCCATGGCCGCGAATTTGCCCAGTTCCGCCCCCTCGGCGGCGCTCAGGTCATGGTCAGCGGCGGCGACGTGCGCCTCGATGGCGGCGAAGGTGGCCAGCGGCATGATATCTTCCCCAACCGGCGCCAGGGCCAGCAGCGAGTTGTCGGCGACCTGATTCTCGGCCGCCAGCTGCAGGATGGTGCGCAGGGCGGCCGGCGTGGCGACCAGCGCCGCCTTGCCCAGCTTGCGCACCTCGGGTTTCATGAGGTACACCGCCAGGTTCTGCAGGCAGGTGGCGTCAAAGATGAGTTCGGCGGCCTGCGCCGGGGCGCGCATGAAGACCGCCCGGGCGGAGCCGCCGCTGCCCCGGCCGTAGCCGATGACCACCTGCACCGTTTTTGCCGCCAGCAGCTCCCGGGCCTTTTCCCGCAATGCGTTCATGCCGGCCCCCTTACCCTACGCCCAGGCCGCGCAGGCGCTGGTAGCCCGTGAACGGCCCCAGCGCCCGTACCAGGAGAACTGCACGCGGCGCACGTCGATGCCCAGGAAGTCGAGCAGGCCGCGGAAAATGATCCAGCGCCGGCGGGCGTGGAAGTTGCCGCTGCTGTAATGGCAGTCGTTGGGATGGCAGCCCGAGACGATGATGCCGTCGGCGCCGCTGGCGAATGCCTTGAGCAGCAGCATGAAGTCGATGCGCCCGGTGCAGGGAAAGCGGATGATGGAGACCTGGGGCGAGTACTTCATGCGGCTGGTGCCGGTCAGGTCGGCGCCGGCATAGGTGCACCAGTTGCAGACGAAGGCGACGATCTTGGGTTCAAAATCAGGCATCGCGATCACCTCGGTTCAGCAGGGCCAGCACTTCGGCGTGGACCTGCTCGTGGGAAAAGCCCTGGATGTCGATGGACTTGGTGCGGCAGAAGGCCACGCAGGTGCCGCAGCCCTGGCAGAGGCCGGGGTTGACCTTGGCCACCGTCTTGAGCAGCTGCCCGTCGCGGCCGCGGATCTCTTCCTTCTCGATGGCCTGGTAGGGACAGGCGCTCTGGCAGAGGAAGCAGCCGACGCAGGAAGAGTAGAGCGGGGGCGCCTGGCGGTCGACCACGGCGATCAGCGGCTCGCGCACCAGCTCCGCCTGCGAGAAGAGGGCGGCCACCTTGGCGGCGGCGCCGGAGGCCTGGGCCACCGACTCGGGGATGTCCTTGGGCGCCTGGCAGGCGCCGGCCAGGAAAATACCGGCCGTGTTGGTCTCCACCGGCCTGAGCTTGGGATGGGCTTCGGCATAGAATTTGTGGGCGTCGTAGCTGACGTGCAGCTTTTGGGCCAGCTCCTCGGCGCCGGCTTGCGCCACTCCGGCGGTGGCCAGCACCACCATGTCGGCCTCGATCTCCATGGGCCGGGCGCCGAGCAGGGTGTCGGCCCCCTTGACGACCAGCTTGCCGTTGCGCTCGAAGATGCGCGAGACGCGGCCACGCACGTACTGCACCCCGTCCTCCTCCATGGCCCGGCGCACGAACTCCTCGTACATCTTGCCGCCGGCGCGGATGTCCATGTAGAAGACATAGGGCTTGCCGTGGTGCACCTTGTGCTTGTAGAGCATGGCGTGCTTGGCCGTGTACATGCAGCAGATCTTGGAGCAGTATTCGATGCCCTTGGCCGGGTCGCGCGAGCCGGCGCAGGCGACGAATACGACCGTCTCGGGGACCTTGCCGTCCGAGGGGCGGCGCATCTCGCCCAGGGTGGGTCCGGAAGCCGAGGCCAGCCGCTCGAACTGCAGCCCGTCGATGACGTCCTTGTGCTTGCCGTAGCCGTATTCGGGGAAAAAATCGCTGTGCTTGATGTCGAAGCCGGTGGCCAGCACGACGGCGCCAACGTCGACTTCCACGATCTCGTCCTCCTGGTCGAAGCGGATGGCCTGGGTGGGGCATACCTTTTCGCAGAGGCGGCACTTGCCCTTCAGGTAATAGGTGCAGTGCTCGCGGTCGATGACCGGCTTGTTGGGCACGGCCTGGGGAAAGGGAACGTAGATGGCCGGACGCAGGCCCAGCCCGGCGTCGAATTCGCTGGCGATCCTGCGCGTGGGGCACTTCTGCGCGCACAGGCCGCAGCCGGTGCAGAGCTTCTCGTCCAGGCTGCGCGCCTTCTTGCGGATGCGCGCCTTGAAATTGCCGATGAAGCCTTCCAGGCTCTCCAGCTCGGAGTAGGTATGGAGGGTGATGTTGGCATGCTGGGCCACCTCGACCATGCGCGGCGTCAGGATGCACTGCGAGCAATCGAGGGTGGGGAACGTCTCCGACAGCTGCGACATGTGGCCGCCGATCGAGGGCTCCCTTTCCACCAGGATCACCCTGTGCCCGGCGTTGGCGATGTCCAGGCTGGCCTGGATGCCGGCAATGCCGCCGCCGATGACCATGGCGACCTTGGTCACCGGCACCTTGATCGGCTGCAAAGCCTTGTTCTTCTTCACCTTGGCCACCAGCGTGCGCACGATGTCGATGGCCTTCTCGGTGGTGGCGTCGCCCTTTTCGTGGACCCAGGAGCAGTGCTCGCGGATGTTGGCCATTTCGCAGAGGAAGGGGTTCAGGCCCGCCGCGGCGCAGGCGCGGCGGAAGGTGGGCTCGTGCATGCGCGGCGAGCAGGCGGCCACCACCACGCCGGTGAGGTTCTTCTCGCGGATGGCGTTCTGGACCATCTGCTGCCCGGGATCGGAGCACATGTACTTGTAGTCGACGCTGTGGGCCACGCCGGGGATGCGGGCGGCGGCCTCGGCCACCTTCCCGACGTCGACCGTGGCGCTGATGTTCTCGCCGCAGTGGCAGATGAATACGCCGATGCGCGCCATGCTAGATATCCTTGGCGGCGGAATTCGCCGCAGGGAATTTTACTGCAACCTTGTGCCTTTGCAAGCCCAGTTTCTTTGCAGGCAAGCCCATGGCCAGGCCCAGGGCCTGGGTGATGTAGATGACGGGGATATGGTATTTTTTGCCGGCGCGCCTCTCGATGTTGGGCCGGCGCATGTCCAGGTTGAGGTGGCACATGGGGCAGGCGACGATCACGGCCTCGGCGCCGCGCGCCACGGCGTCTTCGAGGATGAGGCCGCTCAGCTTGGCCACCAGGTCGGTGCGCGAAACGGAAAAGCCCGCGCCGCAGCACTCGGTCTTGAAGGCCCAGTCCAGCGGCTCGGCGCCGATCTTTTTCATCAGCAGGTCCATGGACTGCGGTTCCTCGGGGCGGTCGAAATTCACGACGCCGGCGGGGCGCACCAGCAGGCAGCCATAGTAACAGGCGACGCGGCGGGCGAACGGCGCCTTGACCATGCCCTCCAGCCCCGGGATGGCGGCGAGCCATTCGATGATGTTCAGCACCCGGGCGCTGCCGCGGAAATCGGCCTCGACCAGGCCCGAGATCCGCCGGCGCAGAGCCTCGTCTGCGAGCAGCTCGTGGCGGGTGACGCTGAGGCGGCTGTAGCAGGCGGCGCAGGGCACCAGAACCTCGTCCATGCCCTCCTTCTCGGCGGCGGCCAGGATGCGCGCCGGCAGGGCCAGGGCCAGATCGGGGTCGAGGTTGTGGGCGGCGGTGGCGCCGCAGCAGTTCCAGTCGGGCACCTCGGGCAGGTCGCGGCCCAGGGCCGCGGCCACGGCCAAGAGCGATTCGCTGTATTCGCGGGCCGAGCCCTTCATCGAGCAGCCGGGGTAAAATCCGGTCTTCATGGGCGCTTCTCCTTGGCCTTGGAGGTCCGGGCGAAGATGCGTCCCAGCAGGCGGCGGTCGCGCACGCGCTCGGGCAGCAGGTGCAATTTGCCGACCAGGAACATCCACGGCGCCTGCAGCATGTCCTGCAGGAAATGGCCGCTGCGCAGCTTGTAGTCTATGACCTGGCCCATCTCGAACAGGCGGCCGGTGGTGCGCACCGAGTCGAGAAAGGCGCGGTGGAAGGCGATGATGTCCCTGGCCTTGGGGTTGGTCTTTTTTTGCGCCAGCGATTCGTGGCGCAGTGCATCCATCACTTTGGGAATATCGAGTTCCATGGGACAGCGACAGTAGCAGATCTCGCAGGTCAGACAGAGCCAGATGGTGTGCGAGCGCAGGGCCAGCTCGGCATACTCGGGGAAGCCGGCGGCCAGCTGCAGCAGGTGCATGACCTGGCTGGGGGGAAAATCCATGTCAGCGGCCAGGGGGCATCCGGCCGAGCACTTGCCGCACTGGTAGCAGCGGGCGACGTCGACGCCGGTCTTTTCCAGGACTCGATCGGCCAGGGCCGGCCCGGCGGGATGGGCGTGATTGTCACTGCGCATCGCGGCTCTCCTTGTCAGGGCATAAGGGGCGATTGTAGCGCATTTGTTTTTTAAAAGCAAACCGGGCCGCCGCCACGGCAACCTACTTGATGTCGATGATCAGCGTGGTCAGGAAGGTGGTGTCCGTCCTGCGGATCTCGGGCGCCGGCGGCCGGTTCTGGTAGTTCGCCTTGTAGCTGACGCCGATGGAAAGGGTCCTGTTGATCCGCGTTTCCGCCGCCGTCTCCGACTCGACGAAATAACTCCCGCTCTCGCTGAAGGAGATGAAATGGCCCAGGTTCTGGATGAATTTGAAATTCTCCCGCGGCCGCCATTCGAACTTGCCCAGGGTTTTTCCCGTCAGGAAGCGCAGCTCCCGCCTTTCGCCCACGGAAAAGCGGTCGTGGTAATAGTTCAGCGCCAGCGAAAGCTGCAGGCTCCGCTTTTCTTCCTTGACCAGGAAATAGCCCAGGCCCGGGCCGACGAACACGCGGAAGCGGTAGCCCGAGAACTTGTCGCGGCCGTAGCCCATGGAGACGATCGTGGAGAAGCGCTGGTTCAGCGAGGCTTCCCAGCGACCGTCGAGGGCCAGCTTGTTGGAAGCCTCCCGGCCGCTGTTCCTGCCATAGACATACTGCCCCTTGAAGAAGAACTTGTGGATCGGGTTTTCGCGGGCGGAGTCGAGCTTGCCGGCGAACGACTCGGTATCGGTGTTGCCGGAGGTCTTCACGTAGGAGATCTCCCCGCGCAGCCGGAAGGCGCTTTTTTTCTCCCCCGGTGCGGACTGGGCGGCCAGACTCATTGAAAAGGCCAGGCAGGCTGCCGGCAGGATGATATGAGGCTTTCGCCCGGATTTGCGATCGTCCATGGCCCCGTATTATAGACCACTATCCGGCGCCGCTCAACAGCCGCTTGCGATCCTGCAGGGCGCGGATGTCCTTTTCCACGGCCAGCGGTTTTCCCGGCGGCGAAAGGGCGGCGTGGTACATGGCCGTGGCCCGGGTGCCGGGGGACGGAGTGAAAATCTGGGCGTCGCAGGTGTCCAGTCCCAGGGCGCGCAGCTTGTCCTTCATTTGCGGCACCATGGCGGCGGTCTCGCCGGGATGACCGACGATGAGGTAGGGGGCGAGTTCAACGGGACGGCGCAGCCCCCGGTTCAAGCGCCGGAACAGGCGCACGAACTCTTCGAAAACGGCAAAGCGCGGCTTGCCCATCAGGTCCAGGACCTCGTCCTCGGTGTGCTCCGGGGCCACGCGCAGGAAGCGCCCGCAATGCTCGCGCATGATCTCTTCCAGCAGCGCGGGATCGCCCAGCATCAGGTCGTGGCGCACTCCCGATCCCAGCAGAACTTTTTTTACTCCCGGCTGGGATCGGGACCGGCGCAGCAGGTCGAGATAGGGGCCGCCGGCCCTGAACTGCCCGCACTGGCGCGGCAGCAGGCAGGAGGGGCGGACGCAGTTCGCGGCCGGGCAGTCCGCGCCGTACATCTCGGCGCTGGGGCCGCCGATATCGGAGACCACGCCCCGCCATTCGCCATGCCCGGCCAGGGCGCGGATCTCGCGCAGCACCGATTCCGGGGAGCGCGAGACCACCCGCCGGCCCTCGCTCTGCGTGATGGAGCAGAAGGCGCAGCCGCCGGCGCAGCCGCGATGGGCGGTGACGGAAAAAAGGTTCATGCGCAGCGCCGGGGTGTATCCGGCGTGCTGCGGGTGGCGGCGGCTGTACCCCAGCCCGTAGACGAAGTCCAGGTCGGCGCCGGAATAGGGCTGGGCCGGGTTCAGCACCACCCAGCGTTTGGCGTGGCGCTGGGCCAGGGCGCGCCCCCCGCTGGCCTGGTCGATCAGCAACTGGCCCTGGAGCAGCCTGGCGGGATCGGCCTGGACCTCCTCGCAGGCGGGAAGCTCAAGGCAATCCTTTTCGGCCGGCAGTTGGGCCCAGATCCTGGCCGTACCCGGAATATCGATCTCCCGCGCCTGCGCTCCCTGGCGGAGCAGGCGGGCAATGGCCACCACTTGTTTTTCGCCGCTGCCGCTGACCAGGATGTCGGCGCGGGAATCGAGCAGCAGCGAGCGGCGCACCTTGTCTTCCTGGAAATCATAGTGGGCGAAGCAGCGCAGGGAAGCTTCGACGCCGCCGATGACCAGCGGCACGTCGCGATAGGCCTCGCGCAGGCGGCCGCAAAACACGGTCACGGTGCGGTCCGGCCTGATCTTGTACTTGATGTCGGGGGGGCGGTTGGCAAAAAACGCCCCTCCGCCGAACTGATACAGGTCCTCGCGTCGCCGGCGCCGGCCGGCGGTGTAGTTGAGCACCACCGAATCGAGCGGGCCCGACACCACCGCGAAGAACAATGCCGGCCGCCCCAGGGCCTTGAAGGCCCCGGGGTCCTGCCAGTACGGCGCCTCGATCACGCCGACGCGAAAGCCGTCCGCCGCCAGTGCCCGTTTCAGGATCCCCTCGGGGAAAGAAGGGTGATCGGCGAAAGGATAGGGCTGGACGATGATGACGTCGTAGGTCGAGGAAGCCATGGAGACTCATTGTAGCACACAAGAAGATTTTGGACGTTAGACGTTAGACGTCAGCAAGAACCAGATCTCACTGCTGCCTTAAGGCAATTCTCTTGCTAACGTCTAACGTCTGTCGTCTGGTGTCTTCTTCTACTTCATCTCCCGTTCTGTTCGTAGGCGTGCATGTCGAAATGCCCGTGCCCGGAGAGGTTGAACAGGATGACCGGCTCCCCTTTCCCGTCCCTGGCCTTGAGCGCCTCCTCGATGACCGCGGCGACGGCGTGGGCCGACTCGGGCGCCGGCAGGATGCCCTCGCTGGCAAAGAAAGCCTGCGCCGCGCTGAACACCTGATCCTGGTCATAGGAACGCGCCTGCACCATGCCGTTGCCGACCAGGTGGCTGACCAGGGGCGCCATGCCGTGGTAGCGCAGCCCGCCGGCATGGATAGCCGGCGGGACGAAATCCTTGCCCAGGGTGTGCATGTAGAGCAGCGGCGTCAGGCCGGCGCTGTCGCCATGGTCATAGCGCAGGTCGCCCCGCGTGATCGAGGGGCAGGAAACAGGCTCGACGGCGATGAAGCGGAACTGTTTCCCGGCGGTAAGATTCTTTCTCACGAAAGGAAAGCTGATGCCGGCGAAGTTGGAGCCGCCGCCCACGCAGCCGATGACGATGTCCGGTTCCACTCCCAGCCCGGCCAGCTGCTGATCGGCCTCCTGGCCGATCACCGTCTGATGCAGCAGCACCGCGTCCAGCACCGAGCCCAGCGCATACTTGCTGCCCGGGTCCTTGAGCACCGTTTCCACGGCCTCGGCAATGGCGATGCCCAGGCTGCCCGGATGGTCGGGATTTTCGAGGAACAGGGCCTTGCCCGCCTCCGTGTTCGGCCCGGGGCTTTCCTCGACCCGCGCCCGGACCAGGGCCATCATCGTCCGCCGCCCCGGCTTCTGGCGGTAACTGGCGCGCACCATGAAAACGCGGACGGCGACGCCGAAGCGTTCCCCGGCATAGGCCAGTGCCGATCCCCATTGGCCGGCCCCGGTCTCGCTGACCAGTTCCCGCACTCCCTCCTGCGCAGCGAGGTAGGCCTGCATCAGCGCCGTGTTGCCCTTGTGGCTGCCCATGGGGCTTACCCCTTCGTACTTGTAAAAGATGCGGGCCGGGGTATCCAGGCGTTTCCTCAATTCGGCGGCATAGACGAGCGGCGTGGGGCGGTATTGGGCATAGGCCTCCAGAACCGCCGCCGGGATGGGGATGAAGCGCTCTTGGCTGATCTCCTGCTCGATGAACCCCTTGGGAAAGATCGCTTCCAGCGCCGCGGGATCGAGCGGCTCGCCGGTCGCGGGATGCAGCGGCGGCCTGGGGAGTTCGGCCAGGTCGGCCTTGATATTATAGAAATGGGTCGGTAAATACTCTTTTTTGCGGCTTGAAAATCGTTCCATGTTTTTTTCTCCTTGGAATTGTGATTTTTAAAAGGGAAAAATGGATGGAGTTATCGATTTTCAGGCGGACGGGGCCGCCCAGCGCCAGGCGCGGAGCCAGGCGGCAGCAGGCGACAGAAGATCCCGTTCACGTAACATTGGCGATAAACATACCACAACCAGGGGGAAAGGTCAATGGGCGAGGGAGAAATCGATCTCGAGACGCCAGACGTTAGACGTTAGTAGTCAGCAAGAGAAATGCCGTAATGCCCCAGCGAGATCTTTGTCTTGCTGGCGTCTAACGTCTAACGTCTAACATCTAACGTCTAACATCTAACGTCTGCAGTTACAGCCAGTTCTTTTTCTTGAAGAAATAGACCATGGCCGCGGCCGCTCCGGCCATAATGAGCAGGACCAGCGGGTAGCCCCAGCGCCAGCCGAGCTCGGGCATGAAGCGGAAGTTCATGCCGTAGATGCCGGCCAGGAAGGTCAGCGGCATGAAAATGGTGGCGAAGATGGTCAGCACCTTC
>JALOLA010000114.1 GCA_025456205.1 Acidobacteriota bacterium | reverse complement strand
CAGATGGCGAAGACCTGGGCCTTGAGCCCGCCCTGCCTGGCCTTGGCCAGGTCGATGTGGGTGGGGCCGCGGCGGAAGCTCCAGGGGTTGTCGGCCAGCACGCTGGCGGTGTCGCAGTGGGCGTCGAAGATGAACGGGGCGGGGGTCTGCTGCGCGGAGGGCTTTTCCTTCATGCCCCGATTCTATACCAAAACCCAGGGCCGTGAAAGCCGGGACCAGAATTTTGCCAACGCCCTCCCCGCGCGCTACAATGATGGACGCCGGCGCCCGGCCGCTGCGGGTGCGGCATGAGGCGCGGACATGAATCTGATCGACATGCGGGCAGAGGACATCGCGGCGGATGACGCCTATTCCATTTCCTGCGGCCCGGCGCCCGGGCGCTGGCAGGGCGTGGCGGAAAGGTTCCCCGGCCTGCCGCTGCTGGTCGTCGACAGGAAGCGGCGGGTGGTGTGCGGCCACGACCGGCTGCCGCTGCCGCGCCGGCGTGGAGCCCGGCGCTTCGCCGCCCTGCAGGTCGACCTGCCCGCCGCCGAGTGCCTGCTGCTGAATTACAATGTCCTGGATCGCCTGTTCGGCCTGAGCCTCTGCGAAAAGCTGCTCTTCGTGAAAAAGATCTCGCCCCTGCTCCCCGATGCCGAGATCCGCCGCCGCGCCGCTCTGGGCTTCACGCTCGACAAAGAGCTGCGACTGCGCCTGGACGTGCTCCTCGCCGAGCCGTTCCGCTCCTGCCTCGCTTGCGGCCGCCTGGGGCTGCGCACGGCCCTGAAGCTGGCCGCCCAGGATGAGCGTGACCGGGAGGCGCAGCTGCGCATCTTCCAGGCCTGCGGCTTTTCCGAGAGCCGGCAATGGCAGCTGGTGCAGCTGCTGGAAGAGATCGCCTTCCGCGACAAGCGATCGGTGGCCGCGGTGCTGGCCGCCAGCGGCGTGCGCCGGCTGCTGCGGGGCGAGATGCCGCAGGAGAAAGTGCTGGCCGCCCTGCGCCGGTTGCGCTACCCGGCGCTGACGCGGGGGGAGGAGGAGTGGCGCGCCTGGAGCCGCGCAGCCGGGGCCGGCAAGGGCCTGGCGCTGGCCCACGCGCCGCTGTTCGCCAGCGCGGAGGTCCAGGTCACCCTGAGCGTAAAAAACCGGGCCGCGGCCGAAAAACTGCTGCGCCGGCTGAAAATAACGCCGGAACATTGACAAGCGGCCGCTTTTACATATAATAACAATTAAGAGATCATCATGAGCACACCTGTCCTGGTCATCGTTTTTGTTGTCGCCCTTGTTTTTTCCCTGGGATTCCTGCTGCTGGTCATCACCCTGGTGCCGGCCATCCAGCAGTTCAAGGCGCTGATGGCCGACCTGGAAAAGACATCGCTGGAAGTGCGCGACCTGGCCCGCGAGGCCAAAAAGCTTAGCGGCATGGCCGAGGAGCGGCTGGAAAAGATCGACGTGGTCCTTTCGCAATCGAAGCGCGCGGTGGAGAACGCCGGCGACACCCTGCATTTCATCAATCACAACCTGTTGCGGCGCTCGGCCGGGCTGCTGGCCTTCCTGCCGGCCGTCAAGATGGGCTGGAGCCTGGTAAAGAAGATCAAAGGAGGTAGATAAATGAGTGACAATACTGGCAGCAAGATGTTTTTCAGCTTTCTGACCGGGGCCGCCATCGGCGCCGGCCTGGCGCTGCTGTTCGCCCCCCAGTCCGGCAAGGAGACCCGCAAGCAGATCAAGGATTTCTCCGAGAAGCTCGGCGGCGAGGTCAAGGAAGAGGTCGAGAAGCTCAGCGAAAAGGCCAAGACCTTCGTCGAAGGGGCCAAGGACACTTTTTCCAAGAAATCCAGGATCTAAGCGGCCTTTTTCCGTTCCGGGAACGAGCGATGGCCGACAGACCGGACGCATCAGGCCGCATTCCGCCCGCGCGGGCAGTGGAATTGAAATAGATCTTTTTTAAGTCCAACGAGGTTTTCAGCCATGAAAAAAAATGAATGGGAAGAACGCATTTTAAAAAGGACGCTGGACAAAAACAAGGAACGCAAGGAATCGTTCAAGGCGACCTCGCTGCCGGTGCGGCGCCTCTACGATCCCGGGGACGTGCAGGGCCTCGATTATGAAAAGGACCTGGGCTATCCCGGCGCCTATCCCTATACCCGCGGCGTGCAGCCGACCATGTATCGCGGCAAGTTCTGGACCATGCGCCAGTACGCCGGCTTCGGCTCGGCCGAGGAATCGAACCGCCGCTACCGCTACCTGCTGGAGCAGGGCCAGACCGGGCTGAGCGTGGCCTTCGACCTGCCCACGCAGATCGGCCTCGATTCCGACAACGCCCTGTGCGAAGGCGAGGTGGGCAAGGTCGGGGTGGCCATCGACACCCTGGCCGACATGGAGCTGCTGTTCGCCGAGATCCCGCTGGACAAGGTGTCGGTGTCGATGACCATCAACGCCTCGGCGGCCGTCGTCCTGGCCATGTACCTGGCCGTGGCCGAGAAAAGGGGCATCCCCCTGGAGCAGCTCTCGGGCACCATCCAGAACGACCTGCTCAAGGAATACATCGCCCGCGGCACCTACATCTACCCGCCCAAGCCCTCGCTGCGCGTCATCTCCAACATCTTCTCCTTCTGCAAGGAGCGCGTGCCCAAGTGGAACACCATCTCCATCAGCGGCTACCACATCCGCGAGGCCGGCTCGACCGCCGTCCAGGAGCTGGCCTTCACCTTCGCCGACGCCGTCGAGTACGTCAAGTCGGCGCTGGCCGCGGGGATGAAGGTCGACGAGTTCGCTCCGCGCCTATCCTTCTTCTTCGCCAGCCACAACAACCTGCTGGAGGAGGTGGCCAAGTTCCGCGCCGCCCGCCGCATCTGGGCCAGGATCATGAAGGTAAAGTTCCAGGCCGGCGAAAAGTCGCAGCTGATGCGCTTCCACACCCAGACCGGCGGCGTGACGCTGACGGCGCAGCAGCCGACGAACAACGTGGTGCGCGTCACCCTGCAGGCGCTGGCCGCGGTGCTGGGCGGCACCCAGAGCCTGCACACCAACTCCATGGACGAGGCGCTGGCCCTGCCCACCGAGGACTCGGTGCGCGTGGCCCTGCGCACCCAGCAGATCATCGCCTACGAGAGCGGCGTGGCCGACACCATCGACCCGCTGGCCGGCTCCTATTTCGTCGAGGCCATGACCAGCGAGATCGAGCGCGAGGTGTGGAAGTACCTGGACAAGATCGAGGAGATGGGCGGCATGCTGGCGGCCATCGAGGCCGGCTTCCCGCAGAAGCGATCCAGGACAGCTCCTACGCCTACCAGAAGGAGATCGACAGCGGCGAGCAGGTGATCGTCGGCCAGAACCAGTTCCAGGTCGAGGAGGACCTCTCGCACCTCAAGACGCTCACGGTCTCGCCCGAGGGCGAGGCGCTGCAGAACCGGCGCCTGCAGACCACCAGGAAAGAGCGTGACAACGCCGCCGTCAAGAAGGCGCTGGCCAAAGTGAAGGAAGCCGCCGCCGCCGACGGCAACCTCATGCCGCCGATCCTGGAAGCGGTCAAGGCCTACGCCACCCTGCAGGAGATCTGCGACCAGATGCGCGCCGTCTTCGGCGAATACAAGGAAAAGATCGT
>JALOLA010000001.1 GCA_025456205.1 Acidobacteriota bacterium | reverse complement strand
GACGACCGGCAGCAGAATGCCGCTCTGCCCGTCAACGATCACTTCGCGGTTTCCCGGTATGTCGCTGGCCACGACCGCCTTTTTTTTCAGGCGCAGCTGTACCAGGCTCTGGGGCAGGCCCTCCCAGAGGGCGGTGGAAACGCCGATGTCGAAGCCGTCCATGGCGTTCTCCACGTCAGGGACGAACCCGGGCAGGCGGAAGTGGGCCGCGATGCCGCGCCGTTGCAGCTCGGCCTCCAGCTGCGGCCGGCCCGCGCCGTCCCCGGCGATGAAAAAGAACGCCGACGGGTTCCCGGCAATGACCCTGGCGGCGATGTCCACCAGGTGCAGCAGCCCCTTTTGCGGCTTGAACGGCGCGATCGTGCCGCAGACGAAGCCATCCAGCGGCAGGCCGTAGCGCGCCCGCATGGCCGCCGCGTCGCCGCGGGCGAGGAATTTTTCCAGGGGGAAGCCGCTGCGGATGAGGCTGTGATCGCTCCCGGCCACGGCGCCGCCTATGGCCTTGATCAGCTTCAGTTCGCGCGCCAGCCCTATATCGCCGCGGGCGACGAATATGAAATGGCCCGTAAATCGGCGGCAGGCTTTCTCGGCGAGCCGGTAAAAATTACGGGTCAGGAAAGGCTGCGCGGGGGAGAAGGAAAAGCCATGCACCGAGTGCACGACCGCGGGCACCCCGGCCAGGGCGGCGGCCAGGCGGCCCAGGATGCCGGCTTTTGACGAATGGGTGTGGACGACCTGCGGTTGGATGCGCCTGAACAGGCGCACGAGCTGGAACAGCGCCCGCAGGTCCCGGTGGGGACGGATCTCCCGCCCCAGGGCCGGGACCTCGATCTGGCGACCGGTCGCGGCGAGGCGACTCTTCAGCATGCCGCCCGGCCCGCAGAGAAGGTAGGCGTCGAAGCGCTCCGCGTCCAGGTGCTCGGCCGTGTAAACGGTATTGAGCTGGGCGCCGCCGAACTCCAGCCGGGTGACCAGGTGGATGACGACGATGCGCGCGCGGCTCACGATTGCGCCAGGGCCATGGCCGTCTCCCGGGCCATGAGGATGTCGTCGGCCATGGAACTGTAGTTCCAGCTGCCGTAGCGGCCGATGGAAAAGATGCGCTGCCGGCGCAAGTGCGCCAGGATCCCCGGCACCAGCCGCGGCCAGTTGCGGTCGAAGACCACGTAGGAGACGGGGATCACTTTGGGATCATGGAGCAGTATTTCGCGGGCATCCGCTATCATGCCCGTTTGTCTCAGGGTGAAGACCGTTTCGCGGAACAGCTCCCGCGCATCCGGCAGCGAGGGCGCGGCGACCGTTTTTTCCAGGTAAACCGCCACGGCTCCCGAGCCGGGATAATAGCCGGCGCGATAGAACGGGAAGCGCTTTTCGGGCAGATAAAGCCAGTGAAAGCGGCGGCGACGCCGCGACAGCACCACGTTGACCACCAGCGTGGACAGGTGCTGCAGTTGCCGGCGCGGGAAAGGCGGAGGCGGATCGATCATTCCCAGCAGCGCGCGCAGCGGCATGGTGCTGACCAGGTTCGCGTAGCGGTAGCTGCCGGCGCGGGTGTGCACGCGCCGTTGTTGCGTCTCGATGCGCACCACCTCCTCGTTGCAGCGCATCCTGCCCGCCAGGGGGCGGCCGTAGTCGTCGATGAACCCCTGCAGCGAGCCTTCGGGATAGTAGAAGACCGGGTTGTAGCCCTCGCCGCCGCGCTGCCGGCCCCGAGCCCCGGCCAGCACCTCCTCCTTCCTGGGGACGGGGATGCTGCCCTTGTCCATGCCGGCCAGCAGGGTCGAAAGCGGACGGCCGTAGAATTTCCCCATGAATGGCGCGAAGAACAGTTGGAACAGCTTCTCGCCGAAATGGGCCTGCAGAAAGGACTCCAGGTCATCTCCCCCCTCGCCACCCGCGACCATGA
The DNA here is from genome assembly GCA_025456205.1 of Acidobacteriota bacterium. Classification (GTDB taxonomy): domain Bacteria; phylum Acidobacteriota; class Aminicenantia; order UBA2199; family UBA2199; genus UBA2199. Next base: position 127,735 of record JALOLA010000001.1, on the reverse strand, counting down.
TCTCCTCCAGAATGGGCCGGCGCAGCCGCGCCGGCAGATAGGCCAGGTGGTATTGCAATGAATAGGGGATGAAGCGCTTGCCCAGGAGGATCTTGCTGTCGCGGCGGTACATGCGGAAGGAATGGAAACCCTCCACGTGCTCCTTGATCCCCGGCTTGCCCTGGAAATGAAAATAATGGCCGCCGTAATCGAAAGCGAAGCCGCCGGCCCGGTACTGGCCCGCCAGGCCGCCGGCGACGGCGTTCTTTTCCAGGATCACGACATCGTCGCCGAGGAGCTGGCCGGCGCTCAGTCCCGAGATGCCGGCGCCGATGACGACGTTCATTCCATCCGGACGCCGGCCAGGACCCCGCCCAGGGCGATGAACAGGCAGGCGACCAGGCCGCCGCTGACCAGGGTGAAGCTCGGGGTCAGGAAAAAATTGGCGACCACCAGCCCGCACAGGCCCAGCTGCAGGAACAGGATGGCGCTGACCGTCTTCTGCGCCGTCCAGCCCATGCGCCGGCGCAGGCGCAGGGCGAAATGGTCCGGGCTGCCCATGAACGGCATCTTGCCCTTCAGGATGCGCAGGATGACCACGTAGGCCAGGTCGAAAAGCGGGATGCCGAGCACGAGGATGCCGGAGAGGAAGGCCAGGCGGTTGAAGCGGGTGTAGCTCACCATCATGGCCAGCGAGCCCAGGATCAGCCCCAGGACCATGCTGCCGGCGTCGCCCAGGTAGATGCGGGCCGGCTCCCAGTTGAACTTGAGAAAGGCCAGCAGGGCGGCGGCCAGGCTCAGGGCCAGGATGGAGATCAGGAAATCGTGGCTGTACAGCGAGACAACGAAGATGGTCAGGGCGCTCAGGGCGCCGACCGATGCGGCCAGGCCGTCCATGATGTCGATGATGTTGAAGGCGTTGATCGCGGTCAGGATCCAGAAGAAGGAAAGCACGATGTCCAGCCACTTGGGAAAGAGCACCAGGTCGATGACGATGCCGCTCTTGAGCAGGATGTAGGTGGCCACGATCTGGAAAAGGAACTTGATCCCCGGGGTAAGCGCCTTCAGGTCGTCGAAGAGCCCCACCAGCAGCAGGATGGAGCTGGCGAACAGGATGCCCAGCAGGTGCTGGTTGAAGGCGAACATCAGGCTGATCGGGGAGATGAAGGCGAAGTAAATGATCACGCCGCCCATATAGGGCACGGGCTGCTCCTGGCGCTTTAGCCTGCCGTCGGGCTGGTCCAGGATCCCGTAGCGCAGGGCGATCCTTTGCGCCAGGGGCGTGCCGTAGAGTGTCAGCAGGAAGGAAAGGACGAAGGAAAAAACCAGGATGATCTCATTCATGGTTCCGTATCCACTTCCTTTTTTCCCAGGCGTTCTTGAAAACCCGCCGGGAACGGGCCAGGGCGATTATAATTTTGGGTGAACGGATTGTCAATGCGCCCGCCCACAGCAGGTCCTTCAGCAGCGCGAAGGGGACCCGGGCCCAATCGCGGCGCCAGCGGAAGTTCTTGATCAGGGTCAGGTAGCGGTTCTTCACCAGGTGGGCGCGCAGGGGGGCGGGCCGCGCCAGGGCCAGGGAAAAGCGCGACCAGCGCGACCTGGGCAGGGTGGCGCTGCGGAAATGGTAGGCGATCGCCGTGGGTGTGAAATAGGACTTCAGCCCCAGCAGGCGGGCGCGCCAGCCGATATCGAAATCCTCCCAGAACATGAAGAAATCCTTGTCATAATACTCGCCGGCGATCTTCAGCCGTTCCAGGGCCGGGCGCGAAAAGACGGTCGCAGCGCCGCACACGGAGAACACTTCCCTCTCCACGAGCGCTGTCCCCGCCAGGGGGCGCCCGTAGCCGGCCTCGCGCGGGTACAGCGCCAGCGAGCGCTCCTGGCCGGCGGAATCGATGGTGGCGCGGTCGAAGCGCAGGATGAGCGGGGAGAGCAGGCCGGCCTGGGGGCGCCGGGCGAAGAACTCCAGGACGCGGCGGTTGAACTCCTCGTCGAGAAAGATGTCGGCGTTGGCCACCAGCACCAGGCCGGAATCGGTGCGGTCGATGCCCAGGTTGGCGGCGGCGGCATAGCCGGTGTTCTCCTGCAGCAGGACCGCGTCCAGGCCGGGGAACGCGGCCATGGCGTCTTGCGAGCCGTCCTGCGAAGCGTTGTCAACGACGACCACCCGGCGGAACGGGACCGACTGGCGGAAGAGCGAAAGAAAATTGCGCTCGAGGTACTTTCCGGAATTATAGCTGACGACAACGGCGCTGATGTCCACGATAGGCCGCGTCCGCGGTCAGCCGCGGGGCCTCAGATCAGCCCCAGGAGCTTCCCGCCCTTCTTGAAGCCCTCCAGGATGAATTCCAGGTCGCTGTCGCTGTGCGTCGCCGTGAACGAGGTGCGGATCAGCGAGTCCTCCGGCGGCACGGCGGGTGCGATCACCGGGTTGGTGAACACGCCGTAATCGCGCAGGAATTTCCACATCATGAAGGTCTTCTCCATGTCGTTGATGAACACGGGGATGATGGGCGTCTCGGTGTTGCCGGTATGGTAGCCCATGGCCGTCAGCTCCTTGTTCATGATGCGGGTGATCTCCCACAGGCGCTGGCGGCGCTTGGGCTCGTTCTGGATGATCTCCAGCGCCTGGCCGGCGGCGCCCAGGGCGGCGGGCGTGATGGAGGCGGAGAAGATCAGCGCCCGGGCATGGTGCTTGATGTACTGGATGATCTTGCTGTCGCCGACCACGAAGCCGCCCAGGGAAGCGAACGACTTGGAGAAGGTGGTCATGATCAGGTCGACCTCGTCGATCAGTCCGAAGTGTTCGGCCGTCCCGCGTCCCTTTTCCCCCATGACCCCGACCCCGTGGGCGTCGTCGACCATCAGCCGTGCGTGGTACTTCTTGGCCAGCTTGACGATCTGCGGCAGGTTGGACAGGTCGCCCTCCATGCTGAAAACACCGTCGACGATGATCAGCTTGCCCTTCTCGGCGGGCTGGTGGGCCAGCTTGTCCTCAAGGTCCTTCATGTCGTTGTGCTTGAACTTGGCGATGTGGGCGTAGGAGAGGCGCACGGCGTCCATGATCGAGGCGTGGACCATGCGGTCCAGCACGATGACGTCATCGCGACCGGCCAGGGCGGAGATGGCGCCCAGGTTGGCCTGCATGCCCGTGGAGAAGGTCAGGGCCTCCTCCTTGCCCATGAAGCCGGCCAGCTTCTTTTCCAGCTCGACGTGCAGCGAATAAGTGCCGTTCAGGAAGCGCGAGCCGCAGGTGGACGTGCCGTATTTTTCAACCGCGGCTATGGCCGCGGCCTTGATCTTCGGGTCATCGAAAAGACCCAGGTAGTTGTTGGAACCGACCATGAGGATCTTCTTGCCGCCGACCCAGACGTGGTTGCCCTCCACCTTCTCGATCTCGGTGAAATAGGGGTAGAGGCCGGAATTCTTGTACTCCTCCGCCCGGGTGAATTCAAAACACTTTTTAAAAACATCCATAGTTTCACTCCTCGTTTGCATAACGCCAATGGATTTTATAGAATGGCTCCATGAAAATACTGGTGACCGGGGGGACGGGCTTCGTCGGCGCCCACCTGATCGGCGAACTGCTGGCCGCCGGCGGGCACGAGGTGTGCGTCCTCGTTCGCGACAGCTCCCGGCTGGACGCCTGCGCCTTCAAGGGCGACATCACCGCCCTGCCGGGAGACCTGCTCTCGCCGGCGCCCTTCCCGGAGGACATCGAGCTGGTATTCCACCTGGCGGCCGTGACCAAGGCCGTATCTCCCGGGGAATTCACGCGCGTCAACCTGGACGGCACCCGGGCGCTGGTGGAGAAGCTGAAGCCCCTGAAGCACCTGAAAAAACTGGTCCTGCTGTCATCGCTGGCCGCGGCCGGCCCCAATCGCGGCGACGCCGCGCTGGGCGAGGAAGCCCCGGCCCTGCCGATCTCGCAGTACGGGAAAAGCAAGCGGGGCCAGGAAGAGATCATCGCGGCGCACTGTCCGGCGCCATACGTCATCATCCGCGCGCCGATCGTCTTCGGCCCGGGCGACATGGACATGCTCGACGTCTTTCGCATCGTCCAGCGGGGGATCATCCCCGTCCTGGGCCGGGCCAGGCGCCGGTACTCGCTGATATATGTCAAGGACCTAGCGCGCGGCATGATCACTGCCGCCTTCAGCCCCTGCCGCAATGAGACCTTCTATGTCGCCAACCCGGAAGCCGTCTCCTGGCAGCCGTTCATGGAACAGATCTCCCGGCTGCTGGGCGTGAAAAAATCCCGGCGGATATATGTTCCCGAGATTTTCGGGCGCCTGCTGGCCGAATTCTCCGAGATGCGCATCCGCGCCTTCGGCAACAAGGCGATCTTCAACCGCGACAAGTTCAACGAGATGCGGCATCCCGCCTGGGTGTGCTCGGCCGCCAAGATCGAGGCGCAGCTTCATTTTCAGCCCCGCGTGCCGCTGGCGGACGCCCTGGCGGAAACGATCTCATGGTACCGCGAGCGGGGCTTGCTGTGAAACGGCTTCATTTTTTTCTGAGCTTGTAATTCCGGCGCGAGACGAACCCGGCCGAGAATTTCTGCGTGGTCTTCACCGACCAGTTGTCGGGGAACAGCATGGTGAAAACGACGTCGCCGCTGACGGTGAGGTTCCCGAGCAGCGCCCCTTCGTCCAGCTTGAAAGGCACTTCGATCTCTTCCTGCGGGTCAAGGAAGACGCCGGAATTCTCCTGGGTGGTGGGTATGTTCAGCTCCGACCCGGCGAAGAAAATCTTGGCGAAGGACAGGCTCTCGTTCTCGTCCAGGCGGATGAGGAACTCTGGATTCGCCGATATCTTGACGCCTCCGCGCACGATGATCTTGATCTTCAGCAGCCCTTCGTTACCCTGCAGGATCTGGCGCGGGGACACCGAGCACTCGATCTTGAGGAATTCATCCTGGGGGAAAGCGAAGGCGGTCATCAGCAACAGGCAGCTGAGCAGTAAAATCCCTTTTTTGGTCATCGTTCTATTAGCGGAATATACTATATTTCAGGCGGATTGTCAACCGGAGCCATTCTGGAAACCGCCTCCAGCCTTGATCTTGGGTGGGATTACGGCATTTTTACCCTGTTTTGCAGGATATCATGCAGCGAAATCGGCAAAAACTGCTTTTCCAGCGTTTTTTCGAGCATCTCCCAAACCTGGCTGGCCAGGCAGGTGTCCTTCAGCTCGCATTTTTTTCCTATCAGGCAGTCGGTGAGCGAGACGCGCTCGTTGAATGCGTCCATCAGCGAATGGAGCGTGATCTCCTCCGCCCGGCGCGCGAGCAGATAGCCGCCATAGATCCCCTGGACGCTCTTGATCAGGCCGGCCTTCTCCAGCGGCCCGGCCAGCTTGCGCAAGTACTTGGGGGAGACGTGCATTCTCTTGCCCAGCTCGGTCGTGTTCACCAGCTGCCCATCCTGGGCGATGGCGATCAGCATACGCAGCCCATAGCGGATCTTGGTGTTGATCTTCATGACCTTAAATATAACCTTTACAGTTCAATCTGTCAAATCAAGGCTGCGCAGCCAAAAAAAAACCCCTTGCTCCCCGGAGGGAACAAGGGGTCGGATATTCTGCGGGGCGGCGGTTATTTTTCCTTGGCCAGGTCCTTGATGAACTGCTCGGTCGCCAGCTTGCGCTTGCGGAGCTCCTGGAACTTGTCGATCATGGCTTTGTACTGCTTCTCGTACTCGGCCACCTTCAGGGGCTCGGCCACTTGCTTCTGCTTGTACAGCAAGCCCATGTAGGCCCAGGGGTCGGGGAAGTTGGGGGACAGCTCGGTGGCTTTATTGAGGTTCTCGAAACCCTTGTCGACGACCTGGATGCGCTCGACCGAGCCCATGACGTCGGGGGGGGTCTGGTAGCTCTTGTTCCAGCAGACGACGCCCAGCCGGTAATAGGCCTCGGCCAGGAGCTCGTTCTTTTCCTTCTCTTCCATGTCGGAGGCCGCGATCTTCTCGATGCGCAGCTCGTGATTCTTGATGGCGTCGTCCCACTTGCGCTTGTTCTGGAAGAAGTCGGCCAGGTACAGGTAGCCTTCCGGGTCGGCGGGGTCGAGGGCGATGCGCTGCTCGTACATCTCGATGGCCTTGTCGTACTTGGCGTTGTTGTTGTAGAAACCGGCGAGGTTGTAGTAGGAAGCCGGGTCGTTCGGGGTGAATTTCTGGACCTGCAGGTAGTATTTCTCGGCCAGCTCGAAATTGCGCATCTTGTCGTTGATATCGCCGAGGGCCTGGATGATGTCCTTGTTTTCCGGGTCCAGCTCCAGGGCCTTCTGCAGGTTCTCCGTGGCCTTGACGCCGTACTCCTTGTTCTTCTCGGAGTCGTCGCCGGGCTTGTAAGCCATGATGTAGCTGGAGCCGAGATAATAGAACGCGGCCTTCAGGTTGGGGTTCAGCTGCAGCGCGGCTTCATATTCGGCGATCGCCTTCTTGAATTTTTCCTCGCTGTAGAACTTGTTTCCCGATTTAAAATGCTTGTTGGCTTTCAAATTGGTTATCTTCAGCTTGTCGCAGGCGGTGAAGCTGGCAATGATCAAGGTGGACACGAAAAGGATGAGCAGGACCGAGCAAAATTTTTTCATGAAGACCTCCTAAAGCAAGATAACTTTATAATTTAATATTGAGAAAAAGTCAAGTTGTCACCCTATTTTTTGCCGTTTTTATTTGACGCGGTAGAACCAGAGGAGAAATAGCCACAGGTCCTGGACATAGGGTATGGCCTTGTTGTTCAGGAAGATCTTCGTGGTTTCCCGGTCCTTGACCAGCTCGAAGAGATTGAAAAGGTCCTCGACCTCGGCGGGATGGAAACTGGCGTAAGCGCGGTAATGGTCGCCCTCCCCCTCCTCCATGAAATACGGGTTCCTGCGTGCCAGCTCCAGGGCTTTTTCGAAGTTTTTCGTGAGCGCTTTCTGGAAGCGGATCGTGACCTTGAATTCGCGGTTGGACTTGCGCGGGTTCAGGATGTTCTGCAGTTTTTCTTCCTCGATCAGCTGTCGGGCGTTCATGGCGGGATTATAGTACAAGCCGCCGGGCGAGTAAAGCCGGCGGCGGAACAAGCGGGTGCATGCCGGCCGGGGATCCCGGGCAACGAAAATCTATTTCCCCGGTCCCGCGCCCTCGTCCGCCTTCATTTTTTCCCAGGTCTCGCTGAAGATCCTGGGCATGTCGAGGTGGTAGGGGCATTTCGCCACGCACTCGCCGCAGGCGACGCAATCCTTGTAGGTCCTGGACAAACCGGCGAGGCGCTCCAGCGCCCAGTCCTTCAGGTCATATAGGAAATAATAATTGCGCAATACGTGCAGGAACGAGATCGGCAGCCCCTGCGGGCAGGGCATGCAGTATTCGCAGCGGCGGCAGAAGCGGGCGCCCAGCCGGTCCTTCTCCGCCTGCAGCCGCGCGTTCTCCCGCTCGTCCAGGGGCTCCAGGTCGCGCAGGGCCGCCACGTTCTCCGTTACCTGCTCCTCCGAGTCCATCCCGGGGATGGCCACGTCGATGCCGCGATTGAAGATGAAGCGGAAATTCAGCGCAGTCTCGCGGATGTTGCCGCCGCCGACCGGCTTCATGGCGATAACGCCGGTGCCCCGCCGGCGCGCGGCCGGGATGAGGTCGTTCATGGCCTCGGTCTCCATGAAATTGGCCGGGACCTGGATGGTCGCGAAGCGAAAGCGCTCCAGCGCCATGGCCACGATGCGCGGCTTGTGACCCGTGATGCCGATGTGGCCGATCTTGCCCTGCTCCTGCGCCTTGACCATGCCGGCCAGCGCCCCGTCGGGGGCGAGGATCTTTTCCAGGTCGGCTTCGCCGGCCACATTGTGGCACTGGTAGATATCGATGTGGTCGGTGCGCAGCAGCCGCAGGCTGGTCTCGATATCGCGCCCGATCTCGGCTGCGCCGCGGCTGAACGACTTGCTGGCGATGAGCACGCGGTCGCGATGTCGCGGCAGGACGCGGCCGAACTTGCTTTCGCTGTCGGTGTAGCCGCGGGCCGTGTCGAAGAACCCGATGCCGGCGTCCACGGCCTTTTCCAAAACGCGGTCGGACTCCGCCGTCCCCAGGCGCTGGATGGGGATGCCGCCCATGCCCATCCTCAGGACCCGCGGCCCCCCAGCGACAGGGCGGACGGTGCGGTCGCCCGGTTCATCCGCTCGTTCATTCATGCAGGTTCAATCCCCTTTCGCCCAGCAGGCGGTAGAACAGGTTCAGCGGGAAGCCCATGACGTTGAAAAAGCAGCCTTCGATGCGCTCCACGAAAACGGCGGCCCGCCCCTGGATGGCGTAGGCGCCGGCCTTGTCCATGTATTCTTCGTGGTCCAGGTAATGGGCGATCTCGCCGGCGGCGAGCTCCTTGAAGCGGACGCGGGTGCGGGAGATGGCGAAGCTGGTCGCGCCCTCGTGCATCAGCGCCAGCCCGGTCAGGACCTCGTGCCACCTCCCGGAGAGCCGCTCCAGCATGGAGGACGCATCGTCGCGGCCGGCGGGCTTGCCGATGAGCTGATCGTCGAGAAGCACCACGGTGTCGGCGCTGACGATCAGGGAATGGAAGAAGCGCTTCCTGTACACCTCGATCCCCTTGGCGATAGCCACGCGCTGCAGGAAGGCGTCGATCGCCTCGCCGGGCAGGGGCGCCTCTTCGATATCCGGGGCGATCACCTCCGGGTCCAGGCCGATCAGCTGCAGCAGTTCTTTGCGCCTCGGTGATGCCGAAGCCAGGACGACCTTCATCTTTTGAAGAACTCTTTGATGCGGCTTTCGTAGGGTGCCGGGATGGCCAGCTTTTCACCGCTTTGCAGGAACAGCCTCAGCTCGGACAACGACTTGATCTTGTGCGCGTCGAAGATCCTGAGGATGGTCTTGGGCCCGATGCCCTTGATCTGCGCCATCTCGAACAGGCTGTCGGGGAACTCGGCCTGCAGCTCCTCCAGGATCTTGAGCGAGCCGATGATCACCAGGTCCTCGACCTTCTGCGCCAGGATCTTGCCGATGCCTTCGATGCGGGTCAGGTCCTCGCCGGCCAGCAGCATGTCCTCGATGGAGATCGGGTATTCACGGATGCTTTTTGCGACTTTGCCATAGGCGCCGATCTTGAACTCGTTCTCGTTCTTCAGGGAGAGAAAAAAGGCCACCTTGTCAAAAACGCGGGCGATCTCCTGGTTGGTCATGGCCGCGGTCCGCTACGAACGAGCCTGTGCGGGAAAAATTTCATCGCTTCATCATAGCAAATTCCGCGGCAAAAGTAAATTTGACTTTGCAGCGGATGTCGCCTACAATCCCACCATGCACAAGATCGCTTTTTCGGGGATCCCCGGCAGCGGCAAGACCTCGATCCTGGCCGAAGTGAAGAAATTGCTTTCGCTGAAATATCGCGTCGAGGACGTCCCGGACCTGAGGCCGAACGGCCCGTTCGATTTCGACCACAAGACGGATTTCGTCAGCCAGTTCTATTTCGTCACCAGCCAGATCAACGAAGAGAACATCCGCGTCGAGGGCCGTCCCGACTTTCTTCTCTGCGACGGCTCGCTCCTGGACCACTGGCAGGAATGGCTCGGCTGCCTCGCCGCAACGAACGGCAACGGCCAGGCCGCCGCGCGCAATGCCCTGATGGAGGGGTTGTACCGCTTCTGGGCGCCGACCTACGCCGCGATCTTCCGCGTGCGGGCCGACGCCAAGGTGCTGCTGAAAAGGGAGCTCAAGGCCGGGCTGCGCGAATGTGACCCGGAACGATCGCAGCAGGCCGACGAGCGCTACGACCGCGTGATCCAGCAGGACCGCCTGCCGGCCTACGACGTCTGGAACCACCAGACCATCGACGAGAGCGCCCAGGAGGTCATGGTGCGCCTGGCCGACATGAAACTGATCTGAACGACCATCATCCCAGGAGGGCTACTTGCGGGTCAAACTGGCCGGCTTCAACATCGACGCGGACATCCTGCGGCGCCTGGACCCCGGCCGCGGCCGGCATCTCACCCCGGAAACGCTCAGCGCCGCCTATGCCCGCATCAGCCGCAGCCCGCTGGCGGTCGACCAGCTGAGGAAAAAAGCGTGCCAGGACGTCGAGAAGGCGCGTAGATCGAACCAGAAGATCATATTCGAGATGGGCCACCATTCGGTGGCCGAGCACGCGGTCTTTAATTTCGACATCATGGGCGTCTCCCGCCTCGCCCTCGAGGAAATCGAGCGCTTCCGCCTGGCCTCCTACACGGAGAAGTCGCAGCGCTACGTCACCTTGGAGGGGGACCTGGTCCTGCCCCGCGAGCTGCGGGCGCCGGAATCCAGGAAAACCTTCCAGGCGATCGTCGCCCGGCAGAACCGTTTTTATTTCCGGGCCTTCGAACGGTTGCAGCGCCGGCTGCAGCACCGGCACCGGGAGATCGCCCGCAGCGCCGCCGGCCAGAGGCTCGTGGAGGGCTGGGCCAAGGAGGACGCCCGCTATATCCTGCCGCTGGCCACCAGCGGCCAGGCAGGCGTCACCGTGAACGCCCGCAGCCTGGAGCACATGTTCCGCAGCTGGCGCCTGAGCCCGCGCGAGGAAGTGCGGCGCCTGGCCGGCAAGCTGCACGCATTGGTCATGCCCATCGCCCCGTCGCTCATTCTCTTCCCCGAGCCTACCGACTTCGACCGCGAGGCCTTCGCCGCCATCGACGGGCATTTCGCCGCGGCCCGGCCCCGGCCCGGTCAAGACCTTGAGATCGTCGCCGCGACCGAGAACGGTGACGACATGATCCTGGCCGCGCGCCTTGCCACGGTCGGCAGCCTCGACTTCGGGCGCGCCCTGGTTCGGGTCAGGAAGCTGAGCCCGGCGCGCAAGAAAACGCTGCTGGTGGAATTCTTCAGGAAGATCCAGTTCTTCAGCGCCATGCCGCGCGAGTTCGAGATGGCCGACATCACCTTCCAGGCCGTTGTCAGCGCCTCCTGCTTCGCCCAGCTCAAGCGCCACCGCATGGCCACCCTGCTGGCCGGGGACTACGCCCCGGAACTGGGCTTCTCGCTGCCGGCCAGCATCCGCGACGCCGGGCTGGACGACGAGTTCGCCGCCATCATCCGCACCACCGACGAGGCCTACCGCCGCCTGCGCGCGGCGCATGGGGCGGCGGCCGACTACGTGCTGACCAACGCCCACCGCCGCCGGGTGCTGATGAAGATGAACCTGAGGGAGATGTACCATTTCGTCAGGCTGCGCGACGACGCCCACGCCCAGTGGGACATCCGGGCGCTGGCCGGCGCGCTGGCCGCGCGGGTGCGGCGGCTCTGGCCGCTGACCGCCATGATGCTCTGCGGCAAGAGCCGCTTCGCCGAGGAATACGGCAATATCTTTTCCGCTCCCCCCGCCGGCGCCGCGCCGGAGGCGTCCCCGGGTCAGGAAATATAGAAGTCGACGGCGAACAGGGCGGCGACCAGCGCCATCAGCGGGTGCACCTCGCGGACCTTCCCGGTCAGCAGCTTCAGCAGGACGTAGGAGATGAAGCCGCAGCCGATCCCCTTGGAGATGCTGAAGGTGAACGGGATCATGATGATGGTCAGGAAGGCCGGCAGGGCGGAGGCGGCATCGTCCCAGCGGATGGAGCGCACGCCGGCGATGAGCAGGTAACCGACCAGGACCAGGGCCGGGGCCGTGGCATAGGCAGGCACGACCGCCACCAGCGGCGTGAAGAAGACCGCCAGCAGGAACAGGATGCCGGTCACGACCGAAGTCAGCCCGCTGCGCCCTCCTGCGCCGACGCCGGCGGCGCTTTCGACATAGGTCGTCACCGAACTGCAGCCGCACAAGCCGCCGCCCAGGGCGGCCAGGGAATCGACCAGCAGGACATGCTTCAGCCGCGGCATGCGGCCGTCCCGGTCCAGGAAGCCCGCCTGTTCGCCTACGGCCACCACGGTCCCCATGGTATCAAAGAAATCGGTGATCAGGAAGGCGAAAACGGTCCCCAGAAGGCCGAAGCGCAGGGCGCCGGCGATATCCAGGGCAAAGAAGGTCCGGAAATGCTCCAACCCGACCCCGGCCACCAGGCGGGCGGGCAGATGGACCATTCCGGCCAGGGCCGCGACCAGGGTGGAGACGAGAATGCCGATCAGGAAAGCGCCCCTGACCTTCCTGGCCATCAGGAACGCCGTCAGCACCAGCCCGAAGATCGCCACCAGGCTTTCGCGGCCCAGTGGGCCGAAGGCGACCATGGTCGCCGGGCTGGCCACGACCAGTCCGGCGTTCTGCAGGCCGATCAGGGCGATCAGCAAACCGATGCCCACGCCGATGGCGCGCTTGAGGTCGAGGGGAATGGCGTTCATCACCCCCCCGCGGATATTGGTCAGCACCAGGACGGAGATGATCGCTCCCTCGATGAAAATGATGCCCATCGCCGTCGGCCATGGCACCTTCATGCCGATGACCACCCCGAAGGCCAGGAACGCGTTCAGCCCCATCCCCGGAGCCAGGGCGAAGGGATAGTTGCTGGCCAGCCCCATGAGGATGCTCAGCAGGCCGGCGCCGACGCAGGTGGCTACGGCCAGGGCCGGGACCAGGTCCTCGCCCATGGCCGCTCCCAGTATCTTCGGATTGACGAAAACGATGTAGGCCATGGCCATGAATGTGACCACGCCCGCCGCAACCTCGCGGCCGAGCGTCGTGCGCTTCTCCCGCAGCTTGAACAGGTCCATTTTCACCTCAACAGTCCCATCATAATCATTTCGCGAAAAGCAAGTCAATCCACTCCCGGACCTGCCGGCGAAAAGCGGATGCGCAAACGTCAGCCTCTCCGCGATGGACCTCGGGACCTTCATCCAGGCCATTCACGGCCCCAATTTCGTCCGTCTTCAGGACCGATTCTTATTGACCGAAGGCCGTCTTTGTGCTATTTTGCGGTATAATGAACGATATATTCCGCATCGTGGTCCAGTTCGCCGTGGTACTTTTCGCCATATCGGTGCATGAGTCGGCCCATGCCTGGAGCGCCGACCGCTGCGGCGACCCCACGGCCCGGCGCATGGGCCGGGTGACCCTCAATCCCATCGCCCATATCGACCTCTTCGGCACCATCATCTTCCCCATCCTGCTGGCGGTCATGGGGGCGCCCGTCTTCGGCTGGGCCAAGCCGGTCATGGTCAACCCCAACAACTTCCGCAACCGCCGCCGCGACGGCATGATCGTTTCCGCCGCCGGCCCCGTTTCGAACATCCTGGTCAGCCTGACGGTGATCGTCCTGCTGCTGGCCTTCTTCCAGCCGCTCATGGCCACGACCAACACCTCGCTGCTGCTGCTGCTGCGGATCGCCACCTATCTCCTGATGATCAACATCTTCCTGGCCGTCTTCAACCTGATCCCAGTGCCGCCCCTCGACGGCAGCGGCATCCTGGAGGGACTGCTGCGCGGCGAGGCGCTGCTGGCCTATGAAAAGATCAAGCCCTACGGCTTCTTCATACTGATCTTCATCATGTATACCCGGGTCTTCGACAAGATCGCCGACCTGCTGTTCACCGGGCTGTTCAAGCTGTTTCCCAAGCTCATCTTCATCCTGCTGAAGGCCGGGGTGGCCGGATGAGCCCCAGGGTGATCATGAGCGGCATCCGGCCGACCGGCACCGGGTCGGCCCACCTGGGCCACTGGGAAGGGGCCCTGAAAAGCTGGGTGAAGCTCCAGGACATGGGCGAATGCCATTATTCCATCGTCGACTGGCACGCCCTGACCACCGAGTACCAGGACGTGAAGAACATCCAGGGCAACATCCGCCAGGTGCTGCTCGACCTGCTGTCGGTGGGGATCGACCCCGAAAAAAGCGTCGTTTACCTGCAGTCGGCGGTCAAGGAAATATCCGAGCTTTTTCTGCTGCTGGGCATGATGACCCCGCTCGGCTGGCTGGAGCGGGTGCCCACCTTCAAGGAGCAGCAGGCGCAGCTGAGCGACCGCGACATCAACACCTTCGGCTTCCTCGGCTACCCGCTGCTGCAGACGGTGGACATCATCATCATGAAGGCCGACACCGTGCCGGTGGGCGAGGACCAGGTCTTCCACCTGGAGCTGGCCCGCGAGATCGTGCGCCGCTTCAACGGCCTCTACGGTGACTGCTTCCCCGAGCCCCAGCCCTTCCTCACCCCCATCCCCAAGCTGCCGGGCATCGACGGGCGCAAGATGAGCAAGAGCTACGGCAACGCCATTTATCTCAGCGATGCCGCCGCCGCCGTGGACGCCAAGATCCGCCCCATGGTCACCGATGTCCGCCGCAAGCGGCGCAGCGATCCCGGCGTCCCCGGCGACTGCCCGGTATTCGCCCTGCACCAAGCTTACTCCCGGGCCGACGAGATCGCCCTGGTCGATGCCGAGTGCCGCAAGGCCGGCATCGGCTGCATCGACTGCAAGAAGATCCTCATCGCCAACGTCAACGCCTTCCTGGAGCCGTTCCGCCAGCGGCGCCAGCGCTATGAAAAAATGGCCGTGGCCGACATCCTCGCACCGGGCAACCGCCGGGCCGCCGCCCGCGCCGGGGAGACCCTGGCCCAGGTGCGCGCCCTGATGAACGTATGATGGAAGCGGAATTCGCCGGCTACCAGGTACAGACCGAATTCTTCGAGGGCCCGCTCGACCTGCTGCTGCACCTCATCCGCAAGAACAAGATGAACATCATCGAGGTGCGCCTGTCGCAGATCACCGCCGAGTACCTGTCCTACCTGGAGAGCAAGCGCGGCATCAACCCCTCGCGGGAAAGCGAGTTCCTGATGACCGCCGCCACCCTCATCTACATCAAGTCGCGCTCGCTGCTGCCCAAGCCCGAGAACCCCGCCGAGGAATCGCCGGAGAAGCAGCTGCTGCATACCCTGATCGAGTACGAGAAGGTGCAGAAGATCTCGCGCCTGCTCCAGGAAATGGAATACACCGAGCTGCTGCTGTGGCGGCGGCTGGAAATGAACGAGAACTTCGCCAACCGCGAGTACACCTTGAAGGAAGTGTCGGCCTTCCAGCTGGCGGAGATATTCTTCGATATCGTCAAGAAGAAGGAGAACGAGCAATTCCTGTACATCTCCTCCAAGAACTATTCCATCGCCGAGAAGCAGGCAGAGATCCTCTCCCTGCTGGAGGGCAGCGGCTTCATCGATTTCAGCGTCTATGTCGCCCGGCTCGACTCCATCGAGGAGATCGTCGTCAGTTTTTTCACCCTGCTGGAAATGGTCAAGCGCCACCTGCTCGTCGCCGTCCAGGAGCAGCTGTTCGGCACCATCTCCCTGTTCAAGAACGAGGCCGGCAAGCTGGAAAATTGAAATCATGAACCCGGAACAACTCTGCAAGCAGATCGCGCTCATCGAGGCCATCCTCTTCGTCTCCAAGGAACCGGTGGAGCCGGGGCGGATCATGGAGTTCCTGGGCATCGGCGACATCGAGGAATTCGAGGCGGTCCTGGCCGCGATGGACAAGGAGCACCTGCAGGCGAGGCCCGAGCGCGGCCTGATCCTGAAGCGTTCCGGCGGCGGCCTGCAGCTGGTGACCAAGCCCGACCTGCACGACGAGCTGAAGCAGTTCTTCACGGTCAAGCAGTCCACCAAGCTCACCCTGGCCTCGCTGGAGACCCTCTCGATCATCTCCTACCGCCAGCCGGCCACCCTGGCCGAGATCTCCGACATGCGCGGCGTGAATTCCTCCGGCCCGGTGAAGAGCCTGCTGCAAAAGAAGCTGATCAAGATCGTCGGCCGCAAAAAAGTGCCGGGGCTGCCCGCCCTGTACGCCACCACCCAGGAATTCCTGATCTACTTCGGCTTGAACGACCTTTCGGAGCTGCCGTCCCTGGAAGAACTGACCGAGCTTTTCGAGGAGAAAGAGCAACCTTCGCTATTCAAATAGGAGGAGCCGATGGAATCCCTGGTCAACCCCCACGTCCTGGAAGTCACTCCTTACGCGCCCGGCAAGCCGGTCGAGGACATCCAGCGCGAGTTCGGACTCGCCAAGGTGGTCAAGCTGGCTTCCAATGAGAACATGCTGCCGATCCCGGAAAATGTCCGCCGCGCGATCACGGACGAGCTTTCCCAGGTCCATTGCTACCCCGACTCCGATAACCATTACCTGCGCCGGCGCATCGCCGAGTACAACGGGGTGGACCTGGCCAACGTCATCGTGGGCGCCGGCTCGGTGGAGATCATCCAGATGCTGATCCGCGCCTTTCTCAAGCCGGGACAGAAGGTCCTGACCTCGGAAAAGACATTCTCCCTCTACCGCAGCGCCACCACCGAGATCGCCGGCGCCGCCGCTTTCGTCGAAGCCCCGATGGACCGCGAGCTGCGCTTCGACCTGGAGGCCATCGCCGGGCGAGTCGACGCCGCGACCAAGATCATCTTCATCACCAACCCCAACAACCCCACCGGCACCGTTCTCCCCGCCGCGGCCATCCGCGCCTTCATCGACCGCATCCCCGACGACCGCATCGTCGTCCTGGACAACGCCTACCAGGAGTACGTCGACCATCCCGAGGATTACGTCACCGGCATCGGCGAGATCGGCCACAGGAGGAACCTGGTCGTCCTGCGCACCTTCTCCAAGGTCTACGGCCTGGCCGGCCTGCGCGTCGGCTACGCCCTGGCCCACCCCGAGTTCATCGCCATCCTCAACCGCGTCAAGCCTCCATTCAACGTCACGCGCATCGGCCAGCGCGCCGCCCTGGCCTCGCTGGACAACGACGATTTCAAGGACGGGTCGGTGCGCCTGAACCGCGCCAACAAGGCCGGGCTGTTCCCGCGCCTGCTGGGACTGGGTTTGCGCGCCATCCCCTCCCAGGCCAATTTCATCCTGTTCTTCCCCGGGGTCGATGTCCCAGAGCTGAACCGGCGGCTCCTGCGCCGGGGAGTGATCATCCGGCCGATGGCCGGCTTCGGCATCCCCGACGCCATGCGCGTCACCGTCGGCACGCAGGAGGAGAACGATTTCTTCGTGGCCGCGCTGGAAGCGGCGCTGGCGGAAATGAAAAAATAGCGGGCGCGGAAGCGCGAGGAGTCACCATGGACCATGACCTGCTGTTCATCGGCGCCGGCCCGGCCGGCTACGAAGGGGCGATCGCCGCGGCCAAGAAGGGACTGAAGACGGCGGTGGTGGAGATGGACCTGCCGGGCGGCACCTGCCTGCAGCGGGGTTGCATCCCCACCAAGGCCATCCTGCATTCGGTCAAGGCCGTCAAGCAGATCGGCGACTTCGCCAAGATCGGCGTGCACGTGGAAAAATACGGGGTTTCCCTCGAGGAGATCGCTCGCCGCAAGGTTCGCATCATCAGCAAGCAGACCCGCGGCATCGAGATCCTTTTCAAGCAGCACGGCATCCAGCTCATCAAGGGCCGGGGCCAGGTGACGGGGGCCAACTCCGTCCTGGTCGACGGCCAGAAGGAGGTGACGGCCCGGCACATCGTGGTCGCCACCGGCTCCAAACCGGCCGAGCTGCCGTTCCTGAAGTGGGACGGGCAGCAGGTCGTCAGCTCCGACGAGCTGCTGAATCTGGAATCCGTGCCCGCGACCATGCTGGTGGTCGGCGCCGGGGCGGTCGGGCTGGAATGGGCGCTGATCTACAGCTACCTGGGCAGCAAGGTCACGGTCGTGGAGATCATGGAGACCATCGTCCCGGGCAGCGACCGCGAGATCGCCGCCATCCTGAAGAACGAGCTGATCAAGCAGAACATCACTATTTATACGGGCACCGCCATCAGCAATCCCCGCCGCGGAGAAAGGCTCGGCCTGGATTTCAGGCAGGGCGAAAAGCACTGGCAGGAGGAATTCCACAAGGTGCTGCTGGCCGTCGGCCGCCTGCCCAACAGCACGGGGATCTTCGCCCCCGGGCTCGGGCTGGGCCTCGACCCCAAGGGCTTCATCCCCGTTTCGCCGAACCTGGAGACGGCCGTCCCCGGGATCTTCGCCTGCGGCGACGTGGTCGGCCCCCCCATGCTGGCCCACAAGGCATCGCATCAGGCCATGGCCATCGTGGATTTCATCGTCGGGAAAAGGCCGGTCGTCCATCTTTCCCAGCCGGCGGCCATTTTCACCTTTCCCGAAATGGCCACCGTGGGCCTCAGCGAAGACCAGGCCCGACAGGATGGGCGCAAGGTCACGATCGGCCGCTTTCCCTATGCCGCCGGGTCGCGGGCCAACGCCATCGACGAAAAATCCGGCCTGGTCAAGGTGATCGCCGCCGAAGACCACACGATCCTCGGCGCCCATATCGTCGGCGCCGAGGCCGGAGAACTGCTGCCGCTGCTGGCCTACGCCGTCATGCGCGGGCTCAAGGCCGAGGACTTCAAGGAACTCGTCTTCATCCATCCCACGCTGAGCGAGAACCTCTGGGAAGCCCTGGGCGAGATCGGGAAGTTCTCGATCCACATTTAGCCGCGGGACGCCCTCCCCCATCAGCAGCATGACCTGCGGAGGCCCGGGGGATTTGATTTTTCATTTCCCATTCACTATAATTCAGGCAATGAAAAAGACCCTTCTTTTCCTCCTGGCCGTCATTCCCCTCTGTCTTGGCGCCGAGATCTACACCCTGCGCTTCGCCGGGCCGGTGGATCCGCTCCTCGAGGAATATGCCGTGAGCTCCCTGCGCGCGATCGCTGGCCGCGGCGACGCCCGCCTGGTCGTCATCGAAATGGACACGCCGGGCGGCTTCGACGCCTCGATGCGCGCCATCATCAAGGCCATGCTGAACGTCGGCGTCCCCGTCGCCGTACTGGTCACCCCCAAGGGCGGGCGCGCGGCCTCGGCCGGCTTCTTCATCCTGCTGGCGGGCGACATCGCCGCCATGGCCCCGGGGACCAACACCGGCGCCGCCCACCCCGTGTCCATGACCGGCAGCGATATCGAGAAGACCATGCGCGAGAAGATCACCAATGACGCCGTCTCCTATGTCAAGGCCCTGGCCCGCAACCGCGGGCGCAGCGAGGAGCTGGCCGAGAAGGCCGTGCGCGAGAGCCGCTCCTACACGGCCGAGGAATGCCTGAAGAACGGCCTGATCGACCTGGTCGCCGCCGATACCCGCGAGCTCATTGCCAAGCTGCAGGGGCGGACCGTCACCCTGGCCGGCGGCAGGACGATCACCCTCGACCTGCGCGCGCAGAAGATCATCGCCATGGAAATGAGCCAGCGGCAGAAATTCCTGCGCACGATCACCAATCCCAGCCTGGCCTACTTCCTGTTGATCTTCGGCCTGATCGGCCTGTTCATCGAGTTCACCCACCCGGGCGGCGTGCTGCCCGGCATCCTGGGCGGCATCTCGCTGCTGCTGGCCTTCCTGGCCTTCCAGGTGCTGCCGATCAATTACGTCGGGCTTTTTCTGATCCTCCTTTCGATCGGTTTTTTCGTCGCCGAGATCAAGGTCCAGGGCTTCGGAGTGCTGGGGATCGGGGGGATCGTATCGTTCGTCCTGGGATCGGTCATGCTGATCAAGTCGCCCATCCCTGAAATGAGGCCGGCCATGCCCATGATCATCACCTTCGCCGTCTGCTTCGCCTGCATTTTCCTGTTCCTGACCTGGAAGGTCTTCGCGGCCATGAAGCGCCGGAGCGAGACCGGGGTTGAGGGCATCGTCGGCGAGACCGGCGTGGCCAAGACCGATATCGACAGCCGCCAGGGCAAGGTCTTCGTCCATGGCGAATGGTGGAACGCCGTTGCCGACGGCCTGATCCCGGCCGGCAGCCGCATCCGCGTCGAGGCCGTGGAAAACCTGGTTCTTAAAGTCAGAAAATCAGGAGGATAAAATGAACCTTTTCGCCAATCCGCTGCTGGTCGTGGCCGTGGTGGCCATTTTCTTTATTTTAAACTGGATCAAGGTGCTCAAGGAATATGAGCGCGGGGTCATTTTCCGCCTGGGCCGCGTGCTCGAGCAGCCCAAGGGGCCGGGGCTGATCATGGTCCTTTCCCCGATCGACAAGCTGGTGCGCATCGGCCTGCGCACCATCGTGCTCGACGTGCCGCCGCAGGACGTCATCACCCGCGACAACGTCTCGGTCAAGGTCAACGCCGTCGTCTACTTCCGCGTGGTCGAGCCCAGGAAAGCGGTCATCGAGGTCCAGGACTACCTGTACGCCACCTCGCAGCTTTCGCAGACCACGCTGCGCTCCGTGCTGGGTCAGGCCGAGCTGGACGAGCTTCTTTCCGAGCGCGACAAGCTGAACTCGCGCCTGCAGACGATCATCGACGAGCACACCGATCCCTGGGGCATCAAGGTCTCCATGGTGGAGATCAAGCACGTCGACCTGCCGCAGGAGATGCAGCGGGCCATGGCCAAGCAGGCCGAGGCCGAACGCGAGCGCCGGGCCAAGATCATCCATGCCGAAGGCGAGCAGCAGGCGTCGGCCAAGCTCCTGGAAGCCGCCAACACCCTTTCGCAGAACCCCTCGACCATCCAGCTGCGCTACCTGCAGACCCTGGTCGAGATCGGCGCGGAAAATTCGTCCACCATCATCTTTCCCATGCCCATCGACCTGATGAAGGGGTTGTTCGAAAAGAAGTAAATGGAAAAAACCTATTTCGAATTCAAGATCACCTTCATGCACATCGTGGTTTTCCTGGTCGCCGTCGTCGCCATCGGCATTTTCCTTTTTTACATGGGCTACCAGGCCGGCCAGCGCCGGGCTGACCCGCGCACGGCGATCGCCAATGAGCAGGCCCGGCCGGGGGAAGCCAACGAGGAATTGAGCGTCGTGGATGAAAAGCCGGTGCAGACCGTGCCGCAGAAGCCCGCTGCCCGGCAGTCGATCCCCGCGGAGATCAAGCTCCACGAGGGACAGGCCGCCCGGAGCGTCCCTGCCGGGAAAGACAGCGAGCCGCAGCCGGCGCCCAAGACCGTCTCCACGCATGAGGCGAACTATACCATCCAGGTGGGCGCCTTCGCCGATTTTGCCAATGCCCAGAAATGCAGCCGCAGGTTCACCAGCCTCGGCTACCAGGCGGCGATCATCACCGACAACCAGAAAAAGTTGCATACCGTCCAGGTGGGAAGCTTCACCCTTCTGGCCGACGCCCAGAGGGAAAAGACCAAGCTGGAGAATCAGGAGAAGGCGAAATTCACCATCAAAAAATCGCGCTGAGCCGGCTGCGCTTTCTCCTGTGGCCCGCGGCCGCCGTCGCCTACGGGCTGGCTTTTCCCAAGGCCCAGCTGGCCCCGCTGGCGTTCCTGTTCCTGGTGCCGCTGCTTCTGGCCACGGAAAACCGGGGCGCGGCGGCGAACTTCCGCGCGTTCTTCTGCTTTTCCTGGGTCTCCTACCTGCTGATCCTGTACTGGATCCCGCGGGTCATGGTCACGTACGGCGACACTTCGTGGTTCCTGGGCATCGTCGGCCTGGTCTGCCTGGCCGCTTTTTTCTCGCTGCTCGCGGGCCTGGCCGGCGTCCTGATCGGCCGCGTCACGGCCGCGGGGCCGGGCGCCCAGGCCATATTGTGGATCCCGGCGATCTGGGTGGCCAAGGACCTCGTCGTGGAGCGGATCATCAGCGGCTTTCCCTGGTGCCTTGTCGGCTATTCCCAGCAGGGCGGCACCGGCTTCATCCAGTGGGCCGAGCTCGGCGGCATCCACCTCGTCTCCTATCTGGTCATCGCGGCCAACGTCCTCTTCTACCGCTTGCTGAAGAGGCGGGACCGCACGACCCTGCTGGCACTGGCCGCCTATTTCGTGGTCGTACACGCTGGTGGCTTCTGGCTCCTGCAGCGCAGCGACCGCCGCGTCGTCGCCGCTCCCCTGCATACGGCCGGCATCATCCAGCCCAACAGCAACCACGACCTGGAGTTCGACTTCGCCCGGACGCAGGCGACCCTGGAACGGCTGTTCCGGGAATCCCGCGAGCTGCGGCGCGCCGGGGCGGAATTCATCGTCTGGCCCGAGTTCACCGTGCCGATCTACCCCACGCGCACGCCGTTCTTCGGCGAGCGCTTCGAGGCCTTCGCCCGCGACCATGCGCCGCTGCTCGCCGGTTTCACCGATCCGCGCGGCAGCGCCGGCGTCTTCAACTCGGTGCTGCTCTTCACCGCCACGGGGATGCAGACCTACGACAAGGTGCACCTGACCCCGTTCGGCGAATATGTCCTGTTCCGGCGCTGGCTGTTCTTCGTGAAAAAGATCACCGACGAGATCGGCGATTTCACCCCGGGGGCGCGGATCCATACCCTGGAGCTGGACGGTCATCAGCTCGCCACGCCGGTCTGCTACGAGGTCATCTACCCGGAGCTGGTGCGCGCCATGATCGCCCAGGGCGGCGAAGTGATCGTGACCATCTCCAACGATTCCTGGTTCGGGCGCTCGGCTGCCCCCTACCAGCATCTGGCCATGGCCTGCTGCCGCGCCATTGAGAACCGCCGCTACATGCTGCGCTCGACCTCGGACGGCATCTCGGCGCTGGTCGATCCCGGCGGGCGCATCCTGCGGCGCTCGCCGCTGCAACGGCCCGACCGCTTCCTGGCCCAGTTCCGCTATCTGCGGGGCCGCACCCTGTTCAACCGCTGGGGCTATCTCTTCCCCTATGCGTGCCTGGCACTGGTCCTGGGCAAGTTCCTGTGGCTGGGGCTGCGCCGGCGCCGCTACCAGCCCTGAAGATTGTAAAAAAAGTCCCCGGTCGAGCCGATGACGGTGACGGGCCGGGCGGGAAGCGCGATGCCGCGCGCGACGCCCATGTAGTAGTTCAGGCTGAACAGCGGGATCAGCGGCAGCGCTACCCGCCACAGGTCGTGGGCCCGCTCATAGATCCGCCGTCGCCGCCCCTCGTCCATTTCGCGCAGCCCGTCCTCCAGGGCCGCATCCATCCGCGGGTCGGCATAGCCGGCGTAATTGAAATAGCCGGAGGCGGAGAGGACGTCCTTCATGTTCCACTCGATGTCCAGAAGGAACGCCGACACGGCCAGGTCGAAGTCCCCGCGCTTCAGGCGCTGCAGGAAGACCTGGTACTCGACGAAGATCGGCTCCAGTTCGATGCGGCATTCCTTCATCTCATCGCAGAGAAAAAGCACCAGCTGCTTGCGCACGACCGATTCGCTGTTGGTCATGATTCGCAGTCGGCGCCCGGCGGCCAGGGGACGGGCCGGCAGCGGACGCGGTTGCTTGGCGCTGCCGAACAGCAGGAAGGGTGAAAAGACGCGCTCGCCGCGCCCTTGCAGGAAAACGTCCAGAAAATCCGTGGCATGCATCCGGTTGAAGAAGTGCCGCCGCAGGTTTTCGTCCAGCCCCGGATCGCGCAGGTTGAACACCAGGTAGGTGTAGCCGAATTTCCGATAGGGCATCAGCCGGAAGCGTTGCTGCCATTTTTTCAGCCGCGCGTGCGTCGCGGCGTCGTCGCCCTGGATCTCTACGGCGTCGAGTTCGTCATTGAGCAGCTTCAACGGCGCCTGCCGGGGATCGCCGAGCACGGTGTAGCGGATGCGGTTGAAGCGCAGGCCGGTTGGCCAATGCGGATTCCTCGCGAGCTCAAAGCGCCAGGGCTCGGTGACCGTGGCCAGCCGGTAGGGCCCGCTGCCCAAGGGGGCCTGGCGGCGGAAGCGCCGCGGGTCGCTGTTCTGCAGCTCCCCGGTGCTCAGTATCTTGAAGGTCAGGTAGGTTTTCCAGGCGGCGAACTTCCGGCGCAGGAGCAGGCGCAGGCGCAGCGGGCCGGCCACCTCGACGCCCTGCAGGAAATCCAGGTCGGCCAGGTAGGGATACTCGAAGCGCGCGTCGCACAGCAGGGCAATGGTGGCGGCTACGTCACGGCTGTCGAGTCCCGAGCCGTCGGCAAAACGAGCGCCCTGCTTGAGGTCCAGCATGATCTCCCGGCCGTCCTGGGCGCAGGAGAACGCCGCGACCAGCTCGGGACGGATGATCCCCTGCGGATCGAAATAGAACAGGGACTGGTAGACCTTGTTGGCCACAGCCTGGGCCGTCTCGCTGGTGGCGTACACCGGGTTGAAAGTGGGGGGAAGATCGAAGCAGGCGAGGCGCAGGACCCCCCGGGCCGCGGGCCATGCCAAGAGCGGAACAAGAAGAAGAAAGCGCCAGCAGGCCCGGGCCGGGGCCGCGCTCATCGTGCCGCCCAATGGAGCGTGTTGGCGGCAACCCGGCCGGCAGGCTGGGATCTCATCTATTTGACCAGGCGGACCTCAACGATCTCCGGAACCTCCTGCTTCATCACCTGTTCCACATAGCCCTTGATGGTGTACATGCTCATCGGGCAGCCGAAGCAATGCCCTTTCAGGCGCACCAAAACGGCTTTCTCCGCGGCCAGCACGTCGACCAGCTCGATGTCGCCGCCGTCACCCTGCAGGGCCGGGCGCACTTGCTCGATCACGGCCGCGACTTTTTCCTTCAGTTCCATTCTGGCTCCTTATCCGTATTTTAGCATTTCGCGCAAAGCCCGGCCAGCCCGCCCGGCGGTCCGGGGTTCGACCTCGATCATGTACTTGTCCTCGTCCAGCGCGGCAAAGACATCCAGGAGCGTTGTGCGCTTCATGTTGCTGCAGATCTTCTCCCGGCCGGCCGGGATGAACTCCTTGCCGGGATTTTCCCTTTTCATCCTCTGCAGCAAGCCCTGCTCCGTGGCCACGATGAACTCCAGCGCCGGGGCGCTGCGAACATAGAGCAGCATGCCGCTGGTGGAGAGGACCTCGTCGGCGTTGTCGGCGATCTCGGGCCGCACTTCCGGATGGACGATCACCGGCGCCCCGGGAAAGAGGGCGCGCGCGGCGGCGATCTCTTCCGCGCGGATGCGGTGATGAACATAGCAGAAGCCCTCGAACAGATGCAGCTTTTTCTCGGGGACCCGCTTCTGTACGTAGCTCCCCAGATTCTCGTCGGGAACGAAAATGATCTCGGCGGCCGGCACGTTCTTCACGACCTGGACAGCGTTGGCCGAGGTGCAGCATACGTCGCTCTCCGCCTTGATCTCCACCGAGGAATTCACATAGGTGACCACCATGGCGCGCGGGTGCCGGGTTTTCATTTCGCGCAGCTCGTCCACCGTGATCATGTCGGCCATGGGGCAGCCGGCATCGAGGCGCGGCAGCAGGACCTTCTTGGCCGGCGACAGGATCTTGGCGGTCTCGGCCATGAATTTCACGCCGGCGAACACGATGATATCCTGGTCGAGGCCGGCCGCCTTGCGGCTCAGCTCGAGGGAATCGCCAAGAAAATCGGCGGCCAGCTGCACCTCCTCGGCCTGGTAGTTATGGGCCAGGATGATGGCGTTCCTTTTTATTTTCAGCTCGCTGATCTTCAGTGCAAGTTCGCCGGTTTCCTTCATCGCGTTCTCCCGCTGATTGTATCCGCTTTTGCACGGGCGGTCAATCCAATCCTGCGCCGCAACGGCAGCGAGCCACAGTATTGAATTTTAAAAAAACCTGCATACAGCCGTTGCGTATTATTGTATAATAGGGTCAAACCTGCTGGAGAAAAATAATGAAAAAGGCGTTTTTCTCATCCTGCTGCCTCATTCTGCCTGTCCTGTTTTTTACGCCCTCCTGCTCGCTGAAGAAGCTGGCCATGAACCAGGTGGCCAACGCCCTGACCGGCAGCGGCTCCAGCACGGTGTTCACCGGCGACAACGACCCGGAACTGGTCGGCGATGCGCTGCCTTTCGCCATCAAGATGTACGAATCCCTGCTGGCCGCGAACCCGCGCCACCAGGGGCTGCGCCTGCAGACGGGAAGCCTTTATGTCATGTACGCCAATGCCTTCCTGCAAACCCCGGCCACCATGCTGCCCGAGGAGGAATACAAAAAGCAGGAATTCACCTACAAGCGGGCCAAGAACCTGTACCTGCGCGGCCGCGACATCATCCTGGCCTGCCTGGAGGACAAGTACCCGGGGCTGCGCGCCGACCTGCAGAAAAGAAAGTACGACCAGGCCCTGGAGCGCACCACGCGCAAGGACGCGCCCCTGCTCTATTGGGCCGGGGCCGGCTGGCTGGGCGCGTACGCCATCGACCCGTTCGACATGGACCTGGGCGTCACGCTGCCGGCCGCGGCAGCGCTGATCGAGAGGGTGTACAGGCTCGACCCCGACTATGCCGTCGGCGCCATCCATGAATTCTACATCCTGTACTACGGGTCCCTTCCCGAGTACATGGGCGGCAGTCTGAAAAAGGCGCGCGAGCATTTTGGCCGCGCCCTGGAGATCTCCAGGGGGCGCTCGGCGACCCCCTACCTGTCGCTGGCCACTTCCGTGACGGTCAAGGAGCAGAACCTCGCGGAATACAAGGACCTCCTGAACAAGGCGCTGGCCATCGACCCGGAAGCCGCTCCGGAGAACCGGCTGGTGAACGTGCTCAACCAGCGCAAGGCACAATGGCTGCTCGAGCATGCCGACGACTTTTTTCTAGCCGACGAAGAACCTGAAGCGCAACCAGAGGAGAAATGACCATGAAATGGGCCAGGACCTTTGCTTTACTTTTTTTCATGTCGCTCATCCTGCCGGCGCAGATCATCAAGATCGGCAGCGTCGCCCCCGACCGCTCGCCCTGGGACGCCGCCCTGAAGGAGATCGCCCGCGAATGGGCGGCGATCACCAATGGCCAGGTCAAGCTGAAGATCTACCCGGGCGGCATCGCCGGCGGCGAGGAGGACATGATCCGCAAGATGAAGGTCGGCACCCTGGGCGGCGCCATCCTGACCAACATCGGCCTGACCAAGATCGATGCCGACGCCTTCGTCCTCAGCACCCCGTTCCTCTTCCAGAGCGAGAAGGAGATGGCCTATGTCATGTCCAGGCTCAACCCGGTCTTTGAAAAGCAGATCCAGGAGAAAGGTTTCAAGGTCATCATCTGGACCATGAGCGGCTGGGTGAATTTCTTCTCCAAGGAGCGCGTTCTCTACCCCCAGGACCTGAAAAAACACAAGCTGGCCTTCAGCACCGGCGAGCCCGAGATGGAGCAGGCCTGGAAAAAATCGGGCTACCACATCGTGCCCACCGAGTTGAAGGACATGATGATGTCCCTGCAGAGCGGCATGGTCAACGCCTTCTATCTGCCGCCCCTGGTGGCGGGGTCCGGCCAGTATTTCGCCCTGGCCCCGAACATGTGCTCCCTGAAGATCGCCCCGCTCGTGGGCGGGCTGGTGATCATGGACCGCATCTGGGAGAAGATCCCGCAGAACTTCAAGCAGCCCATGATGGCGGCGGTGGACAAGGCCTCGGCGAAACTGGCCGTGGAAACGGAGGCCCTGGAAAAAAAGGCCCTGGATTCCATGAAGAAGAACGGGCTGGTCATCAACGAGCCGCCGGATGACAGCCTGGCGAAATGGAAGGAGGCGGCCGATAAGGGCATGGACGAGCTGGTCGGAAAGGTCTTCAGCAGGGAGATCTACGAACAGTTGCTGCGGATACTGCAGGAGTTCAGGCAGAAAAAATGATCTGGCAACACCTGCGCAGCGCCGCCCGTTCGCTGGAATCCCTGCTGGCGTTCTTCACGATCTTCCTGCTGGCCCTCTTCCCGCTCATGGAAGTGATCGCCCGCAAGTTCTTCCATACCGGCATCCGCAACTCCACCGAATATACCCATCACCTGGTCCTGGTGCTGGCCTTCATCGGCGCCGCCATCACCAGCCGCGAAAACCGCCACCTTTCCCTCTCCCTTAACCTGAAATTCAAGTCCGGGCTGCTGTCCCGGCTGCGGCTGCTGAACGCGGTCCTGGGGACGTCCTTCGCCACCGCCTTCGCCTGGTGCTCCATGTCGTTCCTGCTGAACGCCTTCGACCCCGGGGAGAAGCTCTGGCTGGTCCCCATGCGCTGGATCGTTATGGTCATGCCCGCGGGCTACGCGGTGGTGGCCTATCGCTTCGCCCGGCTGGCCCCCGGCAAGGCCTGGGGCAAGGTCATCGCCTCGACAGGATTCATCATCGGCTCCCTGCTGGCCTGGGGCGCGATCGCCAATATCGCCCCCCTCGTTTTCCCGGCGGCGGAGACCTTCATCAATGGTTTGATGCCTGCCTATGACTGGATCGGCGCCCACCTTTCCACGCCGATCATCGTCCTGCTCCTTTTCGGCGCCCTTACGGGCGTGCCGATATTCATCGTGCTGGGGGGCGTCGCCTACATGCTGTTCGCCCATACCGCCCAGCCCCTGGAGGTCATCGCCAACGAAGCTTATTCCCTGCTGACCAGCCATTCCCTCCCCGCCATTCCCCTGTTCACATTCACCGGCTTCTTGCTTTCCGAAAGCCGGGCCGGGGAGCGCATCGTCCGGCTGTTCAAGGCGATCTTTTCCTGGTTCCCCGGCGGCCTGAGCATCATGGCCATCCTGGTCTGCACCTTTTTCACCACCTTCACCGGCGCCTCGGGAGTGACGATCCTGGCCGTGGGCGGGCTCCTCTCCTATGTGCTGATCAAGGGTCAATACAGCAAGCCGTTCAGCACCGGACTGCTGACCGCCGTCGGCAGCATCGGCCTGCTCTTCCCGCCCAGCCTGCCGGTCATCATCTACGGGGTCACGGCCCAAGTCAGCATCAAGGACATGTTCATCGGCGGGATCGCGCCGGGGGTCATCCTGGTGCTGGCCATGGTCCTGTTCGGGGTGCTGACCGCCAAGCGCAACAAGGTGCCGCGGGAGCGTTTCGCGGTGAAGGAAGCGGCAGCGGCCATCAAGAATTCGTTCTGGGAGATCCTCCTGCCCGTGATCATCGTCGGGGGCTTTTTCGGCGGCATCACCACCCTGGTGGAAAGCGCGGCCGTGGCGGTGATCTATGCGCTGATCGTCGAAGTGTTCATCCACCGCGACATCAAGTTCCGGGAGCTGTCCAACGTCCTGCTCAAATGCATGCCGATCATCGGCGGCGTCCTGGCCATACTGGCACTGGCCAAGGGCCTCTCGTACTACATCGTCGACGCCGAGATCCCCATGCAACTGACGGCCTGGGTGCAAAGCGCCATCCATTCCAGGTACCTTTTCCTGCTGCTGTTGAACATCGCCCTGCTGATCACGGGCTGCTTCATGGACATCTTCTCGGCGATCATGGTCGTCGTGCCCCTGATCATACCGCTGGGCGACCTGTTCGGCATCCACCCGGTGCACCTGGGTATCATTTTCCTGGCCAACATGGAGCTGGGCTACCTGACGCCGCCGGTCGGCCTGAACCTATACCTGGCCTCGTACACGTTCAACGAGCCGATCGGCAAGATCTACAAGGACGTTTTCCCTTTCCTGATCATCCAGCTGATCGCGGTCCTGCTGATCACGTACGTGCCCCTGATCTCCATCGGGCTGCTGGGACTGGTCAAGTAGGCCCGGCCCCGGGACGCCGCGGGCCACCCGCCGCGTTCACTCGAATTCCGGCGATTCCCCGATCAGGATCGAAATGACTTTTTTATCGTCTTCGCCCTGGAGGATGAAAATGCCTTCCACGCCGTCCACGCGGACAAAGGGGTTCCTTTTCCCCGAGTACGCCAGCTTGACCTGCGGGTAATGGAGGCGCATCTGGTCGAGGGTGTTCTGGATGCCCATCCCCTGGGCGGTCTTGAACACCTCGCTGATGATCGCGATCCCCCACACCCGGTTATCGCGCTCGTAGACATAGAACAAGGGCTCGCCGCCCTGGTCCGTGACCTTGTACACCTCATGATAGGCGTCCTTGACCAGGACCCTTCTTTTCAGGATGTTGTAGGCGGCGGGAAGCCGGCTGCGCATGCGGTTCACGGGCGTGCCCAGATTGAGGTCGCCGACGCCATCGCCCGCGATGAGCAGTTCGCCGGGAAGGGCTTTTCCCCAGGGCGCGATGAAACGCAGCTGGCCGCGAAACACTTTTTCGCCGCCCGCGGCGGGCAGCGGCGAGAATTCCATGCCCGCGGCCCGGAGCTCGCCCAGGACACCCTGGAGATCAGTCTTCTGCAAGGTGGCCAGGACACCACCGACGGTCTTGACCAATCCGTTGCGCGGGGTCGTTATCTGGGCCTCTTCGGCGACGATCTTCCCGTTATCGATCTTTTCCAGCGCCTGGACCCTGAAGCCGCGGACCTCGCCCCGCGTGACCCGGCTGAGCGACCGATCGCGGTCCAACGCCTGGCTGCCCTGCATGACCTGGACGCGTATGCAAAAAGCATCGACCAGTGCCGCCAGCTGCGGGTCGGCCGCGGCGGAGACCAGGGGGCCGCTGTCGCGCACGGCCAGCGGCGCCTGTCCGGCGAACGGTTCAGCGGTCAGGATCATCTCGGAATACGTTTGCTGGATAAGGGCCTTGTTTTTGGCGACGAACTCATTGTAATTGGACAGGTCGACATTCTCCTGGTTGATCGCGGCTTCGACACCGGCGCTTCCCTGGCTTGCCTGGCGCCGCGGGCGGATGCCGAGAAACAGGAGGACCATGACGATCAGCGAAACGATCGCGATCATGATCCAGGTAGCGGCAGGCCAGGGCCGCCTGGCGGCATACGGCTTGGGCACGTCATCAAGCCTCACGCCGGGCATTGCCGGAGGCGGCTCGTTCGCGGAGGGCGGAGCCTGCTGCGCCGGCTCCGGGACGGTTGGCCGCTGGGAAGGCGCTGACGCCGCCGGCACAACCGGGGCCTGGGAAGCCGGAGAGACATTGTTTCCCGCGGGGTCGCTTTCTGCCATGATCATCTCCGCCTATAAAATATGCCAGCGAATTTTTTTTGTCAATGCACCGGCGCATCAGCGACCGGCGCCCGAAGGGCCTGTTTACCCGGCGCCCCAGATCCCGGGCAGCCCTTTGCCGCAGAAGCGGCAGTTTCCCGAGCGCAGGCCGGCGATCTCGACATGGTAGCCGCGGCGCACGATGATGGTCTCGCCGCAGGCGGGACAGCGCGTATCGCTCCAGCGGGAATCGGCCAGGTTGCCGCCGTAGGGGAAACGCAGGCCGCTGTTCTCGGCCGCCCGCAGAAAGGCGTGGATCGAGGCGGCCGCGGTCGGAGGGACATCCTGCAAGCGATGATGGGGAAAGAAACGCGAGACGTGCCACGGGATGTTCCGGTCCAGTCCGCACAGGAATTCGATCAGCTGCGCGATCTCCCGGGGATCGTCGTTCCGTCCCGGGATCAGCAGGGTGGTGACCTCGATCCAGATGCCCATGGCCTTCATGGCCCGAATCGTATCCAGGACGGGTTGCAAGCGGGCGGAGCAGTTATTTTTATAAAAATCGTCGGAGAACGACTTGAGGTCGATATTGGCGGCGTCCAGGAACGGCCCGATCATGGCGAGCGCTGCCGCGCTCATGTAGCCGTTGCTCACCAGCACGTTGCGCAGCCCGGCCGCCCGGGCCTGCCTTGCCGTTTCCAGGGCCAGCTCAAAGAATACGGTCGGCTCGGTGTACGTATAGGAAATCGACTGGGCACGGTTTCTCAGTGCCAGGGCCACAAGCTGCGCGGGGGCGACGCTGTCGCCGCGGATGGCCGCTTCATCCTCCACCAAGGAGATGTCGTGGTTCTGGCAGAAGCCACAGGAAAAGTTGCAGCCCATGGCGGCAATGGAGAAGGACCGCGACCCCGGCAGAAAATGATACAAAGGCTTTTTTTCGATCGGGTCGATGTTGGCGGCGATGACGCGGTCGGCGTTCAGGGAGAACAGTTCGCCGTCCAGGTTCTTGCGCACGCGGCAGACGCCGGTCTTCCCTGGGGCGATGCGGCATTCATGGGCGCAGAGACGGCACTGCACCGCCTTGTTTGCCAGGCTTTCGCCGAAAAGCGCCTTGATCATCGGCATCCCGCGTCGGGGACGGGGCCTCCTTGGCGACTCTACTCCAATGCGCTTTGGAAATCAATCCAGGGCGGCGAGGTATTCCTCGCAGCCGAGCGCGGCCTGCACTCCCATGCCGACCGAAATGGCGACCTGGCGCCGGTTGCCCCTGATGACTTCCCCGGCCACGAACAGTCCATTCGCCTCGGTGCGCAGGGAGATGTCGGTCACGACATAGCCGTTCTCATCGAGGGTGACGATGTTCTTCAGCAGCTCGGTGTTGGGGATGGTGCCGATGGCCATGAAAGCCCCGTCGAAGGCCACGGCCTCGGCGACGCCGCTTTTTTTGTTGCGGATCTCCAGGGCCTCGAGGCGCTGCCCGCCCTTGAAGGCGAGGACCTCGGAATCCCAGATGACCTTGATCTTCCCGTTCTTGAACACCCGGTCCTGGAGGATCTTCTCGGCGCGGAATTTGTCGCGACGATGGATCAGGGTCACCTCGGCCGCGTACTTTGCCAGGTGCAGCGCTTCGGAAAGCGCGGTATCGCCGCCTCCCAGCACGGCGACCTTCCGCTCCAGGAAGAACGGGGCGTCGCAGGTGGCGCAAACCGACACCCCGCGTCCCAGCAGCTCCTGCTCACCGGGAACACCGAGGAAGCGGTGCATCGATCCGGCGGCATAGAGGATGGCTTTCGCCGTATAGGTGTTCTGGTAGACATCAACAAGCCAGGACTCCCCTTCCATTCTCAGTGCCTGGACCTCGTCATTCTCCAGCACGACCCCGTAGCGCTCGCATTGCTTGGACATCTGCTCCATCAGGTCGGCCGGGACGATCGGCTCGGCAAAACCCGGATAGTTCTCGATGATATCGGCGAAAACGATCTGGCCGCCGAACACCTTTTTCTCCAGGACCAGGGTCTTCCTCAGCGCCCGGCCGCAGTACACCGCCGCTGCCAGCCCGGCCGGGCCGCCGCCGATAATGATCACGTCCCAGTTCTTGTCCATCAACTCACCTCGCTGAGCGTTTTTTCGATCTGCACGGGGTTGACGGCACCGACGATCTGCGTCCGCACCTGGCCGTCCTTGATAAAGAGCAGGGTCGGCAGGGTGCGCACGAAGTAACGGGAAGAGGTCTTGGGGTTTTCGTTGACATTGACCTTCAGGACCCGGACGTTCTCCGGGTGACTGGCCGCGATCTTTTCCAGCCCAGGCTCCATCAGCCGGCAAGGCATGCAGGTCGGGGCCCAGAAGTCGACGATGACCATGCGGTCGCCCTGGATGAAGCTTTCAAAATTCCCGTCGTTGACCGATATGATTTCAGACATGCTGAGCGTCCTCCGATAACATTTTCTTATATAGATCAAAATAGTGCGGAACGACCCGTTCCCACGAAAAATCCATGCCCATGCCGTTTTCTTGCAGCTTGCGCCACAGATCACGGTCGGCGAACATGCGCAGGGCACGCCGGATCACGGCCAGGACCCCGGCCGCGTCGCTGCCCTTGAATTTGAAGCCGGTCCCCTGCCGCGTCTGCGGATCGAATTCCTGTACCGAATCTTCCAGGCCTCCCGTCGCGCGCACGACGGGGACCGTGCCGTAACGCAGGCTGTAGATCTGGTTCAGCCCGCAAGGTTCATAGGAGGAGGGCATGAACAGCATGTCAGCCGCGGCTTCCAGGCGGTGGGCCAGTTTTTCATCAAAACAGTTCAAGAAGGTCATGCGTTGCGGGAAGCGGCCGGCCACATCGCCCAGCTCCCCGGTCCAGGCGCGGTCGCCCACGCCAAGAAAAATGAAATGGAGGTCCTCCTGCAGCAGCGCCGGCAGCAGCTCGAGGAGGAGGTCGACTCCCTTCTGGGCGGAGATGCGCGAGATCATCACCAGCAGCGGCGAATCGACGGCGGCCGCGATGGCGAGCTCTTTGTAGAGCGCCTGCTTGTTCTTTTTCTTCCCGGCCAGCGCGGCGGCTGAATAGCGGTGTTCGATGAACGGATCGTTGCGGGGATCCCACAGGCTGTAATCCACGCCATTCAGAATGCCGCTCAACTTGGAGGAAAACTTCGCCAGCAGCCCGTCCAGGCCGAAACCTTTCTCGGCGCCGACGATCTCCCGGGCATACGTGGGGCTGACGGTGAGCAGGCGATCGGAAAAAATGATCCCGGCCTTCATGCAGTTCAAGTTGCCATAGAATTCGAGGTATTCCGCTGAAAAAAGATGGCCGGGCAGCTCCGATTCAGCGAAGGCGGCTGCCGGGAATATTCCCTGGTAGCCCAGGTTATGGATGGAGAAAACGGTTTTAACCCGGCGCAGCGACTCCGGCCGCGGCTCCATGTTCACGAACAGGGGGACCAGGGCCGTTTGCCAGTCATTGCAGTGGATGATGTCAAAGCTCAGTTGCTCGCGACGGACATGCTCCATGACGGCTTTTTGAAAGAAAAGAAAGCGGATGAAATTATCGCCATAATCGCCGGCAGCATCGCCATAGAGGCCCTCGCGGCCGAAAAGCAGATCATTGGCGATGAAATAGACGGAAAAACCCGGAGCGCATACGGTTTTTTTTACGACCGCCTCAAAATCCTGCGTCCCGACGGTGAGCGGAAAGCGGTCCACCACGAGAGCCCCTGACCCCTTGATGCTTTCCGTCATGTAGTCGGGCAGCATCAACGACACGTTCGCGCTCTGCGCCAGGAGCCGGGGCAGAACACCCGCCACGTCACCCAAGCCGCCGGTTTTCGCAAACGGCACCGCTTCGGAAGACAGGTATAGGATGTTCACGTTTTTCCCCTCGATCTCATTTTGGACAACTGTGCTATCTTACCTGAAAAACACTAAATGTCAATATTGTTTTTTTTTAAACACAAAATGTAGTGGGCGCGAGTCTACTTTTTTTTCTGGAAGATCGAAAAAACCGAAGATTTCTTGTCTGTGGCGCCAAGCAATTCACCGAGCCGCTTCTTGGCCAGGCCGTGCTCGGGGTCGATGGCCAGGGCTTTCCTGAAAAAGTTCTCGGCGCGCTTGTCCATTTTCTCGTATTGGAACAAGAGGCCCAGGGCGGCATAGGGCTCGGGGTTCCAGGGCTCCATCTCGATGACCCGCTGGAAGCTCTTCTCGGCGACGCGGCGCAGGTTGGGAATGTTGGACTGGGCCAGGCCCAGCAGGAGATAATAGGGCGCCTTGTTGGCATCGTTGCGGATCGCTTCCTCCATGAGGCTGGCCGTCTCCCGGAACCGTTGCTGGGAATAAAGCGTCTTGGCCTTGCGATAATACAGGTTGGCTTTTTCAACCAGGTTTTCGTTGGTTTTTTCCGCGGCCTGGATCTCCTTGTACCCCTTCATGTCATATTCCCGCCTCTTTTCCTCGTTGCTGAGGACTTCGAAGGCCTTGTTGATGCGGGCGAAAACAAAATTGGCCTTTTCCCTCAGCTCCGGGTTCGAGGTTTCGCCCAGGCGGTCGGGATGGAATTTTTTTGCGTGCTGGTAATAGACTTCCTTGATCTCGTTGAACGTGGCGTTGTTCTTGAGGTTGAACACCTCATAATAATCCATGTCCCTGGCCTTCATGCTCTCATATAAGGCCAGCAGGGCTTCATTATTCTGGCTCAGTTCGCGGTTGACGGGCGGCGGCGGGAATTCCAGTATGTTCAGCAGAAAAAAGAGCGCCAGCTTCTGCCAGAGGACCTCGTCGGCGAGGCCCGCTGCCGCCGCCGCTTGCTCGACCGTCTCGCCGGGATGGGCGGCCAGCACCTTGAATAACTCGACGTCGTCGCTCTTGAGAAAGCTGTTGATCTCATCGGAAATGGGCTTGGTCTGCAGGGTGCGCTTCAGGAAATTGCTCTTGAACAGGGGCAGGCTCTTGAAGCGCGGCACGCCCTCGACGAAGATCCCGGGCAGCTCGATCTTGAAGCGCGAATCCTCGGGAAGCTCCGGCAGCTTGGGCGTGAACTCCCATTCGCCGCTGGTGAGGGCGAACGTGGACAGGGCGATCACCCGCACCTGGTGGATCAGCCCGAAGAACAGGTCCTTCTGGGAGATGAAATTGTTCTGGACCAGGATGCCGCCGATCCTTCCCTTCTGGCCCGAGATCAGCTTGTGGATGTCCCAGAACTGCGTCTGGTCTATCTTGCCGATCTTGAACAGCACTTCGCCCAGCCGCTCGTGCAGCACGTTGGTCCGGGCAAAGCAAAGGTCACCCTGGCTGAAATAGATGTTCTTTTCAAAGTTTTCGCCCTTGATGACCAGTTCTCCGGTGATCTTCTCAACAAAGACCTTGCGCAGAACGAACGGCACCGGGGATTCGATCACCCTTTTTCCCATCTCTTTCCTGTTACACCCCTTGCGTCTATTTTTACATCATTTGCTTTTTATTGTCAACGGCGCCCTCGCCATGGGCCTGCGCAAAAAGCCGCCCCTGGAACGTGCCGGCCCGTTTCATCGTCGCGCGGATGGAATCAAGCACCGCGGGCTTGTTCAGGGCCCACAGCGGGGCGACGAACAGTTCGCGCTCGCGGTCCGCCGTGAGCCGGTGCACCACGATGGCGGGGTCGAGCCGCTCCAGCAGGTCGCTGATGATCATCGCGTACTCCTCCCGCCGCGGCAGCGGCAGGGGCGCGCGGGCGTGCAGCGCCTGCAGCTCCGTGCCCGCGAGCACGTGCAGCGGATGGAACTTGACTCCGGCCGGTTGCAGGGCGTTCACGGCGGCGATGGTCGCGCGCATGTCCGCAAGCGTTTCGCCGGGGATGCCGACGATCAGGTGAACGACGGTGTCGATGCCGCGCGCGCGCAGCTCGCGAAAGGCCGTCTCGAACTGCCCATAGGTGTGGTTGCGGTTCAGCAGCGCCAGGCTGCGGTCATGCGCGGACTGCAGTCCCAGCTCCACGCATAAATATATGCGCTGCTGCAGTTCCGCCAGCAGGTCCAGCACCACCGGCGGCAGGGTGTCGGGCCGGGTGCCGACGAACAATCCGACGATCTCCTCGTAGCCGAATACGATCCCGTACTTGCGGCGCAGTTCCGCGACGGGAGCATAGGTGTTGCAGTTCGCCTGGAAATAGGCGATGAATCTCCTGTCGGGGTGCCGCCGGATGCGCGCGGCGATCTGCGCCTCGATCGTCCAGCCCGCCGTGGCGACGGGGCCGGCGGCATAGCGGTCGCAGAAGATGCAGCCGTCCTTGGAAAGCGTGCCATCGCGGTTGGGGCAGGAGAAGCCCGCGTCGATCGGGATCTTCAGCACCTTGCCGCCGGGAAATTTCTTGTTCAGGAACGCGGCGAACGAATGGAACGGCTCATCCATTGAGGATGGAGCGGACGCTGGCCAGCAGGGCCGCGAGGTCCAGCGGCTTTTCGAAAAAATCGTCGATGAAGACATCGCCGATCCTTTCCCTGATCTCCTCCTTTTTGTAGATGCCGGAGATGGCGATGACGGGCAGGAGGAACCGGTCCTTGATGGTCTGGATCACGTCGATGCCGTGCTCCTTCGGCAGCAGCAGGTCGGTGATGACCAGGTCGGGAAGGTTCTCCGCGGCCAGCTGCAGGGCCTTGTGCCCGTCCTCGGCGACCTGCACGGCAAAGCCGTTCTTCTCCAGGAATTCCTGGAGCAGCAGGCGGATGTCCCCCTCGTCGTCAACGATCAAGATCGTGTTCTTTTCTTCCATTTTTCTCTCTCAGGTAAACCAGGAAATACGCGCCCCAGGACCACAGCAGGAAAGAAAAGGTCAGGGCTACCAGAAACTGCTTGACCGCCAGCAGGTCGATCTTCTCGTGCAGGTCGACGATAAAGACAAAGATCAGCAGGCTCAGCAGGGCAAAGGTGAACTTGCCTACCACGAGAGAGGGCTTGACGATGCGCTTGCCACGGTAGAGCACGACGCTGGCCCACAGGATGAGGATGTCCCGCAGGATAATGAACGCCGCCAGCCACAGTGGAAAATCGAACTTCAGGGCCAAAGTGACCAGGATGGCCAGGACCAGGAACTTGTCGGCAAGGGGGTCGATGATCTTTCCCAGTTCGCTTTCCTGGGAGAATCTGCGGGCGATGTAGCCGTCCAGAAAATCGAGGAAGACGGCAATGCAGTAGATGGCGATCAGGTAGGGGAACAGGTCATCGTTGACATGGACCATCAGGAGGATGATCAGGGGGATCATGAACAGGCGCAACAGGCTGAGGACGTTCGGCAAGGTGACGACTTTTCCCATCGTCATCCCAACATATCCCAAAGGCAAAAAAAATGCAACAATCAGTCCGCGATCTTCAGCCGCACGTCGCCATAGGTATTATGGATGAGTATCTCGGGCTTCTGCCCGCTGCGGTTGGCGAAGCTTTCGTCGTTCTCCTCGAAGCTCTCCAGCCCCAGGCTCGGCTGGGCGAAGATCCGGCCATGGCGGATCTTGATGCTGAACGTCGGGTCGGCCAGGGCGGCAAGCACAAAATGCAGCTGCGCCTGCTGGGCCTTGACATTGATGCGCTCCGCGATGTTCTCCGCCTGCAGCTCCAGGTTGCCGTTCTTCAGGAGAACATCCAGGCTCGTTGCCGAAAAACCCGCCAGCCGGATGTCGGCATAGGAATTCTCGATCACGACATTCGCGGCCGCGGAACGGTTCAGCTCGATCCGGCCCGAGCGGTTGGACAGGCGGATGTCGCCGCCGGCATTCTCAAGGAGGATGCGCTCGTACTTGTTGGCGATGACCGCCCCGTTCGCGATGTTGAGCGTCCGGATGTCGCAGTGCCGCGCCGCGATGTCCAGTTTGCCGGCGCCGTCGACCCGCAGCCGGCCATAGGCGTATTCCACGCTTACGTCGTTCTTCACGTTCTTGATGGCGCATTCGCCGTGCCGGCCATTCAGGCGCAGGGAGACCGCGTCTTCCAGGCGCAGTTCCGTGCGCGAGGCCGTGATCTCGGCGTGATCGGCCAGGCCCTTGACCCGGGCCACGCAGTTCTTCAGGTGCAACTGGGCCCGCCCCGGAATGTTCTCCAGCACCAGGCCGCCGTTCTCCTGGTCGAGGCTCAGGTCTTTTCCCGTGCCGCGCACGACCACGTCGCCTTCATGGTTGGCGATGGACAGCGGGATGTCCGCGGGAACCTGCAGCCGGAAAAGGACGCGCAGGTGCCGGTAGGGAAAAGCCGTGGGATAATGGACCGAGACCTTCAGGGTGCCGTTGTCAAGGACGCTGCGCACGTCGGTCTTCCTGTGCGTCTCGTTCACGGCGTTCTCGCCGGAATAGTAAACGCGCTGCAGCGAAGCCAGGTGCACCTGGCCGTCGGCGGAGGGATCGACGGTGATCTCGCCGGCGGGGTTCTCGATGACGATCCGGCTCACGCCGGCGAACTGCAGGTCCGCAGCGGGGAATTCAGTGAAGCGGCTTCCCTTCAGCCGCCGCTCATCGGTATAGAAGGAGAAATTCTCGGCGAAGCGCACCCTGCCCTTTTCGACGGCCTGGTAGACCACGCCGAAAACAACGAGGACCGCGACCAGGAAGATCTCTTTTTTTTTCATCGGTTTTTTTTCACGTACAGGTAGATGTTCTTCAGGCCGATATAGACCAGGATCAGGGGCCAGTATTTGCCCAGCAGGTGCCAGACATTGATCTCCAGGCCGAAATTCTTCAGCAGGAAGAGCATCCCCAGGACCAGTATGATCAGCCCCCAGAACAACGATTCCTTCTTAGTGTTTGCCATTTTGGTTTTCCTCGCGCTTGAAATAGTTGAAGACGATCTTGACGCCGAAGGCGATCAGGGCCAGCGGCCAGAGCCGGGTGACCTGGCGGAACGTCAGCACGTCGAAGTTGACCAGCTGGAAAAGAACGCCGATGACCAGCACGGCCACGGCCGAGAACAGGGAGAGGTCCTCTTTGCCCTCCGCCTGGCCGTTCCCGCTAGACCCGCCCCTGTTCAGTCGGCAGGCCTCGTTGTAGCTGTCAATGATCTGGAAAATATAGAACCCGGCGATCATCAGCCCGAAAACCACCGAATCGGGGTCCTGGGCGTTGTCGGTGAGCACGATCAGTACCGCGAAAACCAATATATATGTGATGCCCTTGAGAAAATTCCCGTTGTAAATGGCGCCCATCCCCGGGAATATCGCCAGAAACGCGGCTAAAGACGGGTTTTTTTCACGAACGCCTCGGCCCGTATCCAGGTTGTTATCCATTTTTTCCTCCTTTATCGAAGTTCTTGGCGCTGATCGCGTCCTGGCTCCTGCTGCCATCCTTGATCTCAATGGATTTTTTATTGAAAAAAGTGAAAAAAAGCAGGTCTTTTGATTCCTTGACTTTTTCGAACCAGCCGCCGGTTTTTACGATGATCTTTTCAACATTGGAGACGAATGAGTGCATTTCACGATTGACCGGCGGGAAAATATTGGTGAAATAAAACAAATTCAGGAATAAAATGACCGTTCCGATGGCGGCAGCCAGCCATTTGGGGAAAATGAAGACCTTGGCCGGGGCTTTTTTCTCCAAAATATCGGGAATATTATAGAGCCGGTTCTTGAGAAAAAAAGGTACCTCTTCCTGGAGATCGGACAGGCGGAAGATGATCTCCTCCATTTTTTCCTTCTTGGCCAGGCAGGCGGGACAGGTCCCCAAGTGCTCCGCGACGCTGGACGCGTCCGCGCTGGAAAGGTCGTTCTCCAGGTAAGCCGAGAGCAAGGCCTCGATCTCCCTGCATTTCTTGATCATGATCCCTCCCGCATGTACGCCTCGGCCAGTTTCAGCCGGGCGCGATTGATACGAGACTTGACCGTCCCCTCGGGAATGGAAAACCGTTCGGCGATCTCCTGGTAAGACAGGTCGTGGATGTCCCGCATGATGAGGATCAACCGCAGGTCCGGTTCCAGCTGGGCGATCTTCTTTCTTAAGACCTCGATCTCGGATTCCCTGACCAGGTTATCCTCGGGAGTCGGCAGGCCAGTATTGATGTTTTCATCGAGTTCCTGGCTGTTGGCCATGTATTTCTTGTTTTTTCGCCAATAATCGATGCAATAGTTGCGGGAAATCGCAAAAACCCAGGAGGTAAAGCTCTTTTCTTCCCTGAATTTATCAAGATTATGATACAGCTTGATGAAGATCTCCTGAGTGACATCGGAAGCGATATCCCTTTCGGCAAAAAAATTCAGGGCGATATTGTAAACCGACTTGGAATAGGCGTTAATCAGCATGTTCCACGCCTCGCGGTCGTTGTTCCGGCACTTCGACAAGATATCCGTTATTTCCATACACACCAATAAACGACAGCGCCGGGAAAAAGTTCCCCGTTGCCTCGTTTTCGTATTCTCATCTCAGATCACCATCCTGGGGATCAGTGGATTGAGCCTGGACAGGACCTCGTAGTTGATGGTGCCGGACCATTCGGCCAGCATGTCGGCATCGATCCGTTCACGACCTTCGCCGCCCAGAAGGATGACCGGGGCCCCGGCCTTCACGTTGCGGATATGACTTATGTCAACCATGAACATGTTCATGCAGATGCGCCCGCGTACCGGTGCCTTGACGCCGTTGACCAGCACCTGCGAGGCATTGGAGAGCTTGCGGTCGTAGCCGTCGTAATACCCGACCGGGACAACGACGATCCTGGTCCTGGAAAAGGTCTTGTAGGTAAGACCGTAGCCGATCGCCGCCCCCTTTTCCAGCTGCTTGACCTGGGCCACCTTGGCGTGCCAGCTCAGCACCGGCCGCAGGTCGATGCCGGGCTTGTTCTTTTCCAGGTACAGGGCATGGGTTTGCCGGGAAGGCCAGTAGCCGTATGCCGAGATGCCCACGCGGGCCATGTCAAAGTGGGTCTCGGGGAACAGCAGGCTTGCGGCCGAGCTTGAAAAGTGGCGGCAAACGCGTGTGGATGCGAAGCGGGGCAGGACGGAGCGGAAGAGTTCCAGCTGCCGCTGCGCGAAAGCCGGGTCGGTGGTGTCCTCGATGTTGGCAAAATGGGAATAGACGCCGCGCACCTCCAGCTTGCTCCTGTCCATGGCCTGCAGCAGGGCCATGGCCTTGTCGGGAGCGAGCCCGAGGCGGTTGGTCCCGGTCTCGATCTTCAAGTGGACGAGAGCCTTGCGCTTCAGCCTGGTCGCGATGCGCTGCAGCACCTTCAGATGCTCCTCCGACGGCAGGACGGTCTCGAAGCCCCTGGCCACGAGCTCTTCCAGCTCATCCTTGTCGGTCCAGCCCAGGACCAGCACCGGCTTTTCCCGCTGCAGGGCGTGGACGGCCAGGGCCTCGGACAGCGCATCCACGGCAAAATACCCGACGGCGGGAGAGCTCCTCGTGATCTCGATGACCTCGCGCAAGCCGTGGCCATACGCATTGGCCTTGACCGCGAACATGACCGGCTTGCGCGTGATGCGCTGGAAGATGCGCAAGTTATGGAGCAGGTTCGCGGCGTGGATCGTGATGTGCGTTTTCATTTCTCTGCCTGCGTGCGGCAGGGTACTTTATTTTGGTTGATCATCGGTTCTGCATTGGCCGCCGCCATATTATACTAAATAATTTAATTGAGATAAATCATATTGTATTTTTATCTAGAATTATGTTATTTTTTCACATATATATAATGGAGAAAACCATGGTGAAAAAACTCGTGATCCTTGCCGGGATTTTTTTGCTGGTTCAGGCCGTTCTCGGCCAATCGCTGCAGCGGGGCAATTTCCTGCCGCGGGTGGAAAAGGCGGCCGACCAGGTCGTCATCCGCATCACGCCGCCGCAGCAACAGGGGATTTATTTCATCCATTACCGCACCGACGGGGTGGAGGGCTTCCAGGTCAGGAAAATGCAGGCCGACGCCGCCGGCGTCTTCCTCTGCCGCATCCCCACCGGGAACCTCTACGGCAGGAACATCGAATACTTCGTGGCCGAGAAGAGGGGCGGCAAGATGGTCCCGGTCTCCCTCACCCACACGGTTCCCGGCTTCACCCGCGAGAAGTCCCCGGAGATCTATTTCCAGAGCGGCGAATCGCCCACGGCGCCGCGGCGCAAGCCCGAGCTGCCGTTCAACGTCAACGCTTCGCTGTCGACCTCGACCAAGCTGGATGAAGAGAATGACAGCGGCTACTACCAGCAGAACTATACCGCCAACGGCAACCTCAGGATCTATAAAAATATCGTCAAGAACAACTATCAGCTGGACCTCGACACCAATTTCGTCCACATCGACCCCTACGAAACGAAGGAGACGCGGATCAACCTCTCCAGCATGATGGTGCGCTTCAAGAAGGGCGGCATGCAGATCGAGGCCGGCGACGTCGCGGTGAACGAGACCGAGTTCACCACCTCCTATCTGAACCGCCGCGGCCTGCGCCTCGAATATGTCGGCAAGAGCCTTTACATGAACTCCTTCTATGCCAACTCCCAGCAAAAGACCGGCTTTGACGGCTACGGCGTCCCGGACGCCGCGGCCGGCATTTTCGGCGCCGTCGCCGGGATCAAACTGAAGAACACTTTCAAACTGCGCGGCATGTTCATGACCGGCAAGGACAACCTGGACAGCAAGACCGTCTCCTACAGCCAGAACCCCTATCGCGCCGGGGACGTCTTCTCCCTCTGGGGGGAACTGAGCCTGCTCAAGAACCGCCTGCAGCTGGCGGGCGAGATCTCCTCCAGCAACTATGCCGCCGGCGAGGACGAGGCCGCCTTGAACAAGGAAAGCGACACTGCCTGGAAGGCCGGGCTGAAATACAACCACGGCATCCTCTCCTTCGCCGCCGATTACGAGGAGATCGGCGATCGCTTCAACTCGATCGCCAACCTGTTCCTGCAGAACGACCGCGAAGGCCTGAGCAGCAACCTGGGGCTGAACATCAAGTCGTTCTCCTGGAATGTGACCTATGTCGACAAGAAGAACTACCTGCACAGCCTTGTCCAGGACGCGCTGCACCAGAAGCGCATCGGGACGACCTTCAACTGGGGCCTCGGCAGTCATTTTCGCATCGGGGCCGACCTGTCGCGCGACAATCTCGACTATGATTCGTCGACCGGCCTGCAGACGTCATCGTCCGACATGAACACCAACAGCTACAGCGCCTCCTTCGGCTACATTGCCGGATCCAACGGCATCAACATCAACGTGGGCCGGACCGAGTCGCTCAAATTCACCGCCAACCTGAACGCCTCGCTGGCCCTGAACCTGCGTTTCGGGCGCTTCATGAGCCTCAACCCCACCCTCAGCTACCAGGAGAACGAGAACCTGTGCGACGGCAGCAAGTCGACCATCTACAACCTCTACCTTAACTCCGAGATCACCTTCATCCCCCAGTACCTCTCCCTGACCATTTCCTCCTCGTATATGAACAACGACAATCCGTACGGCACGAGCGCCAACTGGACGGCGGGCTGCAATCTGAATTTCTTCGCGGCCAAGCTGTTCAAGGACAAGATCCGCCCCTCCCTCTCCCTGAAATCCATGTTCCAGGGCGCCAAGTACGGGGACACGAAAACCAACGCGTCGATCTTCCACCTGCAGGCGGATATCGCTTTCTAGGAGTCAACAATGAAAAGAACGCTCTTTTTTATCTTGATCGTGACCGGCCTCATGGTCGCCCTGCTGGCGACCATCCACACCAACCCCTCCTCGGGTACGGTCAATGTCGGCCAGAACATCGGGGCGCGCATCGACTGTCTTGAATACGTTAATGCCAACATGTTCTGGGGCGACGGGACGCTGACCGGCGGGCAGGATAGCGATTTCTACTCAACCTACCGCTACCATGCCTACAAGAACCCCGGGACCTTCACGATGCATTTTCGCCGCTACCCGGTCTCCACTCCCATCTGCCCCCAGGACGAGTACCGGACCGTGACCATCGTCGAGCACCGCTACATCACCGTCACGCCGGCCAAGCCGAACGTCGGCCAGCCGCTCACCTTCACGGCCGTCAATTTTCAGACAGCGAACAACATCACCTGGGACATGGGCGACGGCACGACCTACGCCAATCGCGGGAGCGTCATTCTACATATATTCAAGAAAGGTGGCAACTTCACGGTGCGCGCCTTTGACTGGAACGGCGACACCAAGACCACCCCGGTGTCCTTCGCCGTGACCCTGACGCGCGGCATCTCCTTCAGCCCGGCGCTGCCGCGGGTCGACCAGGCGGTGGACATCCTGGCCAGCGGCTTCCAGAGCGACGCCATCGACTGGAACTTCGGCGACGGCACGCCGTTGGTGACCTATTCCACGGCGGTCAGCCACCGCTACCAGAACCCGGGGGTCTTTACCATCACCGCCAAGGAGCACGGCCTGGTGGACGTCGCCCCGGCCAGCAAGTCGATC
Source organism: Acidobacteriota bacterium (assembly GCA_025456205.1). Classification (GTDB taxonomy): domain Bacteria; phylum Acidobacteriota; class Aminicenantia; order UBA2199; family UBA2199; genus UBA2199. The sequence continues at coordinate 82,929 of JALOLA010000001.1, read as the reverse complement.
ACCATCCTGCCCGAGAACCGCTCGCTGGCGCTGTCGGCCACGGAAGCGCGGCCCGACGAGCCGGTGACCTTCACGGCACTCAACTTCCGCGGCCCGCAGGTGCTCTGGGACTTCGGCGACGGCTCCATCGCCTCCGCTCCCGGCAGCGCTGCCGCCCTCGGCCGTCGCGCCGGCGTCTCCGGCCCGACCACGATCACCCATGTCTACAAGCGCCCCGGCAACTACACCATCAGCGCCCGCGACGAGAACGGTGCCAGCGCCAAGGTGTTCCAGGCCGCGCTGCGCGTCATCGGCGTCTGCGACCAGGTGAACGTGGAGATCGCCGAGATCACCCTCGACAACGGCAAGTACTACAAGGTCGTCCCCAAGAAATCCAAAAACATCCGCGCCCAATTGAGGATGAAGATGCGCGGCACGGGCATCGTCACCGGCTACTGGATGGTGGACGGCCAGCCTTACCAGTTCTTCAACGAGACCGTCTACCAAGGCCAGATCCGCACCATCCTCACTCCGGAGGTGCCGGGGCTGCCGGTCTTCGATCCCGGCATGCACACCGTCACCGTGCAGCTGACGCGGCCGGCGGGCGAGGTGGTCTTCCCGCTGCTGCGCTACTTCGTCCTGCCCTACGAGAACGAGATCGTGGTGCTGTCGCCCAGGGACGGAGCGGTCATCAAGGAGGACGAGGTTGCGAGTTTCTCCTGGGAAAGCGCCCTGGGCGGCTCCTATTACCAAGTGGCCTTCGCCAACAGCCTTTTCCCGCTGCTGCGCAGCGACGCCGAGCTGGAATGGCGGGACTGCCCCGAGCGTCTGCGCTATACTCCCGATGCGGAGACCTGGGGCTCGATCCGCCGCAACAGCTGGACCTACTGGAAGGTGCGGGCCATGGACAGCGGCCGCAGCATCGTGGCCGAGAGCGGCATCCAGGAAGTGAAGATCATCGTGCCCGGGGCCAAGATCGGCATCCGCAAGATCACCGACATGGACGGCCGGGAGATCGCCAGCGGCGGCGCGGCCACCCGCGCCGAGCAGGTGCTGATCCACGGCAGCCTCACTTATCCGGCCGAGGCCGAGTACCTGATCGTGCGCGTCTATGCCGGCGCGGCCATGGTCGACCAGCTGCTCTTCCGCGACCTGAAAAAGGACGAGGTGCGGCTGTTCGAGACCTCGGTGCCGAACGCCGGCAGGGAGAGCCGCATTGTCTTTGAAGTGCTGAAGTCGTCCTCGCCGTCGATGCTCGTCGGCTACGAGGAGCTGACGCTGAAAAAGGAGTAACCGGCTCAGTCCACCTTTTTCAGCTGAGCGACCAGCAGCGCCAGGAAGAAAGGCGCCCCCATCAGCGAGGTCACGATCCCGACCGGGATCTCCACCGGGGGCGCGAGCAATCGCGACAACAGGTCGGCCGCAACGAGGAGGCCGCCTCCCAGCAGGAACGTGAAGCCCACCGTCGCCCGATAGCGGCCGGCGCCCCATGACCTGGACACGTGCGGCACGACCAGGGCGACGAAGCCGATGGGGCCGCAGATGGAGACCACGGCACCGACAAAGACCGCCAGGGCCAGGAACGAATATTTCCTGAAAACGGCGGCATTCAGGCCGCGGCTCATGGCGAAATCATCCCCGGCCGAGATCAGCAGGAATTCGCTGCGGAAAAGGAAAGCCAGGATCAGGAACAGGGCCAGCAGGGCGAGAAGGAACAGGACCTCCTTGTAGCCGGCGACGGCGATGCCGCCCATCAGCCAACGCAGCAGCGAGAAGGTGTCCGAGAAATCGAAAACATACTGGAATATGACGATGATCGACGAATAAAAGAAATTGATGGCCACGCCGGACATCAGCAGCGTGTACACCGAAGAATTCCGTATCCAGCGCGCCACGGTGAAAATGAACACGATCGCCGAGAGGGCGCCGAGGAACGAGGATATATAAAGGCCGCCGATGCCCAGGAATGTGAGCTGGATGTTGAACTTGAGGGCAACGACGGTACCGGCCGCGGCCCCGGACGATATGCCCAGCAGGTCCGGGGTGGCCAGATTGTTCTTGAACAGGTTCTGGCAGACCAGCCCGGACAGGGCGAGGATGCCCCCGGCGGCAAAACCGAGCAGGGCGCGGGGAAGGCGCAATTGCCAAAAAATGAAGCTGCCGGGAGTCTGCCGCAAAAGGGAGCCCAGGTCGATGGCGACGACGCCAATGAAGGGCGTGGCCGCCAGCAGCAAAAGCACCAGCCCTGCCAGCAGCCAGAGCTTCTTATTCCTGGGCATAGATGATCTCCCGGCCCGCGGCCTCGATCCTCTGGAACGAGACCTGGTAGACGTCGCGGAGCATCTCGGGGGAAAAAGCTCTGGCTCCGAAATAGCGCAAGGCGCCGTTCTTCAGTGCCAGCAGCTTGCTGGCCAGTGAAAACAAGTGCCCCAGCTCATGCGACACCGCCACGATCGTCTTGCCGTTCCTGTTCAGCGCTTCCAGCATCCGCACCAGGCGAAAGGCGCTGCCGGGATCAAGAAAATTCAGCGGCTCGTCGAGGAGGATCAGCGGCACGTCCTGGATGAAAGCGCTGGCCAGCAGCACCTTTTTTCTCTCTCCGCCGCTCAGCGTCTGCATGTTGCGCCCGAGCAGGTCCCCGAGCTGGAACTGCTCGACCCCGGCGCTGAAGATCTCCCGGTCCCGATCGCCCAGCTTTTTGAAAAGCGAGCGATAGGGGTAACGCCCGGCCAGCAGGACGTCCCGGACCAGGATCGGCAGCGCGAACTCGTCGGATTGCGGCAAATAGCAGAGGCGGGCGGCCAGCTCCCTCTTGGAATAGTCGCTTACACTGCGGCCGGCCAGCAGTATCTCCCCCGTTTCGGCGCGCAGCATCCCGGCCAGGATGCGCAGCAGTGTCGACTTCCCGGCTCCGTTGCGGCCGAAGACCAGGACGAAATCCCCCGGCTCTATCGAGAAATCCAGTCCCTGGAGGATCGATCGCGAGCCGGCGCGATAGGACAGGCCCCTGGCCTCGATCCGGCAGGATCCGTCGCCGCTCATGGCAGCCGGACCGGCCCATGCAGCAGGCCGGCCATTTCCTCGGCGACAAGGCCGACCCGCGGCCCCGGCCTGAGCCAGGCGGGATCCTTGATGATCCGCACTTTCTTCTCGACCACCGCCGTCACCATGCCCAGGGGGCGCCACAGCGCGAAAATGCGCTCGTCGCTTATGCCTTCATAATGTGAGGAGATCTCGAGAATGAATTCCGGATCCAGGGCGATCACCGACTCCAGTGAAATGTTGGGATAAGCGACGGCGCCGCGATAGGCGTTCATGCCGCCGGCGATCTCCAGCAGGTCGTTCAGGAAATCGTTCCGGCCGATGATGAACATGTTCTTCAACTCATCGGCATTCCTGCCGGCGATGCACAGGGTGCGCACCTTGCGCCGCCCTTGCACCCGCTGCGCCACCTGGCGCAGTTTGCTGCGGATGGCGACGCGCAGGCGCTCGGACTCCCTTTCGCTGTTCAGCGCCCGGCCGATCTCGCCGATCGATCGCAGCAGGTCGGCCAGGCGGTCGTGGCGCACCGTGACCAGCCGCACCCGTGGCGGCAGGGACCTCATTTTGCCGGCATGCTCGGGGTAGGCGATCACGATATCGGGAGCCAGGGCCACCAGGGCCTCGATGCTGACATCCAGGAAGCCGCCGATCTTTTTGATGTTCCTGGCCGCCTCGGGGAAGTCGCAGAATTTGGTCACGCCCACCAGGTTGCCGCCGCGACCGATGGCGAAGACGATCTCGGTCAGCCCCGGGGCCAGTGAGACGATCCGCTGGGGATAGAGCCCGGCGGCGGCGAGGAACAGGCAAAGGAAAGCGGCGGCGCCCCGGGAGGCCGTGGCCGGCAGCGGCGAACGGCTCAATCGCCCCCCCCGTAGGCCAGGCCGAGCATGAAGCGGCGCCGGGGTGCGGGATAGCCCAGCACCTCCTCAAAGCGTGCGTTGAGGGCATTGTCCACCCGGCAGGAAGCGGTCATGTTCTTCAGCAGCGGCAGCTTCAGCGTGCCGGCGACGTGGCTGAACGGCCGGCTTTCGGCAACGGTCCAGAGCAGCTCGTCGTAATCCAGGCGCCGGCCCACGTAGGCTACTTCGGCCGATAGGGTGATGGCGCGGAGCCGATACAGGATGGCGGAGCTGAGAACATGGCGCGGCCGCCGCAACAACTCGCGCTCGTACTGGACGTCCTGCGTGTGCAGGTAGGTGTAGGCGGCCCGCCAATGGAGGCCGCGGCCGACCCGCCAGCCCAGGCTCGCCTCAACGCCGCGGATATCGGCCTGGTTGATGTTGGCGAAGCGGGCCGTCAGCGGACTGAAGCCGATCAGGTTGCTGTACATGGAAGCGAACGCCGTGATGCCGCACTCCAGGTTGGCCACGTAGAGGTCGGCCCCCGCTTCCAGCGAACGCCCGGTCTCGGGGGACAGCCCCGGGTTGCCCCAATACGGGTTGAGCTTCTCCGGCAGGGCCGGGGCGCGGAAACTTCGCGAGAACGAAGCCCGCAGCTTCAGGGCGGGAGCCAGATTCCATGAAAGGCCGACGTGCGGGGAGAGCACCCCCTCCAGGGCCGCGTATTTGTCGAAGCGCAGCGACCCGGCCAGCAGCATCCGCCCCAGATCGGCCTGCAGCTCGGCATACGCCGAAACGACCTCCGTACCCGCGCTCGGGATCAGGGCCTGATGGTTCTCGCTGGCTGCGATGCGCTGCAGCGAGAGGTCGGCCCCGGCGACCAGGTTCAGCTTTTCGCCGAGGCGGGCGGAATACTTCGCCTGCAGCTCCGCCATGAACGACTCGTTGGCGAATTGCGGGGTCCATTGGTCATCGGGATCGGAAAAATCGTAGCGGTTCCAATGCAGCGAACCGGTGACGTCCAGGCGGCCCCGGCGGCCGACACGCGCGTTCAACGGCAGGGCGACGATGAAATTATCCTGTTCATAGGCGCGCCGGGGTGTAGCCGCTCCCAGGTTCCAGGGGATGCCGGCGGCGATCAGGGTGCCGAAACAGGAGAGCCCCAGGGAGAGATCGTTGTTTTCATAGCCTGAGTGGAGGGAAAAGCTCCGGCGCTCGAAGCGGTCATTGGCCAGCCCCTCATCATAATCCAGCAGGTCGCCGCCGAGGGACACGTGAACCGCCCCCAGGCGCTTGCCGAAATGGACGTTGCCTCCCAGTGTGCCGTGGCTGCCGCCGGAGAGGGAAAAGCGCAGCCCTTCCGTTCTCCGGGTGATGACATTGATCACGCCGCCCATGGCGCTCGACCCGTAGAGATTGCTGAGGGGCCCGCGCACCACTTCGACCTTCTCAATGAGCTGCGGCGCCAGGAAGGAATAGTTGCCGGCCAGCGCGGAGGATGGATCGTGCAGCTTGACGCCGTCGACCAGGTACAGCATCTGGTTCACCGCGGCGCCGCGGGCGAAGCCGTAGGCGAACTGGGCCGGATTGCCGGCATTGAGGACCAGCATCCCCGGACACTGGCCCAACAGCCCTTTCAAGCCGTCGGTCCCGGCCGCCTCGATGCGCTCGCGGTCCAGCAACGAGACGCTCTGCAGGGCGCGCACCAGCGGCACCCTGCCGATGACCTCGATCTTTTCTTCGACATCGGGCTTTTCCTCCTTCTCGGCCGCCGGCAGGGACAGGAAGAACAGGCAGGATAAAACAATGGAAAGCAACAGACAATGCCCGCTCGGGGCTCCGGAAAACGAACGTTTCATTTTTCTCCTCGATCTGCCCTCCGCAGACGGTTGGAATTTGCTGATGCTTGATAGGTCTTCCGACTCCCGGAATCTTTAAAAAGCCTTCCCGCCCATCGGGGCAGTGGCTGAGACTTTCAAAGATGCTTCCTGAACCCAGGTCCGGTCACGGCAGCGGGGGCTGTGGGGATGAACCCTCTTCCCTTGAACCAAGCCTCAATTTTCATCTTACTAAATGCGCGCTCCATTGTCAACAGGAAAACCCGCCCGGGAAAAACACGGGCAGCCTTCCCACTGCCACCCGAGCGCGCGGTTGAAAAGCGGGGGCAATTGTGCTACTTTCATGTCCATGAAACGCATGCTCTCCGCCACCGTATTGCTCCTGTTGCTGGCCCCAGCGGCCCCCGCGAGTGAGATCAAGGCCTTGCTGGGCATGCACTCCAGCAAATACCTTTTCTCCGACGAGGTTGCCGCTCTGAGCCGGAAGCAAAAGTCGGGACTGGTTTTCGGCCTGGGCTATGGTTTTGCCATTGCCGAGAGGATGGAGCTGGAAGCCGAAATCGTTTACGGCGAAAAAGGGGCCAAGACCGAGCTGGCTCCGGTTCCCGGCACTTCCGTCTCCGGCATATACCGCAATACATCGATCACCGTCCCGCTCCTCTTCAAGTACAAGCTGAAGGAAGGCGCTTCCCCCTATGCCGCACTGGGGCCGGCATTCGTTTTCATTCTTTCCCATCACCTGGAAATACCCGCTCTGGGGACAAGCTTCGATATATCCGATAACACAAAGAAATTCGTTCTTGGTTTCAACGCGCTGCTGGGCTATGAGCTTCCGCTCGGTTCGTGGCGCCTGTGCGCCGAACTGCGCTTCGACCGCTGGCTGGGAAATTTCCTGGTCGACCCGGCGGCCGCGGCCAGGAGCGAATCCGTCGCCCTCATGATCGGGGGCGCCTATTCCTTATGACGGTCATCGAGGAGATCGTCGCCCGGCGCTCGGTACGCGAATACGCTTCCGGCCCGGTTGAAAAAGAAAAGCTGCAGCGCATCCTCGAGGCGGGGCGCCTGGCGCCCACCGCGCGCAACCAGCAGGACTGGCGCATCCTGATCGTCAGCGACCCGGCGCTGAAGGCCCGCCTGGTCGACGAAGCCTCCCCCCGCCAGCCTTTCCTCAAGGGCGCGCCGCTCATCCTGGCCGCCTGCGCCCTGAACCCGGGTTACGTCATGCGCTGCGGTCATCCGGCCTTCCTCATCGACCTGGCGATCGTCCTCGAGCACATCGCCCTGCAGGCCGTGCGCGAGGGCCTGGGCACTTGCTGGATCGGCTCTTTCGACGAGGGCCAGGCCAAGCGCGTGCTCTGGGTCCCCGAAGACGTGCGCATCGTGGAGCTGATGAGCCTCGGCTACCCCGCCCGTCTCCCCGAGCCCAGGGAACGCAAGCCGGCCAGGGAGCTCTATGGCTGGGAGCACTGGTGAGTCGCTCCCCCTTCGTCACCCTGCGGGCCAACGTCGCGGCCATGCGCGACGCCATGTTCCCGCTGTACGTGGTCCGCGGCGAGCGCAATGTGCTGATCGACTGCGCCATCCTGGCCAAGGCCGGCGAGATCGAAAGAAACTTGGAGGCGTTGCTGGGAGACGCCGCTATCGCCATGGTCCTGCTCACTCATTCCCATTACGACCACACCGGGGCCTGCTCCCGCCTTCAGGAAAAATACAGCTTCGAGATCGTCGCCTCGCGGCGCACCAAGGAGATCCTTGAGAACGACAAGGCCGTCGCCTTCATCGACGACCTGAACCAGAAATTCAAGCGCATCCTGAACGACCGTTCCCCATCGGTCTTCACCAAGCCGCGCGCCATCCGCGCCGTCGGCGAGAATGATCGCATACCTCTGCCCGGCGGCCAGTTCTTCGAGGTGTTCGAGACGCCGGGGCATACCCGCTGCTCCATCTCCTTCCTCCTGCAGCCCGAGAAGATCCTTTTTCCCGGCGATGCCGCCGGCGTGATGGAAACGGACGGCAAGATCAAGCCCCTCTTTCTCTCCAGCTACACCCAGTATGAAAGATCGCTGGAAAAACTGCTGGCCCTCGACGCCGAGGTCCTGGCCCTGGCGCACAACACGGCCGTCAAGGGCAAGGTCAGGGTGCGGGAATTCCTCTCCGCCTCGCTGGCCGAGACGCGGAAATTGAAAGAAAAGATCATGGCCTGGCTGGGCCACAGCCAGGATTTCGCCCGGATCGCCGATCGCCTGCTGGCCGAGGAATACGCGTCCCCGACCATCATGGGGCCGCGGGAAGCCCTGGTGATCAACGTCACCGCCATGGTGAAAAGCGTTTTTTACGAGTTCGTCAAGGTTCCCTGAGATCCCCTCCCGGGGGCTCCCTCAAGAGCGGGACCGGGCGCGCTTCGCGTGCTCGATGAAGGAAACGAAGAGGGGGTGGGGCTGCAGGGGCCTGGATTTGAATTCCGGGTGGAACTGGCAGCCCAGGAACCAGGGGTGGCTGGAAAGCTCGACGATCTCCACCAGGTTGCGCTCGGGATTCTTGCCGCTGATGCGCATGCCCTTGTTCTCCAGCATGTATTCGAACTCGGGGTTGAACTCATAGCGGTGGCGGTGGCGCTCCGATATTTTTTCCTGCTGGTAGACCTTGTAGGCCAGCGACTTTTTTTTCAGGATGCAGGAATAGGCTCCCAGCCTCATGTTGTGCCCCATATCCTCCACGTTCTTCAATTCGCGCAGCTTCAGGAAGACCTTGTGGGCGGCCTGCGGATCGAACTCCGAGGAATGGGCGCCGGACAGCTTCAGGACATGGCGGGCGAATTCGACCGTAGCTACCTGCATGCCCAGGCAGATGCCGAAATAGGGGACGCCGCGCGTGCGCGCGTACTCGACCGCCCGGATCATGCCCTCGATGCCGCGGATGCCGAAGCCGCCGGGGACCAGTATGCCGTGGACGGAACGGAACACGTCCCTGGGCTCCAGCTCGACCAGGCTGTCGGAATCGACCAGCTCCAGCCTGACGCGGACGTGGTTGGCCGCCCCGGCATGGAAGAGCGCCTCGAAGAGGCTCTTGTAGGCGTCGGAATGGCTGACATACTTGCCGACGATGGCGATCGTCACTTCCCGGGAGAGCCCCTTGACGCGCTTCACCCATTTTTCCCAATCGCCCAGCTTGTTGCCCCCGCCCTTGAGTTTCAATTTTTTCAGGATGGTGGCGTCGAGCCCTTCCTTCCTGTAGATCAGGGGGATCTCGTAGATCGTGTTCACGTCGACGGCGCTGACGACCGCCTCCTCGCGCAAATTGGCGAACAGGGCGATCTTCTTTTTGATCTCCGAAGGGATCGGGGTTTCGGCGCGGCACAACAGGATATCGGGCTGGATGCCGATTTCCTGCAGGGCCTTGACGCTGTGCTGGGTGGGCTTGGTCTTGAGCTCGCCGGCGGTCTTGATGTAGGGGACGAGGGTCAGGTGGACGTACAGCACCTGTTCCTCTTCCAGCTCCAGGCCGACCTGGCGGATGGCTTCCAAGAACGGCAGGCTCTCGATGTCGCCGACGGTGCCGCCGATCTCGACCAGAACGACGTCCGCGCCCTTTCCCGCTTCAAAGACCGCCGCCTTGATCTCATCGGTCACATGGGGGATCACCTGGACCGTCTTGCCCAGGAAATCGCCGCGGCGCTCTTTCTGGATCACCTTCTCATAAATGCGGCCGGCGGTCCAGTTGCTTTTCTGCGACGTCTGCGTCGAGGTGAAGCGCTCGTAATGGCCGAGGTCGAGGTCGGTCTCCGCACCGTCCTCGGTGACGAAAACCTCGCCGTGCTGGAACGGGCTCATGGTGCCGGGATCGACATTCAGGTACGGGTCCAGCTTGAGCATGGCGATGGCGTAGCCGTAGGATTCCAGCAGGTTGCCGATGGAGGCGGCGGCGATCCCCTTGCCCAGGGAAGAGAGAACGCCGCCGGTGATGAAAATATACCGGGTTTTGGCCATGTCAACTCCTCAACAGTTCTTCGATCCTGGCGATGTCCTGCGGCACATCGACGCCATGGGAGACGAAATCCGTACGCACGATGCGGATCGGCCGGCCCAGGAAAAGGAAGCGCAGCTGCTCCAGGTTTTCCTTCATCTCCAGTTCCACGCTGCCGCTGGTGACGAAGAGCCGGAGCATCTCCTTGGTATATCCGTATATGCCGATGTGCTGCAGGAAGCCGTTGAAGGATCCCTCTGCCGCGAAGGGGATGGGCGCCCGCGAAAAAAAGAGGGCGCGGTCCTGGCGATCGCAGACCACCTTGACCACGTGAGGCGAGCGGAAATCCTCATAGGAATCGTTGCGGCGGGCGGCGCTGACGATCGCGTCCGTGCCCAGCGCGCGGCACACGTCGCCGAGAAGTTCCTCCGCGATCAGCGGCTCGTCGCCCTGGATGTTGACCACGGCGTCGAAATCCTTTTTTTCCACCACGGCCCAGACCCGTTCCGTCCCTGATTCTATAGTTCTATCGGTCATTTCGGCATTTCCGCCGAACCCGGCCACTTCGACGCGGATGCGCTCGTCGTCGGTGGCCACGATGACGTCGGCGAAGCATCCCGCCGCGGCGGCCCGGCGATAGACCCTTTCGATCATGCTGCGGCCGGCGATGCGGGCCAGGGGCTTGCCGGGGAATCGGCTGGACTGGTAGCGAGACGGGATGACGGCCGCCACCCTCATTTGACGGTCTTGGCCTCGCCGTCGCGCGTCTTGCTGTCCAGGGCCTTCATCTCCATCTGGCATGAGCCCTGGAAAAAGGCGCCGTCCTCGATGATCAGCTTGGGCGCGGAAACCGCGCCGATGACCCGGCCCTTGGAAAAGATCTCGATCCGCTCCTTGGCCTTGATCGAGCCCTTGACCCGGCCGTTGATGGCGATGCTGACCACCTCGATATCGGCCTCGATCTCGCCGGTCTCGCCGATGATCAGGCCGTTGCCCGCGAGGATCTTGCCCTTGAAGACACCGTCGATGCGGAAATTCTCCTTGAACTTGATATCACCGACGATCTCGCTGTCGCGGTCGATGAAACCGCTGATCTTCATGGGGGTCTCGATTTTGTTCATGCTACTTCTCCTTGCAAAGAATGGCGTAAAGCCGGTCGAACTCGTCCAGGGAATTGAAGAAGATCTCCACCTTGCCCTTGCCCGTCCTGGCATAGACCAGCTTCACCTTGGCCGCCAGGCTGTGGGTCAGGCGGTTCTCCATCTTGACGATATCGGGGTCAGGGCCTGGCCTGCTTTTTTTGCCGCCCGCCTCGAATTTATTGACCAGCATCTCCGTCTGCCGCACCGACAGGCCCTTGCGCATGACCTGGGCGGCGGCGGACAGGATCTCCCCTTCGCTTTTCAAAGCCAGCAGGGCGCGGGCATGACCCTGGTCGAGCTTGCCCAGGACGATGGCATCCTTGACCGGCACCGGCAGCTTCAGCAGCCGGAGAAAATTGGCCAGCGTCGCCCGGTTCATGCCCAGCTTTTCCGCGGTCTCCTGCTGCCCCTCGCCGCTCTGGGCCATCAGCGCCTCGATGCCCTCGGCGATCTCGATGGCATTGAGGTCCTCGCGCTGGATGTTCTCGACCAGCGCCTTGGCCATGACATCATTGTCGGAGAACTCTCTGACCACCGCCGGGATCTTTTCCCATTTCAGCAGCTGGGCGGCGCGCCAGCGGCGCTCGCCGACCACCAGGAAATACTTGCCGTCGCGCTTGTAGACCACGACCGGCTGGATGATGCCGTCTTCCTTCATGGAGTCCGCCAGCTGCTGCAGGGCATTCTTCTGGAACGTCTTGCGCGGCTGGAAGGGATTGGGATGGATGCTGTCCACGTCGAGGTCGACCAGTTTGTTCTTTCCCAGCGGCTCGTTGGCGATGATGGCCGCAATCCCCTTTCCCAGTACTTTGCGTTTCATTTTCCCGTCATCTCCTTGGCCAAGGACATATAGGCGCGGGCCCCCGCCGACTTGATATCATAAAGCTGGATGGGCTTGCCGAAGCTCGGCGCCTCAGAGAGCCGGATATTGCGCGCGATCACGGTGTCATAGACCTTCGCTTTGAAAAATTTGCGCAGCTCGTCCTCGATCTGCCGGGAAAGGTTGGTGCGCTCGTCATACATGGTCAGCAGGACGCCCTTGATCTCCAGTACGGGGTTGAAGTTCTCCTTGATGCGGTTGATGGTGTTCATCAGGTCCGACAATCCCTCCAGCGCGTAATACTCGGCCTGGATCGGGATCAACACGTTATGGGCGGCGGTCAGGGCATTGATGGTCAACAAGCCCAGCGAGGGGGGCAGGTCCATCACGATGTACTCGAACTCATCCCCCAGCTCGAGCAGGGCGTTCTTCAGGTACAGGTGATTGCTGTCGTCCGAGACGGCCTCCATCTCGAAGCGGGCCAGGCTGCGCATGGCGGGGATCACGCTCAGGTACTTCAGCTCGGTGGCGAGAACGGCCTCGCGGACGCCGGCTTCGCCGGCCAAGACGGAATAGATGTCCTTTTTCAGGGCGTTCTTGTCCAGGCCCAGCCCGGTGGTGGCATTGGCCTGCGGGTCGAGGTCAACGAGCAGGATCTTCTTTTCGGCGATGGCCAGGGCCGCCGACAGGTTGATGGCCGTCGTGGTCTTGCCCACGCCCCCTTTCTGGTTGGCAACAGCAATAATTTCACTCATGGTGATCGCGTTTCACGTGAAACATTCTCCAGTTTGAAAATGACCAGGTTGTCCCTTGAGGGTATATTATAGCGGGTTTGGCGGATATTTGCCACCGTGTTCTGAATTTTCTTGATTTTGTCCGGCGAGGAGATGAGCAACAGCTCGCGCACCTTGCGCCGGTGGACGAACTCGGCCAGCGCCTCGCCGGCCGGAAAGCCGCGGGCGGCCAGAGTGCTTTCGAAACGGTCATGGCGGTGCATGAATTCCTGCACCGCCCCCTCGCGGACGACGGCATTGCCCAATCCCAGGCTGCGCAGCGCCTCATTCAAGAAAACGACCTTCTTGTGGATGCTCTCCACCAGAATGAATTCTTTTGCGGGCAGGGAGATGGCCAGGGGAATGCCCAGCAATCCGCCGCCGCTGCCGGCGTCGACCAGGAGCGGCGTGGAGATGAGGTCTTTCAGCAGCAGGGACTCGGTGACCAGCGCCCCCAGCGAGGCGCGGGTCGAATGCCGCGAGACCAGGTTGACCTTCTGGTTGTATGCCAGGAGAATATCGATGAAAGCGTCAATACTCATGCGTTGCGCTCCTGGAGGACCGCCCGCAACCGCGGGACCATCGGGAAATGTTTCACGTGGAACATGGGGCAAGGCCCCGGGTCAGCGGCGGCTTTTGATGAAAACAAAATAAACGGCGGAGAGCAGCCAGACGGTGAGCACCACGGGGACGAACTTGGCGAAATCGATCAGCAGCAGGAAAGGGGCGAAAAAGACCAACACGATCACCGCGCCGGCCAATATCCTCTTTACGATGGTTTTCAACAAGGTCAGAAGTTAAAATACATTTCGAATTCTTTCGGATGGGGGATCTGGGCGATCTCGGCGATCTCGGCGCGCTTGATCTTCAGCCATTGCTGGATGAGCGCGTCGTCGAACACGTTGTTGTATTTCAGGTACTCATTGTCCCTTTCCAGGTGATCCAGGGCCTCGGCCAGGTCGGCCGGCAGCAGCTTGATCTTGTCCTTGAACACCTTGGCGTCGGGAATGGCGCCGTCGAAAGGCCCGAAATTGTATTTTTCCGGCGAGAGGTTCTTGAACACGCCGTCGATCCCCGACAAAAGCATCGCCGACAGGAACAGGTAGGGATTCGCGGCGGCGTCGCCGGGACGATACTCCAAGCGCGTCTCATTCTCCGCCACGTAAGCCGGGATGCGGATGGCCGCGTTGCGATTGGACGTGGCGAAGATCGCCGAGACCGGCGCCTCGAAGCCCCGGACCAGACGCTTGTAGGAGTTGGTGGAGGGATTGGAGAAAGCGCTCAGGGAGCCCGAGTGGAACAGCAGGCCCGACAGGTAATGCAGGCCGGTATCGGAAAAATTGGCATAATTGCCCTTTTTCAGGAAAACGTTGGCTTCGCGGTTCAGGATGAACTGGTGCACGTGCCAGCCGTTGCCGGCTTTGCCGAAGAAAGGCTTGGGCATAAACGTCAAGAACAATCCGTGTTTTTTGGCCAGGTTGAACAGGACGTACTTGATGATCACCGCCTGGTCGGCTGTTTTAAGCAGGGGGTTGAACTTGGTCTCGATCTCGTGCTGGTTGACGGCGACCTCGTGGTGGTGATACTTGATCTCGATGCCCAGGTCCTGCAGGATGGCGACGGCCTCGTTCTTGAAATCGACGTGCTCGTCCTCGGGCGAACCGGCATGGTACTGGTTGCTCCTGGACTCGCTGTCTTTCTTGAGGAAATAGTAATTCCCGTCTTCCTGGACGCCGAACTCGGCTTCCTTGAAGATGAAAAACTCGAATTCCGGGCCGAACAGCGCCTTGGTGCCAACCTTGGACTTGACCAGTGCATCCTCGGCCTTGGCGGCCACGAAACGCGGGTCCTCGGGAAAACGGGTGCGGGCGCGATCGGTCAGATGGATGTCGGCCATGAAGATCGCCGTCTTGCGGGCGCGGAAAGGATCAATGATCATGGTCCCCAGGTCGGGGATCATGACCATATCGCTTTTCTCGGGCTTGGCGAAACCGTAGGAGGAGGCGTCGAAACCCACGCCGCCGCCGAGCAGCTTGTCATCCATCATGGCAACCGGGAGGATGAGCGAATGAAGCTTCCCCTTCAGGTCGAGCGTCTTCAGGTCGATGAACTCGACCTGCATTTCCTTCATTTTCCGTTGCGTGGCGGACAGCATGTTTTTTTCATTCATTCCTGCCATATACCCAAAAAGATTTTTTTTGTCAAGGCTTGACAGCCTGGGGCTTTTCTTCTAAGATGACGCGGTAATAAGGATCCCGCGAGATGGAAACGATATTTTTTTTCCACATTTGTTAAAATTTTTGTGGAAAATGGTGAAGGCGATGGACAATCTGCAAAAGTTGAAAAACTACCTGAAAGGCGTTCTGGACGAGCCCACGATCAAGAAATGGATCGAGCCCCTGAAATACATCGGCAGCCTGGAGAACACCCTTTTCCTGGGCGCCCCCGATAAAAAGAACCTGCAGTGGGTGAAGCAGAACCTGCTGGAGGACATCAACCATTACACCAAGAACAATTTCAATTTCATCACCAAGATCGTCCCCCTCGATGAGGAGGAGAGCGCGGCGGATCCCGGCGACGGCGCCCGCAAGAACGCCAACCACGATTCCCGCCTGCAGAAAAAATACACTTTCGAGTCCCTGGTGCAGAGCGATTCCAACCGTATCGCTTATTCCTTCGCCCACAGCGTGGCGGAGTTCCCCGGCAAATCGTACAATCCACTCTATATCTACAGCGACGTCGGCCTGGGAAAAACCCACCTGATGCAGGCCATCGGCAACCGCATCATCGAGAACGACGACAAGGTCAGCGTCGTCTACCTGACCACCAGCGACTTCATGAACGAATACGTGGAGTACACCCGCCTGAGCAAGCGCTCCGATTTCATCAAGAAATACACGTCGATCGACGTGCTGCTGATCGATGATATCCAATATATCACCAAATGGGGCGGCACCAGCGAACAATTCTATTATATTTTCAATAACCTGATCCAACAGGAAAAGCAGATCGTCATCTGCGCCGACAAGCATCCGGACAACATCCCCGACCTGGAAAAGAGGATCAAGTCCCGCTTTGAAATGGGGGCCATCGTCGACATTTTCCCCTACGACCTGGAGGCACGCATCGCCATCCTGCAAAAAAAGATCGCCGAAAGAAAGAACATTTACCATAACGATTTCTCCATCCCCAACGAGGTGATCGAATTCCTGGCCAACGCCATCAAGGATAACATTCGCAAGCTGGAGGGGGCGCTGAACCGGCTGTTGGGCTACGCCGACCTGAAGCACGCCGACCTGCAGTCGGACACCATCACCCTGCCCTTCGCCAAGGAAGCGCTGCGCCCCTATATCAATATCGAGAAAAAAGCCATCACCATCGACACCATCCAGGAGTTCGTCTCGGAAAAATTCGATATCCGCATCGAAGAGCTGAAATCAAAGAACAACTCCCCGAAGGTCGCCCTGCCTCGGCAGGTTGCCATGTACCTGGCCAAGAAGCTGACGCACTCGCCGCTGGTCGAGATCGGGTCGGCCTTCGGCGGCAAGCACCACACCACCGTGCTGCACTCCATCAACAAGATTGAAAAACTGCTGCAGGCGGATACGGACTTTTCCAGAAGAGTGAATTCCTATGTTGAATTTTTCACCGATTGATGTTTCCCACAGCGCCCGATACTTTTCAACATACGGCCGGCAGTCGGGAAACCATTATCCATCAGGGAAATGGTTGATATCCACTTTTTTGGGTTGCATGTTTTGTTTATTTTGATTATGATGATATTTCATAGAAAATACTAAGGCAGGTTGCAAATGAAAATTTTTGTGGAAAAGGCAAAGCTGGAAAACGAGTTGCGTCTGTTCCAGGGCATTTTCGAAAAAAAAGCAATCATGGAGATCCTGCAGAACATCAAGCTAACGGCGCTGGAAGGCGGCATCCTGGAATTTGTGGCCACCGACCTGGAGATCGGCTTGGTCACGAACCTGCAGGTGGAGATCAAGAATACAGGCTCATTCACCGTCAATGGCAAGGACCTGTATGACCTGGTCTCCAAGATGCCTGAGGGCACCATCGAGATCTCAGAGGATAATGACCTGCAGGTCATGATCACCAACGAGAAAAAAACCTGCAAGTACAAGATGCTGGGTTTGCAGTCGTCCGACTATCCCGAGCTGCCGACCAACGACATGGCGAGCGCCGTCACCCTCTCGCTCGATGATTTCCAGGCCATGATCAACAACTGCTATTATGTCATCTCCCCGGAGCTCAAGTTCAATCTCGGCGGCGCCCTGATGAGCATCTCGAAGAACAAGCTGGAAATGGCCGCCACGGACGGCCATCGCCTGGCGTATTCTTTTTTCAACGCCGACACCGCGGTCGGCGAGCCGATGGAATACATCCTTTCGCGCAAGACGCTGCTCGAGGTGCTTAAGATCGGCAGCGCCGGAGAGATCGAGTTCGCCTTTGACAACAACAACCTTTTCTTCAAGCACAAGAACCGTGTCCTGTGTTCGCGCATCGTTGACCAGAAGTTCCCCAATTACAAGACGGTCATTCCCGAGAAAACCGAGCAGACGGCGGTCGTGAAGAGCGCGGAGCTCCTGCAGACGCTGCGGCGCATCCTGATCTTCAAGACGCGCAACAACGGGGTCGTGTTCAAGTTCTCCAAGAACAAGCTGGTCCTGGAGCGCACCACCCCGGAAAAGGGCGAGGGTTATGACGAAATCGCTGTCGAATACAGCGGCAAGCCCGTCAGTGTCGGCTTCAACGGCAATTTCATCCTCGACTTCCTGACCCATATCGACGCCGAGAAGATCGGCATCGGCCTCAACGACAGCGAGAGCTCCTTCCTGTTCAAGCCGCTGAACGGCAGCGGCGCCCATTTCATCTATATCGTGATGCCATTGAACATCTGATCTTTGCTTGGTCGTAAAAAATTTAGAAATTAACGGTTTCCGGAACCTGAACGGCTTCACCATCACTTTCGGCCAGGAAAAAAACTTGATCTTCGGCGCCAACGGCAGCGGCAAGACCTCCATCATCGAAGCGCTATTCCTGCTCGGTTTCGGCAAATCCTTCCTGCCGGTCAGCCGCCGCGAGCTGGTCAACTTCAATGCCGCCGGATTTTTTATAAACGCTGAGGTGCTCGATAATTCAGGAGAAAACAGGGTGACCGCCTGCCTGGACAAGGGGTTCTCCCTGAAGCTGAACAATGAAAGCGCGCCATTGACCCAGATCAGCCGCTGCCTCTATCCCCTGTTCTTCTCCCATTCCCTGTACAGCCAGACCATCGACGGCGTGCCGCTCCTGCGCAAGCTCGTCGACCGCTTCCTCTACGGCCTGTCCGCCCTTTACTTGCACGACATTTTGCGCTATAATAACACTTTAAAACAGAAGAACACCCTGCTGAAGAATTTGGCAAGAACGATCCATAATTCAGAGTTGAACAGCTGGAACGCGCTGTTGGCTGAAACGGGAAGCAAGATCATCGAAAAAAGAATGGCCTTCACGGAACGCTTGAACGCGACCATTGGCGATCGGTTCGGCGGCGCTCTCAAGCTCAACTACGAACCCGCGCGCAGCGCTTCCGCGTCCGGCCCGGTTTCCGCCGCGTCGCTGCTGGCCGACCTCGAGCGCGTGAAAGGCTCCGAGCTGCGCAGCCGCCGCTGCCTGATCGGCCCCCAGCGCGATCGCTTCGAGGTCGCGGTCGGCGGCAAGAAGCTGCAGCTGTTCTCCTCGGGCGAAAAGAAAAAATTCCTCATCATGCTTTATATGGCCTTCATCGAAATGTTCCGCCGGGCCCGGAGCGAATACCCCGTTTTTCTGATCGACGACTACGACGCGGCCATGGACGAGAGCAACCTGGAGTACGTGCTCGACCATTTCCCGGCCATGCAGGTCATCGCGACGTCGGTCGCGCGCAACGGGCGCTTCGCGAACCTGTGCGAGCTGAAAAAGGAGAAGTGAACGTGGACAAGACCAACGCCAATTTCGAAGACAAGACCTACACGGCGGAAAACATAAAGGTTCTCGAGGGCCTCGAGGCCGTGCGCGTGCGCCCGGCCATGTACATCGGCAGCACCGGCTCGACCGGCCTGCACCACCTGGTGTACGAGGTCGTGGACAACTCGATCGACGAGGCCATGGGCGGATTCTGCGACAAGATCGAGGTGACGGTGCACTTCGACAATTCGGTCACCGTGAGCGACAACGGGCGCGGCATCCCGGTCGACATGCACAAGGAAGAGGGCAAGGCCGCGGCCGAGGTGGTCATGACCACCCTGCACGCCGGCGGCAAGTTCGACAAGAACAGCTACAAGATGTCGGGCGGCCTGCATGGCGTCGGCGTGTCGGTGGTCAACGCCCTGTCCTCCAAGCTGGAGCTGGAGATCAAAAGGGGCGGGAACGTCTACCTCCAGAAATATTCCTGCGGCAAGCCGGTATCGGCGCTGAAGCAGGCGGGGAAATCGGCCAAGCGCGGCACCAAGGTCACCTTCTGGCCCGACGAAGACATATTCGAGACCCTCGAATTCAATTACGGCGTACTGGCGAGGCGGCTGAAGGAGCTGGCCTTCCTGAACCAGGGGCTGACGATCGTTCTCAGCGACGAGCGCGTCGACAAGAAGGAAGTTTTTTATTACAAGGGCGGCATCGTCGAATACGTGAAATACCTGGTGGGCTCCAAGGCGCGCGTCCATAACACGCCGATCTTCCTGGCCACCAAGAAGGACGACATCGAGATCGAGATCGCCTTCCAGTACGTGGAGTCGTACAACGAGACCCTCTTCTCCTTCGTCAACAACATCAATACCGTCGAGGGCGGCACCCATCTCTCCGGCTTCAAGTCGGGCATCACGCGCACGATCAACAATGTCGCCCAGGCCAACAATCTGCTGAAGGATTTCAAGGACGTCTTTTCCGGCGACGACGTCCGCGAGGGGCTGACCGCCGTCGTCTCCATCCGCATCAAGGACCCGCAGTTCGAAGGCCAGACCAAGGCCAAGCTGGGGAACTCCGACGTCAAGGGCATCGTCGAGTCCTTCGTCAACAAGAAGCTGGGGGATTACTTCGACGAGAACCTCCCGGTCGCCCGCGCCATCATCAACAAGGTGCTGCTGGCGGCCAGGGCCCGCGAGGCCTCCAAGAAAGCCAAGGACCTGGTGCGCAAATCGAACCTGCTGGAAAACACCACGCTGCCCGGCAAGCTGGCCGACTGCCAGTCCAAGAACCCCGAGGACAGCGAGCTGTACATTGTGGAAGGCGACTCGGCCGGCGGCTCCGCCAAGCAGGGCCGCGACCGGCGCTTCCAGGCCATCCTGCCGCTGAAAGGCAAGATCCTCAACGTGGAGAAAGCCTCGGCCACCAAGATGCTGGAGAACGAGGAGATCAAGAAGATGGTCGCCGCCCTGGGCGTGGGCATCGGCAAGGAAACGTACGACATCGAGAAGCTGCGCTACCACAAGATCGTGATCATGACCGACGCCGACGTCGACGGCTCGCACATCCGCACCCTGATCATGACCTTTTTCTTCCGCCAGATGCAGTCGCTGATCGAGAAGGGCTACCTGTACCTGGCCCAGCCCCCGCTGTACCTGATCAAGAAGGGGCAGGCCAAGGTCTACCTGAAGAATGAAAAAGAGCTGGAGAACTACCTCTTTGCCAAGATCGGCGACGAAGTCGCCTTCTATAAAAAGGATTTCAGCGGCGAGCTGCTGAAAGGGCAGAAGCTGGTGAAGTTCATCAAGCTGGTGCACAAGAAGAACCTGCTGATGGGCAACCTCGAGAAGCGCGGCATGCCCCGCAAGCTCACGAAGAAGCTCATCGAGATCATCGAGAGCGAGAATGATTTCCAGGACAAGGGCAAGGTCAAGCTGATGTCACTAGCCCTGCAGAAGGACGACCTCTGCCGCAGCGTGGAGACCAAGTTCGACAAGGAATACAATGCCTATACCCTGGAGATCGAGTTCGAGCTGAACGGGGTCAGCACCCGCCGGGTCATCGACCACAGCTTCCTGACCGGGCCGGAATTCTCCGACATCAAGGAAGTCTATGTCAAGCTCGGCGACTTCCCGCCCCCGCCCTACTTCATCGAGGTCGGCAAGGAGAGTTTTGTCCAGGAAAACCGCAAGGAGCTGGTGGCCTTCCTGTTCGAACGGCTGAAGAAAGGGCTGACCATCCAGCGCTACAAGGGCCTCGGTGAAATGAACCCCGAGCAGCTGTGGGAGACCACCATGGACCCCGAGCACCGCACGCTGCTGCAGGTCGCGGTGAACGACTTCCATGAGTGCGAAGAGATATTCGACACCCTGATGGGCAACGACGCCGCCAAGCGCAAGGACTTCATCCAGCAGAACGCCCTGAACGTGCGCAATCTCGACATCTAAAGGAACCCGCCATGGACGAAAAAACCAAGGAAAAAGAATCCAGAACGACGGCGATCGAGGAAGTCGCGATCGAAAACGAGATGAAGACCTCGTATCTCGACTACTCGATGAGCGTCATCATCGGCCGGGCCATCCCCGACATCCGCGACGGGCTGAAGCCCGTTCATCGCCGCTGCCTTTATTCGATGCACCAGACCGGCTCGCATTTCAACCAGCCCTACAAGAAGTCGGCGCGCATCGTCGGCGACGTGATGGGCAAGTACCATCCGCACGGCGACGCCGCCATCTACGACACCATCGTGCGCATGGCCCAGGAGTTCTCGCTGCGCTATACCCTGGTCGACGGCCAGGGCAACTTCGGCTCCATCGACGGCGACTCGCCGGCGGCCATGCGCTACACCGAGGCCCGCCTGCAGAAGATCACCAATGAAATGCTCAACGACCTGGACAAGGGCACGGTCGACTTCGTCCCCAACTACGACGGGTCGCTGACCGAGCCGGCGATCCTGCCCGCCCTGCTGCCCACCCTGCTCCTGAACGGCACATCGGGCATCGCCGTGGGCATGGCCACCTCCATCCCCCCGCACAACCTGGGCGAACTGATCGACGCCTTCACCCATTTCGTCGACAACCGCGACGCCAGCGTCAGCGAGCTGATGCAGATCATGCCCGGGCCGGACTTCCCGACCGGCGGCTTCATTTTCGGCCAGAACATGATCAAGGCCGCCTACGAGACCGGCAAGGGCGGCTTCGTCGTGCGCGCCAAGGCCGTGGTCGAGACCGACAACAAGGGGCGGCAGAAGATCGTGGTCACCGAGATCCCCTACCAGACCAACAAGTCCAAGATCCTGGAGAACATCGCCGAGCTGGTGAAGACCAAGCGGCTGGAAGGCATCTCCGACCTGCGCGACGAGTCGGACCGCGACGGCCTGCGCATCGTCATCGAGATCAAGAAGGACGAGATCCCGGAAGTCATCCTCAACACGCTGTTCAAGCACACCCAACTGCAGACGAGCTATTCCATCATCCTGCTGGCCATCGTCAACCAGCAGCCCAAGCAGTTCAACCTGGTCGAGTATTTCAACTACTTCCTCGGCCACCGCAAGGAGATCATCCGCCGCCGCTCGCTCTTCGAGCTGGACAAGGCCGAGAAGCGGGCCCACATCATCGAGGGCCTCAAGATCGCCCTGGGCAAGCTCGACCTGGTGATCAAGATCATCCGCGGCTCGAAAAACCGCCCCGAGGCCAAAGCCGGCCTGATGGAGAAGATCAAGCTGACCGCCGTCCAGGCCGATGCCATCCTCGACATGCAGCTGTACCGGCTGACCGGGCTCGAGATCGAGAAGCTGGAGAACGAGTACATCGACCTGATCAAGCTGATCAACTACCTCAAGGAGCTGCTGGCCAGCGAGCGCATGATGCTGAACCTGATCAAGGAGGAGCTGCGCAAGGTCAAGGAGCAGTTCGCCGACAAGCGCCGCACCGTGATCGTCGAGAAGCAGCTGTCGGAATTCAAGATCGAGGACATGATCAAGGACGAGGACTTCGTCATCTCCTATACGCGCAACAGCTACATCAAGCGCACGACCCTCAGCTCCTATCGCAGCATGAACCGCGGCACCATGGGCAAGAAAGGCATCGGCCTCAAGGAGGAGGATGTCATCTCCCGGGTGTTCGTCGCTTCCGCCCATGCCTATATCCTGGCCTTTACCGAAAAGGGGCGCATGTTCTGGATCAAGGTCTACGACATTCCCGAGGCGGACAGCGCCGGGCGCGGCAAGCCCATCAACCGCCTGATCGGCATCGGGCCCGAGGAGCGCGTCTGCTCGGTCATCAATGTCAGGGAATTCCCCGAGGACAGGTACGTCATGCTGTTCTCCAAGCAGGGGTACGTGAAGAAGACCTCGCTGGCCGAGTTTTCCCACCCGCGCAACAACGGCATCATCGCCGCCGAAGTTCCCGCCGACGACCTGCTGTTGGAGGCGGTGATCACTTCGGGCGAGAACGACGTGATCCTGGGCACCTACCTGGGCAAGGCGCTGAAGTTCAACGAGAAGAACGTCCGGCCCATGGGGCGCGGGGCCCGCGGCGTCACCGCCATCAAGCTGGGCAAGGGCGACTGCGTGGTCGGGGCCGACGTGATCGTCGAGAACGACAAGTATATCCTGACCGTCACCGAGAACGGCATCGGCAAGAAGTCCGACCTGTCGCTCTACCGCCTGCAGAACCGCGGCGGCAAGGGGCTGATCAACATCAAGATCACCGAGAAGCTGGGCAAGGTCATCGGCCTGGTCACCCTCAATGACGAGGACAGCGAGATCATCCTCTGTTCGGAGAAGGGCATCCTGAACAAGCAGGACACCGCGGAGCTGCGCTCCAAGGGACGGGCCACCCAGGGCGTGCGCCTGGTCAACCTCAAGCCCGGCGACCGGGTGGTGGCCATAGAGAAGGTGAAGCAGGAAGAGAAGTGATCAGGGGCGCAAGCGCTGGAAGTTGCCGGCGATCCCTGTCAATAAAACAGATATATCGGTATTCTTGATCTCTGCGATCTTTTGCGCCACCCGCATGACGGCGAGAGGCGTATTGGTCCTGCCCCGCTCGGGCTCCGGCGCCAGGTAGGGGGAATCAGTCTCGCTGAGCAGCCGGTCGAGCGGCGTTGCCGCGACGATGGCACGCAGCGCTTCCGCTTTCTTGAAGGTGATGATGCCGGAGAACGAGAGGAAATATCCCCGGGCGCAGATCTCGGCCGCGTCGGCCGCGTCCCCGGTGTAGCAGTGGAACACGACCGGTGCGGCGAAACGCTCCAGGTTCAGGATCTCCAGCACCCGCGCTTCCGCTTGCCGTGAATGGATGACCAGGGGCAGGGCGCGCTCGCGCGCGATGGCGACCTGGCGCCGGAACGCGGCCTCCTGGTTTTCGCGTTTCGCCAGGTCGTAATGGAAATCCAGCCCGACCTCGCCCAGCGCCAGGACAGGACGGCGGTCGAGGAAGGCGAGCAGCTGTTTCTCGACCGCCGGGCCGTAGCCGTCCGCCCCGTGGGGATGGGCCCCGGCAACGGCGGCCATGGCGCCGTGGTAATCGAGGATCTCCGCCGTGCGCGCCAGCGAATTTTCGTCATAGGCGTCGGCCACGGTGACCAGGCTGCTGAACCCCGAGGAGAAACATTGGTCGATGATGCGCCAGCGCTCCCCGTCGAAGCAGGGATCGTCCAGGTGGCAGTGAAAATCAATGTAACCGGCGTGGCCCATGGCCGCATTGTAACGCAAACAACGCTCCCGGGACAGGGGGGTGCGGTTTTGCGATGCCCGGCGCTGTTGACGCTGCCTGGGCGGAATCGTATAATGGCGGCGAAAGCATCATGGTCAGCGGCTTAACAAAAAACAGGGTTGCGGCGATACTGAAGATCACCGAGGATCTCAACCGCATCAAGGACATCGATTCCCTTCTGGACCGGGTCCTGCTCGAGGCGCGGCGTTTTTCCCGGGCCGACGCCGGCTCCATCTACCTGTTGGAAAACCGAAAGCTGCGCATCAATTACGTGCAGAACGACACCCTGATGCGCAAGGAAAGCGGGGTGAAGTTCCTGTACCAGAACCATGAGATCGCCGTCAATGACAAGTCCATGGCCGGATACGTGGCCATGACCCGCAAGCCGCTGATCATCGCCGACGCCTACAGCCTGGGCGACGCCGTGCCCTACGGCTTCAACCGCTCGTTCGACGAGACCGCCGCCTACCGGACGCGCTCGGTGCTGACCGTTCCCCTGATGGCCAGCCAGAACCGGCTGATCGGGGTCATGCAGATCATCAACGCTTTGGACGAGAACGGGCAGACGGTCCCCTTCCGCGGCGACGACGAGCTGGTGGTGGCCTATTTCGCCAACCACGCGGCCGGCAGCATCGAAAAGGCGAAGATGACGCGCGAGATCATCCTGCGCATGATCGGCATCGCCGAGCTGCGCGACCCCGAAGAGACGGGGGCCCACGTCAACCGCGTCGGGGCCTATTCGATCGAGATCTATTCCCGCTGGGCGGCCAACCACGGCGTTCCCGAGGGCGAGATCAAGAACGTCCGGGACATCCTGCGCATCGCCGCCATGCTGCACGACGTCGGCAAGGTGGCGATCTCGGACACGCTGCTGAAAAAACGCGGGCCCCTCGACCCCGGCGAATTCATGCAGATGCAGAAGCACGTGATCCTGGGCGCTCGCCTGTTCAGGAACTCCACCTCGGACTGGGACGACATGGCCGCCGAGATCGCCCTCAACCACCACGAGAAATGGGACGGCAGCGGCTACCCGGGAAAGGTCGACGACGTGAGCGCCGACGACTGGCAGCCCGGGCCGGGAAAGAAGGGAGAAGAGATCCCCCTGTTCGCCAGGATCGTCGCCCTTTCCGACGTCTACGACGCCCTCTCCTCGCAGCGGGCCTACAAGGAGTGCTGGGCCGAGGAGAAGGTGCTGGACTATATCCGCGGGCAGCGGGGCAGGCAGTTCGATCCCGACCTGGTCGACGTGTTCCTCTCGATCTACGACGTGATCCGGGCGATCAAGGAAAAGTATGGCGACAATTGAGCCGCCGGTCGCCCGTGACGGCCTGTCCATCGCCGCCGGCCCCTCCCTGGACAAGATCGGCCGCCTGATGCCCTACAAGGTCAAGAAATTCCTGCTGGTGGCCAGCCTCTATGACTATTTCATGCTGGAGGAGGACGGGCGCCTGCAGGACCTGCTGCTGCAGACCTACCAGTTGTGGCACGTGGGCTATGTCCCCAGTTTTGTCCGCGTCAGCGGCGGCGAGCAGGCCCTGCAGCGCCTGCGCGAGGAGAAGTTCGACCTGGTGGTGGCGGTCATGCGTCTCGGCGACATGGATCCCTTTACCTTCGGCCGCCAGGTGAAAGCGATCGACCCCGGCCTGCCGGTGGTCGGGCTGGCCTACAACACACCGGAACTGCAGCGCCTGCTGCAGATGGACGACGGCAGCGCCCTGGAGCGCATCTTCGTCTGGCAGGGCGACGGCCACGTTCTGCTGGGGATCATCCAGTTCATCGAGGACCGCAAGAACGCCGCCAGCGACACGCAGTTGGTCGGCGTACAGAACATCCTGCTGATCGAGGACTCCATCGACTTCTATTCCTCCTATCTGCCGCTGATCTTCTCCGTGCTGCGCGAGTTGACCGAGGGACTGCTGAAAGAGGATCTCACCTACTCGCAGCGGCTCCTGCGCCGCAACGCCCGGCCGCGCGTCCACCTGGCCACGAGCCACGAGGAAGCCGAGGCGATCTTCGCCCAGTTCCAGGGGGAGCTGCTGGGCATCATCACCGACGCCAGCTTTCCGCGCGGCGGGATCGTCGATGCGCTGGCGGGGATCCGCTTCGTGGAGATGGTGCGGGAGCGCCGGCCCCACCTGCCCATCCTGCTGCAATCGAGCGACGCCGGGGCGGAGGAAATGGCCGCGAGCGCCGGCATTCCCTTCCTGTCGAAGAATTCGCCGACCCTGCTGCGCGACCTGAAGCTGTTCCTCTCCAGCCATTTCGGCTTCGGCGACCTGCTGCTGCCTGGAACGGAGGGCGGGACGCGCGTCGCCAACCTCAGCCAGCTGCTCGGTGAAGCCGCGGACCTGCCCGTTGCCGCGCTGCAGGAGGCCCTGGCCAATTGCGACCTGGACCGCTGGCTGCGCGCCCGCACCGAGTTCGCCCTGGCCGATTCCGTGCAGCAGGCCTTCGCCGGCGCGGCATCGCCGGGCACCGAGCCGGGCCCGCTTTTGAAAAAATTGATCATGGACTCCCGGACCGCCAGCCGGCGCGGCTCCATTGTCCCCTACTCGCGGTTCTTTCATGAGGAATACTCCCAGTTCAGCATCATCGGCAGCGGCTCCATCGGCGGCAAGGCCCGCGGCCTGGCCTTCATGGACCGCATCCTGGCCCGCCACTTCGATCCCGCGAAATACCCGGGCGTGACGGTATCCATTCCCCGCACCCTGGTGTTGGGCACCGACGTCTTTGACGACTTCATGCGCGAGAACGACCTGCTGCCACAGGCCGTCATGGATCATTCCGACAGCCACATGGCCAACCTGTTCATCAAGGCCAGCCTGCCGGGCAGGTTCGTCGGCGACCTGCGCGACTTCATCCGCAACGTCAGGGTCCCGCTGGCGGTGCGCTCCTCGAGCCTGCTGGAGGATTCCCTGTACCAGCCGTTCGCCGGCATCTATGCCACCAAGATGCTGCCCAACGACCAGGTCAGCGACGACATCCGCTTCCTCAACCTGGTCAACGCCATCAAGTTCGTCTATGCCTCGACCTTCTTCCGCCAGGCCAAGTCCTATATCGGCAGCACGCCGCACCGCGTCGAGGACGAAAAGATGGCCGTCGTCATCCAGCCGGTGGTGGGCCAGGCCCACGCCGAGTGCTTTTATCCCGATTTTTCCGGAGTGGCCCGCTCCTATAACTATTATCCCGTCGGCCAGGCCAGGCCCGAGGACGGGGTGGTCAACGTCGCCCTGGGCCTGGGCAAGACCATCGTTGACGGCGGGGTATCGTTGCGCTTCACCCCGGCCTTCGCCGGCATCCTGCCGCAGTTCACCTCGATCAAGGAGATGTTCCAGTTCTCGCAGCGCGATTTTTATGCCATCGCCATGCGCCGCCAGGACTCGATCGCCTTCCTGGAGGAGGACCAGTACCTGGTCAAGTACGGGCTGGAAAAGGCGGAGAAGGACGGAGTGCTGGAATACCTGGCCTCCACCTATTCGCGGGAGAACGATGCCGTCTATGACGGCGTCAGCTTCCCCGGGCCGCGCATCGTCAATTTCGCTCACATCCTGAAGAACGGGGTGTTCCCGCTGGCGGGCATTGTCGGCGACCTGCTGCAGCTGAGCAGCGAGGCGATGAACTGCGCCGTTGAGGCCGAGTTCGCGGTGGCCCTCGACAGCCAGGACGTCTTCCCTGCCCGCTTCAGCCTGCTGCAGGTCCGCCCGCTGGTGGTGCAGGACGAGCTGGTCAAGGTGGAGCTGGACGAGAGCCTGCGCGCGGCGGCCTTCTGCTTCAGCGACCGGGTCCTGGGCAACGGCGTCAACCAGGTCCTGCGCGATATCGTTTTCGTCAAGCCGGCCGCCTTCGACGCCGGCCGCAGCCCGCAGATCGCCGGCGAAGTCGACCAACTCAACGCGCAGCTGCGCGCCGCGGACCTGCCCTATGTGCTTATCGGCCCCGGGCGCTGGGGCAGCACCGATCCCTGGCTGGGCATCCCGGTCAAGTGGAGCCAGATCAGCGGCGTCAAGGTCGTGATCGAGGCCTGCCAGCCCAACATGAACGTCGACCCCTCTCAAGGGTCGCATTTCTTCCAGAACATGACCTCGCTGCGCATCGGCTATTTCACGGTCCCCCTGGATCGCGCCCATGGCTTCATCGACTGGCCCTGGCTGGAGTCCCTGCCCGCCGTTGCCGAGACCGAGCATCTGCGGCATGTCCGGCTGGCGGAGCCGCTGACGGTGATGATCGACGGGCGCAAGAGCCAGGGGGTCATTTTGAAGCCCGGGGACGCGGCCGGCGGCGCAAGGAATGGCTGACGGACCGTTCCTGTTCGCCAGCGACCTGCATGGCCGCGAAAGCCGCTATCAAACGCTTTTTTCGCTGCTGCGCGCCGAGCGGCCGCAAGCGGTATTCCTGGGCGGCGACCTGCTGCCCGCTGGCGCCCCGGACTTCAGCGCCGGGTTCCTGCTGCCCGCGCTGAGCCGGCTGCGCCGGGAAATGGGCGGTGAATACCCGCGGGTTTTCCTGATCCTGGGCAACGATGATCCGCGCCGCGAGGAAGCGGTTCTGATCCGCCATGAAAAAGAGGGATTGTGGCAGTATGTTCATAATCGCAGGGTGGCCTGGGGGCCCTACGCGGTCTATGGCTACGCCTGCGTGCCCCCCACCCCGTTCCTGCTCAAGGATTGGGAGCGCTACGACGTGTCCCGCTTCGTCGATCCGGGCTGCGTCGCCCCCGAGGACGGCCGCTTCAGCAGCGAAGTCGCCGGGGAGGAGAAGGGATTTCCGACCATCCAGGAAGACCTGGAGGCGCTGGCCGGCGCCGACCCGCTGCAGGGGGCGATCTTTCTTTTTCATTCCCCGCCCTACCAGACCCGACTGGACCGGGCGGCCCTTGACGGCCGGCAGGTGGATGGCGCCCCCATGGACGTGCACGTGGGCAGCATCGCCATCCGGCGCTTCATCGAGGATCGGCAGCCGCTCATCACCCTGCACGGGCATGTGCATGAGTCCACCCGCCTGACCGGGTCGTGGCAGGAAAGGATCGGCAAGACGTTTTGCTTTTCTGCGGCGCACGACGGCCCGGAGCTGGCCGTGATCGGCTTCGACCCGCAAAATCCTGGCCGGGCGACCCGGCGCCTGCTGTGAAGGGGCGCGGCTAGCTATTCTTCAGGGGCAGCGGCCGGGCGGCGTCGGTGACGGCGCCGATCTTGACCGCGTAGCTGGTTTTATTCTCAATGTCCGCGTCGGTGAGCAGGTGGTAGTCGATCAGGCCGCTGGCCTGGTAGCCGGTGCGCGAGAAGTTGATCTCGGCCAGGCATAGGCTCCAGCCCTCCAGCCACAGGACCAACTGCTGCTTCTGCGCCTCGCTGCCCTGGAAGTGGATCAGCAGATCGATGTCGCTGCCCGGGCCGGCGGTGGCGTTCTTGGTGGAGCCGAACACGTACACGGCCTTGACCCCGAAGCGCCGGCCGTCGAGCTGGCTGGCGATGCGCTCCGCCATGCGCAGCCGCCAGTGCCAGTGGTCCTCGCTGGGAGTCTCGGCGGGCTCGTTCTTCTCCTCGGTATTGGCGGCGGGCGAAACCGGCGTGGCGATATAGCCGAGTGCTTCGCCCAGGTCGGCGTTCATCGCCACGCGCAGGACCTTGCCGTTGGTGGCGTGCGGGACGTCGATCACATGGACGGTGTCGGCCAGGGCCGCTGATTCCGGCAGGATATCGGCCAGGTAGTTCTTCGATCCCAGCAGGAACTTCTCGTTGAACTCGATGCCGGGGTCGTCGGGATAGAGCGGCAGGTAGCGGATCGAGGCCTCGACCAGGTCCTGGAAGAAGTGCGTGCCGAAGGAAAGCTCCGGGACATAGTTGCCCTTCTTGCGGGCGATCTCGATGAGGACGGCGGTGTTGTTGAAATCGGAATAGGTGACCGGAACGCCCAGTTTGATGTCGCCGCGACTGCCCCAGCGGCCCGGCCCCATCAGCACGAACTGGCGCTTGGGCAGAAGGCTGTTCAGCTTGCCGACCACGCGCCCGATCTCGAGCATGTCCTCGCTGCGCTCCAGCTGGCTGTACTTCTCCGGATCGACGTAGACGATGTGCGTGATGTCGGGCAGCTTGCCGTTGGATATGTAGCGGTTGGCGGAGAAAACGATACGCTCTTCGGCGATGTCCTTGGGGATGGGGCTGGCCACGTTGCCGGCGGTCGAGCTCTGTGGCCGGCACTGCAGCAAGTAGAGGTTCTTGCCGTTGTGGGCGAACTCGATGTCCACGGGGGTGTTCATCTTCTCCTGCAGGGTCTTGAGGATCGTCTGCAGCTGCTTGACGAAGGGCGTGCGCGCGATCAGCCCCTCGAAGGTGACGAACAGGTTGCGCTTGGAAAAGTCGATGTTCAGCGCCGAGGGGGCATAGATGTGGTCGTCCTCGTACATGGACACGATCTTCTCGATCGCGGGGTATTCCTCGCCGCACTCCGCCAGAAGAACGGGGATCTCCTTGGTCTCGAAGGTGCAGGTCTTCAGGTTGATGACGTCGATGCGCTTTGGGGAATAGCGCATCGTCTCCTCGGCGGTGACGTTGACGCGCAGGTTGGGCACCCCGGGCGAGATGAGGATCGGGTAGTCGTCGCTGACGCGGTCGACGGCGCGCGTGCCCAGGCCGGGGACGATGCGCGCCAGGCCGTCCTCGCGCTTGATGCGCGACGACCAGCGGAACTCATTGTTGCTGAAAGCGACGCCGGCGAAGGCCGGGAAATAATAATCGCCCACCTGCTGGCCGACCACTTCCTGGATCATGATGCCCATCTCCTCGTGGAAGTCGAGCAGCCCGCGCTCGGCGCGGTACTCGATGGGATCGGGGCCGAAGATGGAGCCATAGACCTCGGCGATGGCGTCGGTCAGCGCGTCCAGCTTTTCCTGCTTCGTCCCCTGGTTGGCCAGGAACAGGCTCTTGTATTTCCCGGAGAACGCCGTGCCCATGCGGTCCTCGAGGAGGCTCGAGCTGCGCACGATCAGCGGCTTGTCGCCCAGGTCGTCGAGGGCCATGGACAGCCCCTTGATGATCTCGATGGGAAAGTGGGAGTTCTTCAGCAGCTGGATTACGTTCTGGTATTCCAAACGGATCTGGTCGATCTCCTTGTATTTCTGCTCGTTCACCTCCTCCAGGTTGTTGTAGCTGAGGAAGCTCATGATGGCGTCGGTGGTGATGTACCAGGTCTTGGGGAAACGCAGGTCGGCCCAGCCGGCCATAGCCGTTGGCGGGATAGATGATGCGCTGCACCAGGTCGTAGAAGTGGCGCACCTCGATGTGGTTCTTGGCGATGTTGATGAACTCCAGCTGGTCGGAAAAGAAGCGGCGGATCAGCGAGACGCGCAGGCCCTTTTCCATCGGCGGCGACAGCTCGTAGTTGCCGCCGGAAATGTAGTGGTAGTGGGTGATGGCGTTGATGATGTCGACCAGCGGCATGTCGATGTTGTTGATGGCCTTGCTCAGGAAGCTGGCCTTGTCCTCCTGGATCCATTTCTGAATACAGCCCAGGATCTCCTTGTCGGTGAGGTAGCGGGCCGCGATGCGGAAGGTCTTGTCGCTGAGCTCCAGCAGCTCCAGCTGCGACTTTTTCTGGCTGGGACGGTTCATGTCGTCGCTGAGCTCGGTCTGGGCCGCGCCCGGGTCCTTGCTCAGCGACTTGAGCAGCGCCTGGGCCTCCATGACGCCGTTCCAGAAGAGATGGTAGATCATCTTGCGGCTGAGGTGGATGTAGAGGTTCTGGTCAGTGCGCCGCAGCAAATCGACGATCACCATCCATTCCTTCTTGTTCTTGTCGCTGAGATCCTTCTGGGCGGTCTGCCATTCCCGCGATACCTGCTCCAGCTTCAGGTGCAGGATGGTGCGGCCGATGCGCTCGGCCACGGTTTGCAGCAGCTTGTGCTCGTCCTTGAGGAAGTAGCTGTTCTCGGTCTGGGGAACGTCGTTGGTGTAGGAGACTTCAATGCGGCCGACGACCTTGTCCTCGACCCTGATATCGGCGCTCTGGGAGCGGGAGGAATCGATGAAGTCGGGGCTGACATACGTTTGGTTGTCGTATTCGATACGCACTTGGCAAATATCGGGGAATTGGTAGCCGCTGGGTATGACCTGGATCATCTGGGTGAAGATCTCGGAGAGGGGCTGATTGGTCCGGGTCAGCAGCTCCTCGACCTGGTAGAGGCAGTTGAGCTCCTTGGCCCTCTCGCGCATGTCGTGCAGCAGCTTGTCGATAGAATTTTGCGGCTTGTCCATCGTCCCCCCTGTTCGCAAATAAAAAAGGGGGCGCCGCCGGGCGCCCCCCAGGTTTCGCTCAGCGCTTACACCCAGCCTCTCAGCTTGCAGGCCTGGGCGACGCGGTTGACGGCGATCATGTAGGCGGCGTCGCGCATGTACACTTTTTTCTGCTTGGCCAGGCCGTAGACGGCATGGAAAGCCGAGGTCATGATGTTGTCGAGCTTGCTCAGGACCTCTTCCTTGGTCCAGAAGTAGTTCATGTTGCACTGGACCTGTTCGAAATAGCTGCAGGTGACCCCGCCGGCGTTGGCCAGGAAATCGGGGATGACGAAGATGTTCTTCTTCGTGAACACTTCGTCGGCCTCGGGAGTGGTCGGGCCATTGGCGCCCTCGGCGACCAGCTTCACCCTGGCGGAGATCTTCTTCACGGTCTCGGCGTTGATCTGGTTCTCCAGGGCGGCGGGCACCAGGATGTCGACATCCTGCTGGATCCAGGCCTCGGCGTCGGCCACTTCATAGCCCAGTTCCTTGGCCTTGGCCTTGTCGATGCCGCCGAACTTGTCGGTGATGCCCAGCAGCTGCTCCAGGTCGATGCCGCTCTTCTTGATGAACGTGTAGGACTTGCTTTCCTTCTGGTCCCAGCAGGAGACGCAGACGGCCGTGCCGCCGTATTCCTGGTAGAGCTTGACGGCGTATTGCGAAACGTTGCCGAAGCCCTGGAAGGCGGCGGTCGTTTTCTTGATGTCGATGCCCAGCTCGTTCAGTGCCTCGCGCACGGTGTAGATGACGCCGAAGCCGGTGGCTTCCGTGCGTCCCAGCGACCCGCCCATGCCCACCGGCTTGCCGGTGATGAAGCCGGGGTACTTGGCCCCGGTCAGCGTCTCGTACTCGTCCATCATCCAGATCATGTGCTGGGCGTTGGTCATGACGTCGGGGGCCGGAACGTCCTGCAGCGGGCCGACGTTGCGCACGACCTGGCGCACCCAGCCGCGGCAGATCTGCTCCTGCTCGCGCATGGAAAGGTTGTGCGGGTCGCAGATGACGCCGCCCTTGCCGCCGCCCAGCGGGATGTCGACGACCGCGCACTTCCAGGTCATCCAGGTGGCCAGGGCCTTCACGGTGTCGATGGTTTCCTGGGGGTGGAAGCGGATGCCGCCCTTGCAGGGGCCGCGCGAGTCGTTGTGCTGCACGCGAAAGCCCTGGAAGACCTTGACGGTGCCGTCGTCCATCTTGACCGGGATGGAAAAGTGGAACTCGCGGATCGGGTTGCGCAGCAGGTCGCGGGTGGCCTGGTCGAGATCGAGCTTCTCGGCGACATTGTCGAATTGGGACTGGGCCATTTTGAAAGCGTTGAATGATTTATCAGCCATTTGGGTTACCTCCTTGGTTGTTTTTGGCTGCCTGTATTTTACCATGTTTGCGGGATTTTTGTAAATAGTTTACTCTGTAACAATAAAAATCCGGCGCGCGCCGGCACCGGCGTTCCCGGCGCTCATGCGAATGTGAAATCCCCCTTTTTGTAGTCGACGGTCACGGTCGCTCCCGGCGCCAGGCGGCCGGCCAATATCATCACCGAAAGCTTGTCCTGGATCTCCTGCTGGATGACGCGGCGCAGCGGCCGGGCGCCCAGCTGGGGATGGAAGCCGGCTTCGGCCAGTTTGGCGACCGCCTGGGGAGAAACGGCCAGCGAGATCTTCTGGGCCGCCAGCAGTTCCCGCAAGTGCCCGATCTGCAGCCCGGCGATCTTCTGGATGTTTTCCGGGGTCAGCGATTTGAAGGTGATGGTCTCGTCGATGCGGTTCAGGAACTCCGGCTTGAAATACTTGAAAAGCATATCATTCAGCATGTTTTTCATTTTATGGTAATCGGTCTGCTCCTGGATGATCTCCGAGCCCAGGTTGGAGGTCATGATGATGAGGGCGTTGGTGAAGTTGACGGTCTTGCCCTTGGCGTCGGTCAGCCGGCCGTCTTCGAGGATCTGCAGCAGGATGTTGAAGACGTCGCCGTGCGCTTTTTCGATCTCGTCGAGGAGGATCAGGCAATAGGGCTTGCGCTTCACGGTCTCGGTCAGCTGTCCCCCTTCCTCGTAGCCGATGTAACCGGGCGGGGCGCCGATCAGCTTGGCCACCGAGTGCTTCTCCATGTACTCGGACATGTCAATGCGCACCATGGCCTTCTCGCTGTTGAAAATGAACTCGCTCAGGGCTTTGGCCAGCTCGGTCTTGCCCACTCCGGTAGGGCCGAGGAAGATGAAGGAGCCCAGCGGCCGGTGCGGGTCCTGCAGGCCGGCCCGCGAACGGCGCAGGACGCGCGACACCGCCTCTACGGCCTCGTCCTGGCCGACGACGCGCTTTTTGAGGATGTCCTCCATCTGCAGCAGTTTCTCCCGCTCTCCGCCCAGCAGCTTGCTGACCGGGATGCCTGTCCACTTGGAGACCACTTCGGCGATGTCCTCCTCGGTGATCTCCTCGGTCAGGATCTTTTTCTCCTTTTGCAGGATGGAAAGCTTTTCCTGGACATCCTCGCCCGCTTTCTTTTTTTCAGGCAATCTCCCGTACTGGATCTGCGAGGCCAGCTCGTAGTCGTTGCGCCTTTCGGCGTCCTGCTGCTGCAGGCGCAGGCGGTCGGTCTCCTCTTTTAGGTCGCGCAGCTTGTGGATCAGCTCCTTTTCTTTCTGCCAGTGGGTCTTGATCTTGTCGCGCTGGACCTTCAGTGCGTCGAGATCGGCGAGCAGCGACTTCAGCTTGCCCCTGGCGTCGGCGCTGCCCTCTTTTTTCAGGGCCTGGCGCTCGATCTCCAGTCGGGTGATGCGCCGTTCCAGCTCATCCAGCTCCTCGGGCTGGGAATCCATCTCGATGCGCAGCTTGGACGACGACTCGTCGATAAGGTCGATGGCCTTGTCGGGCAGGAAGCGGTCGGTGATGTAGCGATTGGACAGGGTGGCGGCCGCGATCAGGGCGGCGTCGGTGATCTTGACGCCGTGATGGATCTCGTATTTTTCCTTCAGGCCGCGCAGGATGGAGATGGTCTCCTCCACCGTGGGTTCCTTGACCAGCACGGGCTGGAAGCGCCTTTCCAGCGCCGGGTCCTTCTCGATATGCTTTTTGTACTCGTTCAGCGTGGTGGCGCCGATGGCCCGCAATTCGCCGCGGGCCAGGGCCGGCTTGAGCATGTTCGAAGCGTCGACGGCCCCCTCGGCGGCGCCGGCGCCGACGATGGTATGCAGTTCGTCGATGAAAAGGATGACCTGGCCCTCTGACTCCGTCACTTCCCTGATCACGGCCTTGAGGCGATCCTCGAACTCGCCGCGGTATTTGGCGCCGGCCAGCAGGCTGCCGATATCCAGTGTGACCACCTTCTTGTCCTTGAGCATCTCCGGCACGTCGCCCTGGACGATGCGCAGCGCAAGCCCCTCGGCGATCGCGGTCTTGCCCACGCCGGCCTCGCCGATCAGCACCGGGTTGTTCTTGGTGCGGCGCACCAGCACCTGCATCACGCGGCGGATCTCCTCGTCGCGGCCGATCACCGGGTCGAGCTTGCCGTCGCGCGCCAGCTGCACCAGGTCGCGGCCGTAGCGCTTGAGGGCCTGGAACTTTTCCTCGGGGCTGGGGTCGGTGATGGTCTGGCTGCCGCGGATCTCCATCAGGGCTTTCAGGAACACGTCCCTGCCGATCCCCAGGCCCTTCAAGGCCTTGGCCGCTGTTTCGTTGAGGTCTACGACCGCCAGGAACAGGTGTTCCGTGGAAACGTACTCGTCCCGGAACTGGCCGGCGATGGCCACCGCGGCGGCGATGACTTTTTTCACGGCATTGCCCACGTAGGGTTCCGCCCCCTGCACCTTGGGCAGGGACGCCAGTTCCTTGCCCAGCGCCACTTCCAGCTGGCCGAGGTCGACGCCGATCTTCTTGATGGTCTCGCTGACGATGTTCTCCGGAACCGCGAGAATGGCCTTGACCAGGTGCAGCGGCAGGACCTCCTGGTTGCCGTGCTCGCCGGCGATGCGGACGCAGTCCTGGAGCGCCTGGTTGGCCTTCAGCGTGAACTGTTCGTTGTTCATGTGCGCCTCCCTGAGGCCGTTATTATATAATATTTGCCGCGGCGTGAAAAACGGCCGGCACCCTCCTTTGACAATTTTTTTTTAACATTATATGATGGTTGGCGTCAAAGGAGGAGAAAAATGGCACGACACAAATGGTTCGCTTTGCTGCTGGTTTGTCTGTTCGCTGTTCCCATCGTCGCCGGCACCCTGGCAGGGGTCACCCTTCCCGATACAATGGACCTGGACGGCCAGAAGCTTGTGTTGAACGGCATGGCCCTGCGCAAGAAGGTCGTGTTCAAGGTGTATGTGGCCGGCCTCTATCTCGCCGCCAGGGAGCAGAGCGGCGAAAAGGTCCTGGCCGCCGACGGTCCGCGCTGCACGGTCATGCATTTCCTGCGCAGCGTCAGCCCCAACCAGGTGAACGAGGCCTGGTATGACGGCCTGGAAGCCAACACGCCGGGCTATTCGAAGCAGCTGAAGAGCCAGTTCGACGCCCTGGCCGCCTTGATGGAAAACCTGAAAGATGGCGACAAGCTGGAGTTCACTTACAGGCCAGGCGTCGGGACCGAGGTCAAGGTCAAGGGGAAAGTGAAGGGGACCCTCGGCGACAAGGCCTTTGCCGACGCCCTTTTTGCCTGCTGGATCGGCAAAAAGCCGGGACCGGGAGAAAAGTTCAAAAGCGGCCTCCTGGGGCTTTGATCCCGGCCGGCTCCCAGCCAGGGACCGTGAAGACCGGCAACCCCGAGCAGGGGTCTATCTACCAGGGAGAAGATCGCAAGATCGATCTCAGTCCGTTGTCGCGCCTGCCGCTGCTGCTCATGGCCCTTCTGGCCGCTCATTTTCTGAATGTTTTCATGATCTGGAGCGTCACGCGCCAGGAACTCGCGGCGAAACCCGCCTATGGCACCCCCGAATATACTTTTCTCGGCTTTGCGCCGCTGAACCGGGAGAATATCGACGCGGCGCAGCGCCTGCCGAACGCGGCGCCGCAGGGCCGCGTGTTCGCATACTTCGACCTGTTCCACCCGGCGGAGTTCATGGTCTGGAACAACGGGCTGGAAGGAGATTTTTTCGACCTGGGTCCGCTCCTGGTCGCGCTCCCCTCCGGCGCCAGCCGCATCACGCTTCTACCGGCGGGGATCTTCCTGCTGCGCCAGGGGCAGGCGGTCGTTGTAAAAAATTATGGCGGTTCCATTGCCGGCAGCTCCTGGGCCGGGGTCCTGGGCAAAAAAGACCCGGGCGCAGGCGGTCAGGGCCAGGGGATTACCGGGTCTTTCATCCTTAAGCAG
The DNA here is from genome assembly GCA_025456205.1 of Acidobacteriota bacterium. Lineage (GTDB taxonomy): Bacteria > Acidobacteriota > Aminicenantia > UBA2199 > UBA2199 > UBA2199. The sequence goes on along the minus strand of JALOLA010000001.1, from coordinate 45,323 downwards.
GAAGAGGGGACGCGCTTCGTAAAATTCCCTTACCTGGTCTATTTTTATCTGCCGCTGGCGCTGATCGTCATCCTGATCGCCACGCTCGGTGCGGGCATGGCCGCGGCTTTCTTCTATTATGCCGGGATGTTCTTCCTTTTCGATTTCCAGAGGCTTTTCGTCACTGTTCCCCTGGCGCCGCTGTTCCGCGCCCTGAACGTCGAATTGGCCGAGCCCTGGGTCAAGGCGCTCGCCGTGGCGCTGGCCCTGCTCTTCCTGGCCTCTGCTGTCTACGGGATGTTGCGCTGGAAGAACAGCGAGATGCCGGCCAACGGCAGGTGGATCGTCTGGTTCTTCATCCTGCTGCCGCTTTTCCTTTTCTTTTAGGCTGCGAGCGGGGTTTTTCCTTTTTCAGGATATCGATGACCCGCTTGACCTGCTGCAGCTTGTCGATGGGCGCCACCAGGATACCGTTCGCGGTATCGATCACCGCGACGCGCTCCAGGCCGATCAAGGCCAGCGGTTTTTTCCCGGAGGAAAAGATAAGCGAATTCCGCGCATCGATGGCGATGGCCCGGCCGCGGCTCACATTGCCCCGGGAGTCTTTTTCATTCATTTCATAGACGGAAGACCATGATCCGACGTCGTTCCAGGAGAATTCAGCCTTGAACATGACCGCTTCCTGCATTTTCTCCATCAGGGCATAATCGATCGATTCGGGAGTGATCGATTTGTAGATCCTGGCGAATTCTCCAGGTTGAGCGTGGGAACGCTCGAGTTTTGCGTATTGCCGGTTGTAATACGGGGCGTATTTTTTAATGAATTCCTTAAAAAAAGCCAATTTATAGATGAACATCCCAGAATTCCAATAAAAATTTCCCTTTTCCAGGTATTCCGTGGCTGTTTTGTGGTCGGGCTTTTCCTTGAACTGCTTCACCGGGTAGAACTGGCCCTTGTTCTTGTTCTCGACGAACTGGATATAGCCGTATCCGGTGTGGGGCTCGCTGGGCTTGATGCCGGCGGTGATGACGCAGCGATTCTCCGCATGTTCGAGGGCGGCCGCCAATTGGGAGGCGAAAACCTGCTCGTCGGCGATGTAGTGGTCGGCGGGGACCACGAGCAGGCGGGCTTCGGGGTCGAGGCGCGACAGATGGATGTTGGCCTGGATCAAGGCCGGGGCGGTGTTGCGCGGCGCCGGCTCGGCGATGAAGTTGCGGCGCGGGAACCCGGGCAGGCACTCGCGGACGGCGGGCAGGTATTTACGGTCGGCGATGACGAAAATATTGCCCGCCGGGATGAATTTGCGCAGGCGGCGGTAGGTCTGGGTGATGAGCGGCTGCTGGCCGATGACCGCCAGGAACTGCTTGGGTTTTTCGGCCGTGCTCCAGGGCCAGAAGCGCGTCCCCTGTCCCCCGGCCATGATCAACGCGAAATGGTTTCTTTTCATGGCGTAAAACTATCACAACTCCGGTTGCAAGACAAATCGGTTCTTTTTTCGCCTTGCGGGGCTTGTCCGCGCCCACCGCGTGTGCTATTTTCCCCTGGGGCGTCCGCGCTCTCCCGGAGGAAACATGATCAGAAAAATCAGTGGGCCGACGATCGTCGAGGCGGCGGGGAACAAGAAAAAGATCATCGAGGAATACTTCGGCCTGGTCAATTCCCAGGACGGCCGGGCCAGCATCGCCGTGATGCGCAGCCCCTCGGGCTGGGCAGAGCCGGGGCAGAAGCCCGAGTTCGACGAATACACCGTCGTGCTGAAGGGGACGCTGCAGGTGGAGACGCGGGAAGGAACGCATGACGTCCGCGCCGGGGAGGCGATCATGGCTTCCGCCGGCGAGTGGGTGCGCTACAGCTCGCCCGGGCCCGAGGGCGCAGAATACGTCGCCGTCTGCCTGCCGGCCTTTTCGCCGCGGACCGTTCACCGCGACGAGTGAAGCGGCATTATTTGGCAAAGTGCTTTTTAAACTCTTTCAGCAAGTGTGGATATAGCTTTTGGTTGGCGGCAAGGACCGTGCTTGCGCCGATCCCCAGCTCCTTGCCGGCGAAGTCACCGGAGCGGCCGCCCGCCTCCTCGACGATGAGCTTGCCGGCCATGAAGTCCCAGGGCAGCAGGTGCGCTTCCCAGAAGAAGTCGTAGCGGCCGCAGGCGGTGTAGGCCAGGTCCAGCGCCGCCGAGCCGCAGCGGCGCATGTCCTTGCACTTGCCCATCATGGCCTTGAAAGCCCGGGCGTATGCCGGCCGCTGCTCGGGCGCCTTGAAGGGAAAACCGGTGGCGCCCAGGGAGGTGGCGATCGTTCGTGTCCGGCTGACCGCGATCGGCCGGTCGTTCAGGAATGCGCCCCGCCCCAGGCCCGCATGAAAGCGATCCCCGGAAAGCGGATCGTAGATCAGGCCGAAAACCACCCGCTCATTTTCGAGCAGCGCCAGCGAGACGGCGAAATGGGGAATGCCGTGGATGAAGTTGGTCGTGCCGTCCAAAGGGTCGATGACCCAAAGGAATTCGCTGGCCGCGGCGGAGTCGCCGCTCTCCTCGGCCAGGATGCGATGGCCGGGAAATTCCTTCAGAATGATCTCCGCGATGGCCGCCTCGGCTTCGCGATCGATGCGGGTGACGAAATCGTTCGTTCCCTTCACCTCGACGTCGCCGGTGCTCAGGTTGCGGAACCCGCTGCGGATCGCGTCGCCCGCCTTTTGTGCCGCCCGCACTGCGGTCCGCAGGTATTGCTCGATCTTGGTTTTCATCCTGTCAACCAATCTAGCAGACCTGCGGCCTGAGTTCAAATCCGGCTTCCCGCTCCGGTTGCAAACCTCCGGGGTTGTACTATAATACCCCCATGCCCAGGAAGATCGCCATTGTCGTGCAGCGCTATGGCTTGGAGATCAACGGCGGGGCCGAGTACCACGCCCGCCTGATCGCCGAGAAGCTGAGCCGGCATTTCGCCGTCGAGGTGTTCACGACCACCGCCCACGACTACGTCACCTGGGCCCACTGCTACGCGGAGGGGCGGGAAGAACTGAACGGTATCCCGGTCAATCGCTTTCGCGTGAAAAAACCTCGCGATCCCGAGATTTTCGGGCGCCTGCAGCTGCATATCTTCCATGAGGAGCACGTTCTGGCCGACGAGATGCGCTGGCTGGAGGAGGAGGGGCCGCTGGTCCCCGACCTGCTGCGTGAGTTGGAGCAGCGGCAGGCGGAGTTCGCCTATTTCATTTTCTTCTCTTATCGCTACTACCATTCCTTTCACGGGGTAAGGAAATTCAATGGCAAGGCCATCCTGGTGCCGACGGCCGAGCACGACCAGGTGATCTACCTCAGCCTGTTCCAGGATTTCTTCAACCTGCCGGCGGCGATCGTTTACAATTCGCCCGAGGAGATGGAGCTGATCCAGCGCGTTTCCGGCAACCATGCCGTGCCCGGCGCCGTGGTCGGCGTCGGTTCCGAGATCCCCGGGTGGGCCGACCCGCGGCCTACGCTGAAGCGGCTGGGGATCGCCGGGCGCTATTTCATCTATATCGGCCGCCTGGACGAGAACAAGGGGGTGCCGGAGTTGTTCGATTTCTACCTGCGCCTGAAGGCGGAGGCCGGAATCGATCTGAAATTGGTGCTGGTCGGCAAGGCCCATGTGCCGGTCCCGGACAATCCCGACATCATCCATGTCGGATTTCAGGAGAACAGGGAAAAGTTCGACCTGCTGCGGGGCGCGGAGTTCCTGGCCATGCCGTCGCAGTACGAGTCGCTCTCCATGGTCGCGCTGGAGGCCTGGGCCGTCGGCAAGCCGGTCCTGGCCAACGGCCGCACCGAGGTGTTGCGCGGCCAGTGCCGGCGCAGCCACGCCGGGCTGTGGTACTCCGACTACGAAGAATTCCGCGGCGCCTTCCTGGCTCTGAGCAACGATCGTCGCCTGCGCGAGCAGCTGGGCGCCAACGGGGAAAAGTTCTTCCGGGAGAACTATGACTGGGAGGTCATCGAGGCCAAGTACCTGGGGATCATTTCCCGCCTGGACAAAAAAACCTGAGCGGCGCCGGCCCGCTAGCCCGGCAGCTGGTATTTCTTGATCTTCGCCAGCAGGTTGACCCGGGAAATGCCCAGGATCTTCGCCGCCTGGCTCTTGTTCCCGCCGGTATGGGCCATGACATTCCGGATCTGCTCCTTTTCCATCTCGTTCAGGGTCTGCAGCGGCCGGCCCGATGGCGTCGTTTCCTGTATGGCGGAGCTCTCGAGGAAATAATGGGGCAGTGATTTCTTGTGCAGCTCCGTTCCCGACTCGATGATGACGGCGCTGTTGATGATGTTCATCAGCTCACGGACGTTCCCGGGGTACTCGTAGCGGTTCAGGAGACGCAGGGCCGGGTCCGAAATTTTCTGGATGCTCTTCTGGTTCTGCTCGTTGTATTTCGCCAGGAAATGCTGGCACAACAGCGGGATGTCCCCTTTGCGCTCGCGCAGCGGCAGCAGGTAGACCGAGCTCATGTTCAGGCGGTAGAAAAGGTCCTTGCGGAAATTTCCCTTTTTCATCTCGCTCAGCAGGTCCTTGTTGGTGGCGGCGATGATGCGCACGTCGACTTTCTGGTTCCGGGTCGATCCCAGCCGGAAGAACTCCCCTTCCTGCAGGACGCGCAGCAGCTTCACCTGGATGGGCAGAGCCAGCTCGCCGATCTCGTCGAGGAACAGCGTTCCCCTGTCCGCCGCCTCCAAAAACCCCTTTTTGGCGGCGCTGGCGCCGGTAAAGGCCCCCTTGTCGTGGCCGAAGAACTCCGAGGAAAAGAGCTCGTTGGCGAAGGTCCCGGCGTTCACAGCGACGAAGTTCTCGTCGCGCCGGCGGCTGATGCGGTGGATGGCCTTGGCGATCAGCTCCTTGCCGGTGCCGCTTTCTCCCCAGATCAGGATGCTGTTGTCGGGCTGGGCCATTTTCTCGACCATCTGGAACATGGCGATCATCTCGGCGTTCTGGGTGATGATGTCCTGGAAGGCCTCCCTGAACTGCAACTGCTCACGGGACACATGGGCCTCGGCCGCGGTCGCCCCACGCGCCTTGCGGGTTTCCAGGACGGTGGTGATGACCTTCAGCAGCTGATCGTTGTCCACCGGCTTGGTGAGATAATCGAAAGCGCCGAGCTTCATGGCCGAGACGGCCAGTTCGACGTCCTCGACCCCGGTCAGGACGATGGTCTCGATGTCGATGCCCTTTTCCTTGATAAAGCGCAGGATGTCCAGGCCGCTGACGTCGGGCATGTCCATGTCCAGGAGCAGCAGGTCGTAATTGCTGGCTTTCAGCTCATGAAAGGCCTTCGCGCTGTTGACCAGGGTGGCGATCTTATAGGCGCCGGTCTGCAGAAGCAAGATGTTCAGGTAATTCAGGACCGCCTGATCGTCGTCGATGGCCAGAATTTTTTTCATGATGATTCCTTCGTCGTTATCGGGATGCGCACCGAGAACGTCGTGCCGGCTCCGGGCTTGCTCTCCACTTCGATCCGCCCCTTGTGCTCCTTGATGATACCGTAGGCGATGGAAAGCCCGAGGCCGGTCCCCCCCTGGTTGCGCTTGGTCGTGAAAAATGGATCGAATATCTGCTTCATGGTCTTTTCATCGATGCCTTTGCCGTCGTCGCTGATGCGCAGCAGGTTTTCCCCTTCCTTTTCCAGGTGCGCCGTCTGGATGACGATGTCGCCCATTTTTTTATCAATGGCCTGGGAGGCGTTGATCAGGATGTTGACCACCACCTGCTCCAGGCGCTGGAAGTTGCCCCTGACCTTGGGGATGCCCGCATCCAGCTCCAGCCTGACCTTGGCCTTGCGGCCGATCTGGTTGGCCACCAGCCTCAGGCAGCTTTGGATGATCTCGTTAAGGTCCACCTCGTCGTTCAGCACCCCGTCATCGCGCTTGGCGAACTTGCGCAGGCCGTCGACGATGGTCTTGATGCGGTTGGCGCCCTGCGCCATGTCCTCCAGCAGGACCAAAACGTTGCTGCGGAACACGTCGTAGTTCAAGCGGGCGATCTGCAGGTTCCTGTCGTTGCCGGCGTACTCGTCCAGGATGGGCAGGATATCGCGCATCGCCTCCTGGATGATCGACACGTTGCCGCGGATAAAGGTGTTGGGATTGTTGATCTCGTGGGCGATGCCCGAGACCAGCTGGCCCAGCGAAGCCAGCTTGTCGGTCTGCATGAGCTGCAGCTCCATGTTCTTCTGCTGGGTGATCTGTCGCGAGAACTCGAGCACCCCCTCCACCTCGCCCTGGTCGTCGAAGATCGGGTAGGCCTGCAGCAGGTAGTACTCGTCGCCGTACTTTTCCTCCATGGTGATGGAGCGCTTCTGCTGGAATACCATGGCGCCCGGGCATGCTGCGCAGGGCCGCTCGCGGTTGAATATCTTGTTGTAGCACTTGCCGCTGTCGGCCCCCTCCTTGCGGTTGGCCATCTTGATGTTGAATTCGCGGTCGATCATGACGACCTGGTCGGTGATGGCGTCGAACAGGGTCTGCAGCTTGTTCTTGCTTTCGTTGAGTTTTTCGGTGAGCGAGACGAGCTCCGCGTTCTTTTTGACCAGCAGGTTTTTCTGGTTCTCCAGGTCGGCCGTCCTTTTCAGTATGGTCTTTTCCAGGTTTTCGTTCTGCTCGATCAGCTTGCGCTCCAGCTCCTTGCGCAGCCGGATGTCCTTGTACACTTCCTCGATGCAGCGCCGCCCGTCGAAGTCGACATAGATGAACGAGCCGATGACCGGGCACTGCTTGCCCCGCGAATCGATCAGGCTCATCTCCATGCCCTCAAAAAACCCTTTTTCCTTCAGTTTTTTAAAAATATAGGGACGGATGCGGGGAATATTGGCGTAGAGCTTGTCGCGCACGAAATTCAGCTTGACCGAACCGTCCTCGGGGTAGTGAAGCATGCGGTAGAACGCGCGGTTGGCCTTCAGGATGTCACCGTTGAGCTCAGAGATGACGATGCCGTCCGGGGCGTTCTCGAAAAGGTCCTCGAAGCGTTTGGTGGATTTTTCCAGCTCCCGGGTCTTGGCCTTGACCAGGTCCTTCAGGTTGCCGACATACTTCTTGAGCTCCAGCTGCAACTCATGCTTCTCCACCGCCTTGGAGATCATGCGGCCGATCTCCTTGATGAGCCTTTTCTCCTCTTCAAGGAAAGTGCTTTCCTTCACATAGCCGACCTTGACGTAGCCCCGGCATTGGCCGTTGACCACGATGTCGGCCTGAAGGGCGGACGTGACCTTCTGGCACGCCGTCGCCCCGGGAGGATATTGGACCTGGTCCAGAACAATGGCGGCGCAGGCCAGCTCGGGGAATTGGAAACCCCGGGCCAGGCTGGCCGCGGTGCTTTCCAGGATCTGCCCCAGGCTTTTTCCCGATTCGATCCGCGAGCTGACGAAGTAAAGGCATTCAAGTTCCTTGATCCGCTCCTTGAGGTCGAGCTCAAGCTTGTGGGCGCACTCGATGCACTCTTTGCGCTGGACCGTTTTCTTCACCATGAATGCCCTCTGTTTCAACAGGGGTATTATAGCACCAATTTGTTCTTGATTTTCAGTTGCATGTAGTTCTCGCTGGACAGCAGCGGTTGCTTTTCCAGCGGGCAGGTCGCCGCCGCGATGGCGATGGGCAGGAATCGCGCCTTGCCGCTGTCCGTGGCGAAGGCCGCGCGGAACAGGTCATTGCCCCAGAAGCCGCCCGGGGCCACCTCCGCGTAATAGGGGTTGGCCGCGCCGATCTCGGCAAGGATCGCCTCCGGGGAGGCGGGTTTCAGAGCCATGCCCAGTTTTTCCGCCAGCAGCTGGATGATCTCCAGGTTAACCTTCCCGGAAGCCGGCGGCACGAGGGCGCCGCTGCGCTGTACGCGGCGATCGCAGGCGGTGAAGGTGCCGGTGCTCTCCAGGGGAGTCGACAGGGGCAGGACCACATCGGCCTCGGCGGCGCTGGCGGTCAGGAAGAGGTCGACCACCAGCTTGAATTTCACCTTGGCCAGCAGGCGGCCCGCCGCGGCGGACGCCAGCGGGTCTTCGCCGAACACCAGCAGGGCCTTGACGTCGCCTTTTTTCAGCCGGGCTTCCAGGTCGACGGGCTTGAAGATCCGCTGCAGGGGCACGTCCCACAAGGACTGCAAACGCTCGACCGCCTTCTGGCCCGGGCGCACGAGGCCGGGGAGGTAGCGGCTGTCGACCCCCATGTCCAGCAGGCCTTGCGCGTTGGCGTAGTCGCGGACCAGGACCAGCCCATTGCCGGGCTGCCCCGTCTTGCCCAGGAGCAGCAGCAGGTTGCCCAGGGCCTTGATGTCATCGCGGGATTTTTCCAGGAACTGGTCCATGCCGTAGACGACAATGATGTTGGCCGCACCGGCCAGCATGTCGACGGCGCGGTCGAATTTATCGGCCTGGATGCCCGTCAAGGCGACCACCGGGTCGCCGGCGATCGCATGGATCGCCGCCTGGAAGGCGGGGAAGTTTTCCGTGCGCGCGTCGACGAAGGCCTTGTCGAGCCGGCCCTTCTTGATCAGGGCGCTGGCCAGGCCGGCCAGCAGGGCGGTGTTGGTCCCGCGCTTGGGATCGAGCCAAAGGTCGGCGATGCGGCTCAGGGGATTCTCCGATGAGTTCACGGACAACAGGCGCGTCCCTTTCTTCATCGCTTCCTTGATCTTGAGCTCGGCCACCAGGTTGTTCTCGGTCAGCTCGGCATTGACCACCATGATGACGTCGGCTTTCTGGAATTCGTCCATGGTCGTGGTGGAGGCGGTCAGGCCGAGCATGTCGTCCAGCGCGTCGAGGTCGTTGCCCTGCAGCAGGTGGGTGAAGCTGCCGATCATGTTGCTCTTGAAGCCGGTGCGCACCCATTTCTGCAGCTGGTACAGTTCTTCGTTGGCCAGCCTGGGCGAGGCGAAGACGGCCACGGCCTCCGGCCCGTGCTTCTTGACCAGGGCCTGGATCTTTGCGGCGGCCAGGTCGAGCGCTTCGTCCCAAGAGGCCTTCTGCAGGCCGGCCTTGCCCTTGACCAGCGGGGCGCGCAGGCGCTGGTCGTCCAGCATGTAGCGATAGCCGAAACGGCCCTTGTGGCACAGGTAGCCCTTGTTGTGAGCGGCATCGGCGGTCCCCAGAACTGCGTAGGCGTCGGGGCCGTAGACTTTGTAATGCAGCTCGCAGCCCACGGAACAGAAATGGCAGATGGCTGAATGCTTCGTGCCGGCCCAGGGGCCGGGCTTGGCGAAAGGCAGCTTCTCGGCGATGGCGCCGGTGGGGCAGGCGGCGATGCAATTGCCGCAGGAGATGCAGTTGGTCTCCAGCAGCTTCTTTTCCATGGAGGGCCGCATCACTGATCGAAAGCCGCGGTAAACGAAGCCCAGGGCCGAGACGCGCAATATCTCCGAGCAGGTGCGCACGCAGCGGCCGCAGGCGATGCATTTGTTGGGGTCGAGGGTGATGAAGGGGTGGGCCTTGTCCACCTTGTATTTCCTCACCTCGCCCACGAACTTGCTGATGTCCACCCCGAAGTCCACGGCATGCTTGCGCAGGTCGCAGTCGAAATAGGCCGAGCAGCCGCACTCCAGGCAGCGCGCACTTTCGTTGTCGGCCTGTTCGCCGCTGAAGCCGAGCTCGACCTCGTCGAATGTCTTGGCCCGCTCGGCGGCGGGGAGCTCCGGCATTTTTTCCTTTTGCAGCCTGGCAAAATCGGAAAAATCACTGTCGGGGATGTCTCCGAAGGCCTCCTTGCGGCTGATGAATTCCTCAGGCTTGCCCTGGGCCTTGCCCGTGCGCACGAAGTGGTCGATGGCATTGGCCGCGATCTTGCCGTGGGCGATGGCGTCGATGGCCACGGCCGGCCCGGTGGCCATGTCGCCGCCGGTGAACACGCCGGGGAGAGTGGTTTCGAACGTATCTTCGCTGAAGACCAGGGTGTTGTGCCGCGTCGACTTCAACTGCGGGTCCTTCTGCAAGCCGCAGAGGTCGACGTCCTGGCCGATGGCCGAGATCACGAAATCGCAGGGCAGGCTGTACTCGGAGCCCGCTTTCGGCACGGGGCTGCGCCGGCCGCTGGCGTCGGGCTCGCCCAGCTCCATGCGGATGCAGGTCAGGGCCTTGAGCCGGCCGTTCTCCGCCACCAGCTCTGTCGGGGCCGAGAGCAGGATCAGCTCCACGCCTTCCTCGAGGGCGGCGTCGATCTCCATGGGATGGGCTGGCATTTCGTTGCGCGTGCGGCGGTAGAGAAGGGTGACGTTGGCGGCGCCCAGCCTGCGGGCGGTGCGGGCGGCGTCGAGGGCGGTGTTGCCGCCGCCGACAACCACCACGTTGCCGTAGATCTCGGGCTTGGCTTCGCACTGCAGCTGCCAGAGAAAGTCGATGCCGCCGATGACGCCCTGGATCTCATCCTCTCCGGGCAGGCGCATGCCCTTGGCCTTCTGGGCGCCGAAGGCGAGATAGACGGCATCGAATCCCTGTTGCTTCAGGTCAGCGATCGAGAAATCCTTGCCCAGGGCGGAATGCGTCTTTACGGTCACCCCCAGGTTCGTGATCCAGGAGATCTCCTTGTCCAGCAGCTCCTTGGGCAGGCGGTACTCGGGAATGCCGTAGCGCAGCATGCCGCCCAGGTGCGGCGATTTCTCGAACAGGGTGACGGCATACCCCTTCAGCACCAGGTAATAGGCGCAGGTCAGTCCCGCGGGACCGCCGCCGACGATGGCGACTTTCTTGCCGTTGGCGGCAGGGACAGCGGGGGTCCATGGGTCCTCGATGTCGATGTCGGTGGCGTAGCGCTTCAGGTAGTCGATGCCCACGCGCTCGTCGACGCGGTTGCGGCGGCAGGCGACCTCGCACTCGCGCACGCAGACGCGGCCGCAGACCAGGGGCAGGGGGTTGGTTTGCTTGATCAGGCGCACGGCCTCTTGGGGCTTGCCCATGGCGATCAGGGCGATATAGCCCTGGACGTCGACGCCGGCCGGGCAGGTCTGCTGGCAGGGGGCCAGGCAATCGGCGTAGTGGTTCGACAGCAATAGCTCCAGCGCCGTCTTCCTGGCCTCGCGGATGCGCGGGTTGTCGGTGTGCACGACCATCTTGTCGGCCACCGGGCTGGAGCAGGAAGGGATCAGCTTCTTGACGCCCTCGACCTCCACTACGCAGAGGTAGCAGGAGCCGTAGGGCGGCAGCTTGGGCTCGTGGCACAGGGTGGGGATCTCGGCGATGCGGTTCTCGCGGATCACGTCCAGGATGGTCTGGTCCGGGCGGGCGGTCACTGGCTTGCCGTCGATGGTGAGCGTGATTTGGTCCATGGCTGCTTCCTCTCAGTCCTTGATGATGGCCTTGAAATTACAAGTCTCGAAACACTTGCCGCATTTGATGCAGGCGGCCTGGTCGATGTGGTGCGCCTGTTTCTTCTCGCCGCTGATGGCCTTGGCCGGGCAGACCCGGGCGCAGAGGGTGCAGCCGGTGCACTGGTCCGGCAGGATGGTGAAGGTCAGGAGCGGGGCGCAGCTGTGCGCCGGGCATTTCTTGTCGCGGATATGGGTTTCGTATTCCTCGCGGAAATACTTCAGCGTGGTCAGGACCGGGTTGGGCGCCGTCTGGCCCAGGCCGCAGATCGTGTTGTTGCGGATCTTGTCGGCGAGGTCCTCCAGCAGCTCGATGTCGCCCTGGCGGCCGCGGCCATCGGTGATACGCTCCAGGATCTCCAGCATGCGTTTGGTGCCGATACGGCAGAATGTGCACTTGCCGCAGCTCTCGTCCTGGGTGAAGCGCAGGAAGAACTTGGCCATTTCCACCATGCAGGTGGTCTCGTCCATGACCACCATGCCTCCCGAGCCCATGATGGCCCCGGTCTGGTTGATCTTCTGGTAGTCGATCTGCAGGTCGCCCATGCCGGCCGGGATGCAGCCGCCCGAGGGGCCGCCCATCTGCACGGCCTTGAATTTCTTGCCGTCGCGGATGCCGCCGCCGATGTCATAGATGATCTCATTGATGGTCAGGCCCATGGGGACCTCGACCAGGCCGCCGCGGGCGATCTTGCCGGCCAGCGCAAAGACCTTCGTGCCCTTGCTGTTCTCGGTGCCCATGGCGGCAAAGGCCCCGGCGCCGTTCAGGATGATCCAGGGGACGTTGGCATAGGTCTCGACATTGTTGATATTGGTCGGCTTGCCCCACAGGCCCTTTTGCGCGGGGAAAGGAGGCCGGAAGCGCGGCATGCCGCGCTGCCCCTCGATGGAGGCGATCAGGGCGGTCTCCTCGCCGCAGACAAAGGCGCCGGCCCCCTCCTTGATCTTGATCCTCAGGTTCATTTTCGAGTGGAAAATGCCCTCGCCCAGGAACCCCATCTCCGTGGCTTTGCGGATGGAGTGCCGCAGCCGGCGCACGGCCATGGGATATTCGGCGCGGCAGTAGATGTAGGCTTCGTCAGCGCCGCAGGCGTAAGCGCCGATCATCATGCCTTCCAGCACCGTATGCGGGTCGCCCTCCAGGGTGCTGCGGTCCATGAAGGCGCCCGGGTCACCCTCGTCGGCGTTGCAGATGATGTATTTCTTGTCGCCGGCGGCCTGGCGGCAGAAGCGCCACTTCATGCCGGTCAGGAATCCCGCCCCGCCGCGGCCGCGCAGCCCGGACTGGAGTATGATCTCAATGACCTGCTCGGGAGCGTATTCCTTCAGCACCTTCTGGATGGCCTGGTAGCCGCCGCTGGCGATGTATTCCTCGATGGAGTCGGGATCGATGATGCCGCAGTTGCGCAGGACAATGCGCTTCTGCTTGGCGAAGAACGTGTCCTCGCGAGCGGGATCGAGCCCCTTGACGATCCACTCGCCGATGGGCTTGTCCTGGCGCACCTGCTCGTCCAGGATCCTTTTGACCTTGTCCGGCGTCACGTTGCCATACATGTAGTCGCGGCCCTTTTCGTCGATGACCTCAACGAGGACCTCCTGGTAACAGTTGCCCATGCACCCGGTTTCCACCAGCCGGACCTGGAGCTGCTCCCTGGCGATCTCCTCTTTCAGGGCGGCATAGACCTTCTCGCCGCCAGCAGAAACTCCGCACGTGCCGAGTCCTACTTTGATGGTCTTCATGTGCTTCTCCTTGCGTGCTCAGGCGGTTTGGGGGTTCTGGGCCTTGGCTTTGTATTCTTTCAGCAATTGCTGGACTTTCTTCGGCGTCAGGCGGCCGTAGGTCTCGTCGTTGATCATGATCACCGGCGAGAGCGAGCAGCAACCGAGGCAGGCGACCTTCTGCAGGGTGAAGAGCCCGTCCTCGGTGGTGTCGTTGCCGCTGATCTGCAGCTCGTCCTCGATCACGCCGGCGATGCGCTCGGAGCCGTTGACGTGGCAGGCGGTGCCGTCGCAGATCTTGATCAGGAATTTCCCCAGCGGCTTCAGGCGGAACTGCGAGTAGAACGTGATCACGCCGTAGATCTCGGCTGCCGGGATGCCCACGATCTCGCTGATCTGGTCGATGGCGCTGGCGGGAATGAAGCCGTACGTGTCCTGGGCCGCCTGCAAGAGGGGGATCAGGGCTCCCTTTTCCCCCTCATAGCTCCAGAGGTCAACCTTGAAGCCGGCCAGCCCGTTCTTCTTCTGCTGCGCTTTCAGTTTGTCATTGGGTGTCATGCACCCATTATCTTATATTTCAGCTTACATTTCAAATAGCTTGATGATGGGCATTTCCTTGATGCGCAGCACGCCGTCCAGTGGCTTGATCTTGGCCAGGATGTTGCGGTCGATCTCGGCGAAGCTCGCTCCCTGCATCAGCAGCACGATGTCATACCTGCCGGCGCTGCAGTCGCAGGAGACGACCTGGTCGTTGATGTACAGGGTGGGATAGATCTGCTCCAGCTTGTCCTTCTCGATCTCCAGGAAGACATAGGAGGACGCACTCTTCTGGAAATTGGCGTTGTTGGCCGCGTCGGGATTTCCCTTCTCCCGCCCCAGGGCCTTGTCAAACGTGCCGATGATGTTGGCGACGCCCTCGGGCAGCTGCGGCGGATCCACGGGCAGGAACACGGCCTCCTTCACTCCGGGGAGCGTCTTGATCTTGTTGTCCACCGTGGCGCGGATGTCGGCCAGGGTCCCCGCCTGCAGCAGCAGGGCCAGGTCGAAATCTCCCTTGATGGCGTCGCAGTACAGCACCTGGTCCATGAAGTACAGGTCCTGGTAGACCGCGGCCAGGTCAGCCGTGTCGCTGAAGTTCAGCAGGACGTAGGCGCTCACCGAGCTTGCGCCGGAGGGTTCGGCGATCTCCTCCGTTGCGACCTCGGGAGCCGCTTTCTTCAGGGGGATATCCGCGAGGATGGCGCTCAGCTCTTCGGCGGTGAACGGCTTTTCCAGGTAGGCGTCGGCCTTCTCGGACCGGGCGTTGGCCTCGGTCGTTTCGTTGCCATAGCCGGTGATCACCACCACGGGCAGCTCGGGGTAATTAAACTTGATCACCTTGAGCAGGTTGATGCCGTCGATGTCGGGAAGGCGCAGGTCGACGACCACGTACTGGAAGGGGGCCTGCTTGTTCTTGATGCGCTCCAGCGCCTTCAGGCCGCACATGCCGCTTTCGCAGGATTCGGTTTCATATCCTTTTTGCAGCAGCCCCAGGGACAGGCTGCGCTGCAGGGAAACCTCATCGTCGATCAACAACACTTTCTTTTCGTTCATTTTATTCTCCTTTTCGTTTATTCTCGGGTTTCATTTTTGTCCCCATTACCTTATAAGCATATGGCGTGCCAAATATGGAATACGGCCCAGGCAAGGGTTCTGCGCGCAACCACGGGCCGGTGCGAGGCGGACACCGCATCAATATTTTACACTTGTGGTCGTTAATCGGCTATATTGATGGATTATTTGCAAGTGTAACAATATTTGCCGCTTACACTATAAATCAAAAGCCTTGTGGGGCCATGGTTTCGACAGGCAAATTTTTTTATATATATTTTATTTACATTTTGTTTTAAAATCATTGTCTTTGGAAGGAGGCCTCTTGGTCTTGAAAAGATTTCCGGCAGTGCCGTTTCCGTTTGTATATGCCTGCGCACTTTGCTACTCTTATTCCTCCTGGAGGGCGACGCCATGAACAAGGTCGTTGAGAAAGAACTGCTGTCGGAAAACGTCGTAAAGCTGGTGGTCGAGGCCCAGGCGATCGCCCGCAAGCAGTGCCCGGGACAGTTCGTCATCGTGCGCACCGACGAAAAGGGGGAGAGGATCCCCCTGACCATCGCCGATGCCGACCGCGAGAGGGGCACCATCACCCTGATCATCCAGAGGGTCGGCACCTCCTCCTGCAAGATCACCGGCCTGAACCCCGGGGATGCACTGGCGGACGTGTCGGGGCCCCTGGGTCGGCCGACCCATGTCGAGAAGCTCGGAACGGTGCTGGCCTGCGGCGGCGGCGTGGGCATCGCCCCCCTCTACCCCATCGCCCGCGCATTCAAGCAGGCGGGCAACAGGCTGATCGCCGTCCTGGGAGCCCGCAACCGCGAGCTCCTGATCCTGGAAAAAGAGATGGCGGCGTTCGCCGACGAGACGATCATCATGACCGATGACGGCTCGTACGGCAGAAAGGGGGTGATCACCGTCGGCATCGAGGACGTGCTCAAGCGCGAGCCCGTTCACCTGGCCGTGGCCATCGGGCCGGCGGTGATGATGAAGTTCACCGCCCTGCTGACCAAGCGCTACGAGGTCCCGACCATCGCCAGCTTGAACACCATCATGGTGGACGGCACCGGCATGTGCGGCGCCTGCCGGGTATCGGTGGGCGGCAAAACCAAGTTCGTCTGCGTCGATGGTCCCGAGTTCGACGCCCACCAGATCGATTATGACGAGATGATCCAGCGGCTCAACACCTACAAGGCGGAAGAAAAGCTTTCGTTCGACGGCTATTTGAAATCGTTGTCGTAAAGGAGACGCACCATGCCGGTCGATCCCCAGGATTTGCACGCTGACAGGGGCCAGGAATGGCGGAATGAATTGCGTGCCAGCCTCAGCGCCAAGGAAAGGAGCGCCCTGCCCCGCGTCAGGATGCCCGAGCTGGATGCACGGGAGAGAAGCGCGGGCTTCCGCGAGGTCAATACCGGCTTGAGCGAGGAAATGGCGGTCAGGGAGGCGAAGCGCTGCCTCGACTGTGCCGCGCCGACCTGCATATCCGGCTGCCCGGTGAACATCAACATCCCCGGCTTCATCAAGCTGATCGAGAAGGGCGACTTCCTGGCCGCGGCCAGGAAACTGAAGGAGACCAACGCCCTGCCCGCCGTCTGCGGCCGGGTCTGTCCCCAGGAGGTGCAGTGCGAGGCCAACTGCGTTTACCAGAAGATGAAGAAGCCGCCGGTGGCTATCGGCTACCTGGAACGGTTCGCCTCGGATTGCGAGCGCCTGGCCGGCGACGTCGTCGTCCCGGCGATCGAGAACCGGAGCCCGGTCCGCGTTGCCGCCGTCGGCTCGGGCCCGGCCAGCCTGACCTTCGCCGGGCAGATGGCGAAATGGGGATACCGGGTGACCGTTTTCGAGGCGTTGCACGAATTGGCCGGCGTTTTAAGCTACGGCATTCCCGAGTTCCGCTTGCCCAAGAGCATCGTGCGCTCGGAGATCGCCTACCTGGAGGCCCTCGGCGTGACCTTTGAACGGAACGTGATCGTCGGCAAGACCATCACCATCGAGGACATGCGCGAGCAGGGCTACCAGGGCTTCTTTATCGGCAGCGGGGCCGGGCTGCCGAAATTCATGCATGTCCCGGGCGAGAACGCCATCGGCATCTATTCCTCCAACGAATACCTCACCCGCGTCAACTTGATGAAGGCCTATCAGTTCCCCAGCTATGACACGCCGATCGTGCGCGGCAAGCGCGTGGCGGTCATCGGCGGGGGCAACACGGCGATGGACTCCGTGCGCACCGCCGTCCGCTTGGGGGCCGAGAAGGCGATGATCGTCTATCGCCGCAGCGAGCAGGAAATGCCCGCGCGCATCGAGGAAGTGCACCATGCCAAGGAGGAAGGGGTCGAGTTCCTGACCTTGACCAATCCCATCGAGTACATCGCCGACAACGAAGGCCGGGTGCAGCAGATGAAGGTGCAGAAAATGGGCCTGGGAGCGGCCGATGATTCGGGAAGGCGGCGGCCGGTGGTGATCGCGGGTTCGGATTACCTGATCGACGTGGACACCGTGGTCGTCGGCGTGGGCACCGATCCCAACCCGCTCATTCCGCGGTCGATCCGCGGGCTGGAGGTCAGCAAGTGGGGAACGATCGTCGTCGATGAGGCGACCATGCAGACCGCCGTGCCGGACATATTCGCCGGCGGTGATATCGTTCGCGGCGGCGCTACCGTCATCCTGGCCATGGGCGATGGTAAAAAAGCTGCCGCTGCCATGCGTGACTACTTGTTGAAAAAACCAGCCGGGGGCTGACGCCTCGCCGGCACCGGCTCCTATCCCTGCGCGCTTTCCGCTTCCTGCGGGGCGTATTCGACCTTCACCAGCGTCAGCCCTTTGGCCGGCGCCGTTTGCCCGGCCCGGCGCCGGTCCTTGGCCGCGAAGATGGCGGGGATGTCGCCGGCGGCGATCTTGCCGCGGCCGACATCGATCAGGGTGCCGACCATGTTGCGCACCATGTAGCGCAGGAAGCTCTTGCC
Source organism: Acidobacteriota bacterium (assembly GCA_025456205.1). GTDB lineage: Bacteria > Acidobacteriota > Aminicenantia > UBA2199 > UBA2199 > UBA2199. The sequence goes on along the minus strand of JALOLA010000001.1, from coordinate 27,775 downwards.
GCGCACGGTGAAGGTGATCTCCTCGCCCTTGACCTTCATCTGGAACCGGTCCACCTCGCGCAGCCTTTTTTTCCCGGGCTCGTCGGAGGTGAAAGAGGAATAATCCTTCTGGCCGACGAAGTGGCGGGCGGCCCGGCGCATGGCCTTGAGGTCGAGCGGAAAAGGCAGGTGCAGGGCGAAGCGCTGGTTGAAGGGCGACTGCACCTGGCCGGTGAATATGCGGTAGACATAGGTCTTGCTGACGGCGCCGAAGCGGGCATTGAACGACTTGTCCATCACGGCGCATTCCATGATGCGGATGTCCCTGGGCAGCAGCGAGTTCAGCGCCCGCTTCAGGGAGTCGGGCTCGATGGCCACCGGCAGGTGAAAATTTGCGGTCAGGCCGCTGGAATGGACGCCGGCGTCGGTGCGCGAGCTGCCGGTGACCAGGACCTGCTTCTTGGCGATGATCTTCAGCACGCGGATCAGCTCCGCCTGGATGGTCGGGTAATCGGCGGTCTGGAACTGCCAGCCGTAATACTCGGTGCCATCGAAATGGACAACCACGCGATAGTTGTTGGTCATCGGGGCTCGTCCCGCTATATCTGTCCGCGCAGGAACGCGTTGATCCGGTCCATGGCGTCCTGGGCGGATGAGGCCGGAATCACGCCGGGGATGTCCCAGGTCTCGATGCCGAAGACCTTGCGGCCGTAGATCTGGGTGTAGGCGATCTCGGAGAGCGTGCCGTAGGCGCCGGCGATGGCCACCAAGACATCGGAATTCAACACCACCAGGGCGTTGCGCAGGTAGCCCAGCCCGGTGGGCACGGCGATGTCGGTGAAGGGATTGGCATCCAGGGCGGTCTTTCCCGGCAGGATGCCGATGACCCAGCCCCCGCCGGCCTTGGCGCCGCGCGCCGACGCCTCCATCACCCCTCTCAGGCCGCCGTTGACCAGGGTGAAGCCGCTCTCCGCGATGCGGCGGCCCATCTCCTCGGCGATGCGCAAATGGCGGGGCGAGGGAGCGCTGCCGCCGATGAGGCCGATCCTCTTGCTAAAGGACGGGATGCTCGCAGGTTGGGTTTTCAATCCGGAAGGAGCGGTCAGACTGCTTTCTGTACCTTGCCGGAACGGATGCATGCGGTGCATACGCGCAGCGTTTGCGTCTTGCCATCGACCACGACCTTGACCTTCTGCAGGTTGGGTTCCCAGCGGCGGTTGGTCAATTTATGGGAATGGCTGACATTGTGGCCGTATACCGGTTTCTTTCCGCATATATCGCATATTTTTGCCATGGCCGAGGCCTCCTTGTTTGAGCGTGACCACTATTTTACACTTTTTCGCGGCGGAATGCAATTGCCGTGCCCGGCGGTCCAGCGGCATCGCCGCCGAAGGCGGCGCAAATTCTAGCTGAAGATAAAGTGGCGGGCCAGCAACAGGACCGCCATGGCGTATGCCCCGGCCAGCACGTCATCGACCATGATGCCGAGCCCGCGCGGCAGGGCTTCGCTGCGGTTCACCGGGAAGGGCTTGAAAATATCGAAAAAGCGGAAAAGGAAAAAAGCGCCGATGAAATAGCCGGGCTGGTGCGGCAGAAGCCAGAGGCTGACCAGCTGCCCGGCCACTTCGTCGATCACGACCGGCCGCGGGTCCCTGGCGGCGAAATGCGCTTCGCTGGCGGAAGCGGCCGGGATGCCGACGACAAAAACGACGGCGCTGACCAGGACCAGGACGCCGAGCGGCGCGTGGGCCAACGGCGTGAAATAGACGATGAGCACGGTCAGCAGTGACGCCCAGGTCCCGGGGGCCACGGGCAGGTAGCCGCAGCCGAAGAAGGTGGCGATGGCGATCCAGATTTTTCTCATTTCTTCTCCCCGCGCAGCATCTCGCCCCGGACGCCGCTGATCCGTATGGGAAACATGGGCCGCCCTTCAATGAAGGCGGTGGCCGCTTCGCAGTGCCCGTCGACTTCAGGGGCCTGGGCCCAGACGCGGCCGATGGTACTGCGGCTGGTCCAGGGCGCCAGGGGCAGGAAATCGAGGGTCTTGCCGACCAGGCCCTTGTTGAATTTCTTCAGGTTGCGTTCCGAAACGTCCAGCAGCAGACGCTTCCTGTCGGCGCCGGTGCGCGGTTTCGTCCGCCCGGGCAGGTCGAAGCTGGCCGTGTTCTCCTCGGGAGAATACACGAAGGCGCCGATGCGCTCCAGGCCTGACTCGCCGGCGAAATCGAGCAACTGCCTAAAATCCGCCGCGCTCTCGCCTGGGAAGCCGACGATGAATGTGCTGCGCAGGACGGCGCCGGGAAAGCGGGCGCGGATATCCCGTACCAGGCGCAGGTTCCTGGCGTAGCCGCCGCCGCGGTTCATTTTTTTCAATACCGCTGCCGCAACGTGCTGGAACGGCAGGTCGAAGTACGGCAGCACCGACGGGCGGCCGAAGCCTTCGATGATCTCGGGAGTCACCTCTTCCGGCATGAGGTAGAGGACGCGCAGCCAGGCGAATCCCAGGGCGGACAACTCCTTCAGCAGCTCAGGCAGCTGCGAGCGCGGTGCGCGGTCCCTGCCGAAATAAGTGGAGTTCTGGGAAATGAGGTTCAGTTCCACAACGCCCTTTTTTTTCAGCGCTTCGGCCTCGCGCAGGATGGACAGGATCGTGCGCGAGCGGAACGGTCCGCGGATCTGCGGGATGGCGCAGAAGCTGCAGGGCATGTTGCAGCCTTCGGAGATCTTGATGAAGGTGGAGTTGGCGGTGGTGAACGTCGCCCGCTCATGCCGGTCGTTGTAGAGAAAAAGCTGCCGGTCGGGATAGGGCTGCGGCCGGTCGGCGGCGACGGCGTCGGCCAGCGCCTCGACGTCGTTGACCCCCCAGAGGATGTCGGCGGTGGCGAAGGTGGCCGACAGTTCCCGGTGATAGCGCTGGATCAGGCAGCCGAATACCGCCACTTTACGGATGCTCCCCCTCTCCCTTTTCTCCAGGGCGGAGAGGATCTCCTCGATGCTCTCTTCCTTGGCGTCGCGGATGAAGCCGCAGGTGTTGATCAACAGCCAGTCGGGGTCCTCATATTCGCAGACGATCGTCATCCCCCGCTCGCGCAGCATTCCGGCCAGCACTTCGCTGTCGACGGTGTTCTTGAAGCAGCCCAGGCTGACGAAGGCGGCGCGGCACAGGGCATTTTTCTGCTTTTTCTTCATGGGGGAAGCGTTTATTTGGTTCCATTGCCATTGTAGCAAATGCCCCGCGCGAAGGCAAATTCCCGCGGTTTTTTCGCCGCCAGCAACGGGTCGGTCCTTTGATTGACGGAGATTTGTTTATATGCTATACAAACCTTGCATTACTGTCTAATAAGGAGGAATATATGAGTGTTTCAGGTGAAAAAGCACAAGGCAAGAAGTACAAGATCGCCTGGCTTCCGGGTGACGGCATCGGCAAGGAAGTGATGGAGGCGGCCAGAATTGTCCTGGACAAACTCAAATTCAACGCCGAGTACATTCATGGTGACATCGGATGGGAGTTCTGGTGCAAGGAAGGCGAGTCCTTTCCGCAGCGCACCATCGATCTTCTGAAGAGCGTTGATGCCTCCATGTTCGGCGCCATCACCTCGAAGCCGGTCAAGGCGGCCGAGGCCGAGCTGGTCCCGGAGCTGAAGGGCAAGGGGCTGGTCTACCGCTCGCCGATCGTGCGCATGCGCCAGTTGTTCGACCTCTGGACCTGCCTGCGCCCCTGCAAGGCATATCCGGGCAATCCCATCAATTACAAGGAAGGGATCGATCTCGTGGTCTTCCGCGAGAACACCGAGGACCTGTATGCCGGGGTGGAGTTCAGCCCCGTTCCCCAGGAAGTCAAGGACGTGCTGCTGAAGAACGCCAAGGGTTTCGCCGCCTTCAAGGACGTCCCCCTGGACCAGTATGCCATCACCTGCAAGATCAACACCCGCAAGGGCTCTGAGCGCATCATCCGTGCCGCTTTCGAGTACGCGAAGAAGCACGGTTATCCCAAGGTCACCATCATCCACAAGGCGAATGTCGTGCGCGCCACCGAGGGCCTGTTCCTGGACATCGGCAAGGAAGTGGCCAAGGACTTCCCGGGCATCCAGATGGACGATGCCAATATTGATGCCATCTGCATGTGGCTGCTGAAGAACCCCAAGAACTACTCGGTGCTGGTGGCCACCAATATGTTCGGCGACATCGTCTCCGATCTCTGCGCCCAGATGGTGGGCGGCCTGGGCTTCGGTTGCTCGGGCAACATCGGCGACAAGCTGGCCGTGTTCGAGCCCACCCACGGCTCGGCCCCCAAATATGCCGGCCAGTACAAGACCAATCCCATCGCCACCATCCTGGCGGCCAAGATGATGCTCGACTGGCTGGGTGAAAAGGAGATGGGCGCCAGGGTCGAGAATGCCGTGGCCACGGTCATCAAGGAAGGCAAGGTGCGCACGTATGATATGGGAGGCAGCAACACGACGCTGGAAATGGCCGAGGCGATCGCCGCCAAGTTATAGACCGGTACCGGAAACGGCAAGCGCTTGAAGCAAATGGGAGAACACCCTATGAATGAGATCAAGGTCCACGAAGTGGGATTGCGCGACGGGCTGCAGATCGAGAAGCAGGTCGTGCCCCTGGAAAAGAAGATCGCCTGGGTCGAGGGGTTGCTGGCGGCCGGGATCGACATGATCCAGCTCGGGTCGTTCGTGAACCCCGAGAAGGTGCCGCAGATGGCCGACACCGACAAGCTGTTCGCCCATTTCAGCCAGGATGGGAAAAAGCCGGCCGGGGTCGTCCTTTCCGGACTGGTGCTGAACGAAAAAGGGCTCGAGCGCGGCATGGCCTGCGGGGTCGACATGTTTTGCATGGGCGTATCGGCCAGCGACACCCACAGCCGCAAGAACACGGGCAAGGGCAGCGATGAGGCCGTCGGCCAGATCATTGCCATGGCCCAGGCGGCCATGAAGGCGCAGAAGCGCATCCAGGTCTCCATCCAGTCGGCGTTCGGTTGCGGCTTTGAGGGCCCCATCCCGGCGGAGCAGGTGCTGGCGATCGTGGACAAGTACCTGGCCGCGGGCATCCGCAACATCAGCCTGGCCGACACCGCCGGCCACGCCTACCCGCCCCAGGTCGAATCCCTGTACGCCGAGATCCTGAAGCGCGACCCCGGGGTCGAACTGGCCTGCCATTTCCACAACACCTACGGCCTGGGCCTCGCCAACGGCTATGCCGCGCTGAGGACCGGCGTGAAATATTTCGAATCGGCCCTGGGCGGCCTGGGCGGCTGCCCGTTCACCAAGGTGGCGGCCGGCAATGTCTGCAGCGAGGACCTGGTCCATTCGCTGCAGCGCCAGGGTCTGGCCACAACCATCGACCTGGACAAGCTTCTGGAAACCGCCCGCGACCTGGGCGGCTTTTTCGGCCGCGAGCTGCCCGGCTTTATCCTCAAGGCGGGGTCGATCGTCCATTTCAAGAAAGCGTGATATAGGAGAACCATCATGAAATTACTGGAAAAGATCAGGGTCCTTGACCTGACCAACGTCCTATCCGGCCCCTTTGCCACCATGCACCTGGCGTTGCTCGGGGCCGAGGTGATCAAGATCGAGAATCCCGATGGCGGCGACCTGGCCCGCAAGCTGGGCAACGTCAACCCCCTCAACAAGCAGCTGATGGGAACCAGTTTCCTGGCCCAGAACGCCAACAAGAAGTCATTGACCCTCAACCTGAAGTTCGAGGAGGGCAAGGAGATCTTCCGCAAGCTGCTCAAGACGGCCGACGTGGTGGTGGAGAATTTCCGGCCGGGGGTCATGGGCAAGCTCGGCTTCTCTTATGAAAAGATCTGCGCGATCAACCCCAAGATCGTTTATTGCGCCATCTCCGGCTTCGGCCAGACCGGTCCCGACGCCTTCAAGCCGGCCTACGACCAGATCATCCAGGGACTGAGCGGCGTCATGGCCGTCAACGGCGACGAGCGGCTCAATCCCCTGCGCGCCGGCTTCCCGGTCTGCGACACGGTGGGCGGCCTCAACGCCGCCTTCGCCATCATGGCCGCCCTGTTCCACCGCGAGCGCAGCGGCGAGGGGCAGTTCATCGATATCGCCATGCTCGACTCGATCATGCCCCTGATGGGCTGGGTGGCAGCCAACCTGCTCATCGGCAACCAGCAGCCGGTGCTGATGGGCAACGACAACTTCACCGCTGCCCCCTCGGGCTCTTTCCGCACCCAGGACGGCTACGTCAACATCGCCGCCAACCAGCAGAAGCAGTGGGAGGACCTGGCCGACGCCCTGGGGGTGCCGGAGCTGAAGACCGATTCGCGCTTTCAGGAGCGCGACACGCGCAAGGCCAACCGCAAGCAGCTCACCCCGCTGCTGGAGGAAAAGCTCCTGCAGCAACCCACCGCGAACTGGGTGGACGTGCTGAACGACAAGGGCATCCCCACCGGCGACATTTACGGCCTGGAGAAGGCGCTGCTCCAGCCCCAGAGCGAGCACCGGCAAGTGATCGCCACGGTCAAGGAACCGGGCATCGGCGACATCAAGCTTTTCAACCTGACCGCCAAGTTTTCCAAGACGCCGGCCCAGATCGATGCGCCGCCGCCAAGGCTTTCGGCGCACACCGGCGAGATCCTGAAAGGGCTGGGCTATAAGGAAGAAGATATCAGTGCTTTAAGGGAAAAAGGCGCGATCTGAGCGCCGTCAATAAAAAGGAGGAATTATCATGGGAATGACAATGGTTGAAAAGATACTGGCCAGGGCTACGGGCCAGGCCGCGGTGAAAGCGGGCGACGTGCTCGAGCCCAGGGTCGACCTGGCCATGTCGCACGAGAACGGCGCCCTGGTCATCAACCAGTTCAACGAGATCTACCAGGACACGGGGCTCGAGGCCAAGGTGTGGGACCCGAGCAAGATCGCCATCATCTTCGACCATCGCGTCCCGGCCGAGAGCTCGAAGACGGCCGGCAACCAGAAGAAGATCCGCGATTTCGTGGCCAAGCAGGGCATTGCCAAGTTCCATGACATCCGCGGCGACAGCGGCGGCATCTGCCACCAGATCCTGCCCGAGTTCGGCTACGTGCAACCGGGAAGCGTCGTCGTCGGCACCGACAGCCACACCACCAGCCATGGCGCCCTGGGCGCCTTCTCCTTCGGCATCGGCGCCACCGAGATGGCCGCGGTCTGGGCATTGGGCAGGGTGCTGAACGTCGAGGTGCCAGGTACCATCAAGGTGGTCTGCGAGGGCAAGTTCAAGCGCCACGTCGCGCCCAAGGACCTCATCCTGCACCTGGTCGGCAAGCTGACCGCCGAGGGGGCCAACTTCAAGGTCATTGAGTTCCACGGCCCGGCCATCGATAGCATGTCGACCTCCGGCCGGTTGGTGATCTGCAACATGACGGTCGAGGCCGGGGCCACTTCAGGCATCGTCCCCCCCGACGCCGAAACGCTGCGCTATTTAAAGGACGAAGCCGGCGTGGCGGAGGTCCCCGAGCTTTTCGGCCCTGACGCCGACGCGGCATACGACCAGGTGATCACCATCAATGTCTCCAAGCTGCAGCCGCAGATCGCCTGCCCGCACACCGTGGACAACGTCAAGCCGATCAAGCAGGTCCTGGGCGTCAAGCTCAACCAGATCGTCATCGGCTCCTGCACCAACGGCCGCCTCGACGATCTGGCCATCGCCGCCAAGATCCTCAAGGGCAAGAAGGTGGCCAAAGGCACGCGCATGCTCATCTTCCCGGCTTCGACGCGCATCTACCTGCAGGCCCTGAAAAAGGGCTATGTCGCCACCTTCATGGAGGCCGGCGCCGTGGTCATGAACTCGGGCTGCGGCCCCTGCCTGGGCGTGCACCAGGGCGCCCTGGCCGACGGCGACGTCGCCCTGGCCACCACCAACCGCAACTTCAAGGGGCGCATGGGCAACCCCAACGCCGAGGTCTACCTCTGCTCGCCGGCCGTGGCCGCCGCCAGCGCCATCACCGGCGTCATCACCGACCCGAGAAAGAAAGGAGAGTAACATGGCCAAAGTCGTTTTTAAAGTAGGGGACGACGTCTCCACCGACATCATCTACCCGGGCCGCTTCATGGCCACGGTCCTGCCGACCGAGACCCCGCAGTACGCCTTCGTCGATTATCCTGATTTCAACGCCAAGATAAAGAAAAAGGAGTTCCCGCCGCAGAGCATCATCGTGGCCGGCAAGAATTTCGGCTGCGGCTCATCCCGCGAGCAGGCCGCCTCGTGCCTGAAAGGGCCCGACTTCGTGGTGATCGCCCGCAACTTTTCGCGCATCTTCCTGCAGAACGCCATCAACCTCGGGCTCAAGATGGTGATCTGCCCGGCCATTGAGGCCAGCGAGGGCGACGAGCTGGAGATCACCAGCGACCAGGTGATCAACAAGACCTCGGGCAAGAGCTTCCCGATCATTGCCCTGCCCAAGGCCCGGCAGGCCATCATCGACGCCGGCGGCCTGATCCCCTTCGCGCGCCAGCTCCTGCTCAAGGGCAAGCGCTGAGCTTCGCCCGCCATCGTTCTCCCCGGGCCCGGCCCGCGCCGGCCGGGCCAAAGGGGGGGCGCGGGTGGATCATGGACCTGAATTTCAAGGAAGCGCTCGCTGCGCTCTCCGGGGCGTTTCCTGCATACTTATTTTATGCGGCGGCCCTGGTTTTCGGAGGACTGCTGATCCTCCTTGAATTTGGATTGGTCCTGGTTCTCTTGCATCTGGCGCGGATCACGGCTTCCGCCGCGGCTCCGATCCTGGCGGCATCGATCCTGCTGGGAGGATGGCTGACCATCCTGGCCTGGCAGCGCTTCTTCCTCTACCGCCGCCGCGCCCTCATGCTTGCCATGTTCGCCGGGATGGCTCCCGCCCAGGCCGGGTCCGAGGTCCGGCGCTTTTTCCCGGCATATCCCAGCTGGGCCCGCTGGAACCGCCGTGCGCGCCAGGCATTCGTGGGTTCGGGCGGGGAAAGCGAGCCGGCCGCCATCGCCACGCCCGGAATTTTCCGCTGGCGGGCCGAGGCGGCATTCAGCGCGGCCATTTTTTCCTTGGCCTTCGCCCGTGGCGGCGAGCCGGCAGCGGCGATACGGGAGGGGGTGGCGCTCTACTGGCGGCATGGGAACCAGGCCCGGCGCCTGATGAGAAGCTGGTCGGCGTTTTCGCTTGCCGGCCTGGCGCTGCTTTTCCTGTTCCTGGCCCTGGCCAACTGGTTCATTTTCAGCAGTGCCGGCGCGCCCCCGGCGCTCGGGCTTGTCCTGGCCCTGGTCATCGCCTGGACGCTGCACCAGGCATTTATCTCGCCGCTGGCCCTGGCCGGAGTCAGCGCCGCCCTGCTGGCCGAGACCAAAGGGCATGAGCCCGACGCCGCCCTTTGCGAGAAACTCGCTCCCCTGCTTACTTCCTGACCTCGACCGTCTGAATGGCCGTGCGGCCGAGACAATGCGGTCAGTAAACTTCCAGGCAGACGATCCGCATCCAGCCGGAGCCAGGGCTGCTTCGGTTTTGTGGTATGATCTTGAGGCCTGTCATGGACGGGAGGTGAACCCATGGAAGCGATGAAAGAGACCCTGCGTCGCTGCGAAATATTCCGTGATCTCGACGAAGGAGATCTGGATCTGGTGGCCGGTGCGGCCCAACCCCGGCGCGTGCCCGCGGGAACGCCCCTTTTCCGGCAGGGCGAGCCCCGCCGCGCCTGCTTCGTCATCGCCGAAGGCCGGGTGGAGATCCTCCGCGACAGCGGATCGGGCCCCGAGCGTCTGATCATCCTCGGAGCCGGGGACGCGATCGGCGAACAGGCATTTCTGACCCCCGCTCTCCATATGGCGTCGGCCCATACCTTGACGGCGGCCCTGCTCTACGAGCTGCCGAGGGAGGTCGTCCTGGCCAAGCTGGAAGAGAACGGGAACGCCGCGATCCACATCCTGACCAAGGTGGCCAATGTCCTGCACCGGCGCTTGCTGTTCACCGGCAGCGGGCGCAGCGGCCGAGAGCAGGCCTATGCCAGCGGCCGCACCCGCTCGGAGGGGGACCTGATCGGCCGCCTCGATGTCCCCAGCGACGCCCTGTTCGGCGTCCAGACCCTGCGGGCGTTGCACAACTTCCCCATCACCGGCGTCCCCCTGAGCCACTTTCCGGTGCTGGTGCGCAGCCTGGCCATGGTCAAGCAGGCCGCCGCCCGGGCCAATCATCGCCTGGGTCTTCTTGACGGCGCTATCGCCGGAGCCATCGACCAGGCCTGCCAGGAGATCATCGACGGCCATTGGCACGGCCATTTCCCGGTGGACATGATCCAGGGCGGCGCCGGGACCTCCAGCAACATGAACGCCAACGAGGTCATCGCCAACCGGGCCCTGGAGATCCTCGGCCGGGAAAGGGGCGAGTACGTCCACTGCCACCCCAACGACCACGTCAACCTGGGGCAGAGCACCAACGACGTCTACCCGACCGCGGTACGGCTGGCGGTTCATCAACAGAGCCAGGACCTGCTGGCAGCCCTGGAAAAGATGAAAGGCGTGCTGCACGCCAAGGGCGCCGAATTCAGCCAGGCGATCAAAATGGGCCGCACCCAGCTCCAGGACGCGGTCCCCATGACCCTGGGCCAGGAATTCGAGGCCTATGCCATCACCACGGGCGAGGACATCGAGCGCTTGCGTGAGATCTCCCGCTTCTTTTTGGAGGTGAACATGGGGGCCACTGCCATCGGCACAGGCATCTGCGCCGATCCCGGCTTCAGCCGGGAGGTAGTGAACGAGCTGCAGCGCATCAGCGGCTTCGACGTCAGCCTGGCGGCCAACCTCATTGAGGCCACGCCCGATACCGGCGCATTCGTGCTCTTCAGCGGCGCGCTCAAGCGCACCGCGGTCAAGATCAGCAAGATGTGCAACGACCTGCGGCTGCTCAGCAGCGGCCCGCGCTGCGGACTGCACGAGATCAACCTGCCGGCCATGCAGCCCGGCAGCAGCATCATGCCGGGCAAGGTCAACCCCGTCATTCCCGAAGTGGTCAATCAGGTGGCCTTTCAGGTCATCGGCAACGACCTGACCCTGACGTTGGCCGCCGAAGCGGGACAGCTGCAGCTGAACGTCATGGAGCCGGTTCTGACCTTCGCGCTGGCCACCAGCCTGCGCATGCTCACCGCGGCGGTGCACGTGCTCGCCGACAAGTGCCTGCGCGGGATCACCGCCAATACCGAACATTGCCGCAAGCTGGTGGAAAACAGCATCGGCATCGTCACCGCCCTCCTGCCGGCCATTGGCTACGAACGCTGCACTGAGGTGGCACAACTGGCCCTGCTGACGGGACGCCCGGTGCGGGAGATCGTTTTGGAAAAGGGCTACCTGGACGCCAGGAAACTCGACGAGGCCCTCAGCGTCGAAGCCATGACCGCCCCGCGCAGCTGGCGTCCGGGCATGGCCACCTGACGCCGGAGCGCAGTGACAAACGATCCGTCGGCTTCCGGCTACTCCCTGACCTCGATCGTCTGGATCGCCGTGCGGCCGAAATACTGCGGGTGGTACATGCCCTGGGCCATGGTGGGCATCCAGGTGAAACGGCCCGCATACATGGCCTTGATGAAATAAATGAAGCGCAACGGCCCCTGCATGGAGTAGGTGTAGAAAACGAGGCGGTCGGCGGCGTTCTCCTGGCGCGCCCAGGGCGAATGATACATGCCGCTGTATTTGCTGTTGAATTCCTTCAGGGCGCGGGTGCTGGCGATGTCCTGGCGCAGGAGCTCGAAGCCGGCGGCCAGGGGCTCGTCCACCACGCCGTAGGGGACCTCCTTGTCGGACTTGACCAGCAGTTCCACCATATATACCTGGCCGCGCTGGAAGTCGCTGACCGCTTCTCCTTTTTCGTTGTAGACGTTGCGCTGGATGTCGATGCCGCGGCTTTTCTTTCCGGCCCGCGCCAATTGCCAGGTCAGCTCGCTGGTGACGTAGACGGGTTGATCGGCCTGGACAGTGAAGTCGACCGGCTCTTTTCTGTCCGCAAGCTTTTTCTGGACCTGCAGGCTGTCGCGGCTGCCGGTGAACTCCTGGGCGGACTTCTCGCCGAGCAGGTCGATCTCGGCCCTGCTCGCGATCGTTTTTTCCACTTTCCTCAGGTACTCGTCCATGGCGCACAGGACCCAGAAGTTGGTCTGGGTCGTGTTCCAGCAATGGGGCTCGGCCTCGAGCAGCCAGCGCATGATGCGCTCGGCCAGTACATGGCCGCCCTCGACCTCGAGAACAGCCTGAACAAGCAGCGCCGTGGCGAAGCGCGAGGAGTAGAAAGGGAAGTCGCGCTGGTAGGTGAATTCGCCGGCATCGAAATAAGCGAAGTCGGCCTCGACCTGCAGGCTGTTGTTGAACTCGGCCAGCATTAAGGACAGAAGGTCCTTGCCGATGCCCTGGTTGTGCATGGCGCGATAGAGGAAGACCCTGGCGGGGAGGGGCAGGCCGTCCCTTTCTGCGGCCAGTTTTTTCAGTTTTATGCCGTCGGCCCCCTTGCCCAGGCTCAGGACGAACTGGTAAAAAGCGGCGCAGGTCCTGTCCAGGGCGGAACGCTGCAGGTACGACGACAGCTTCTGCATCAGCCGCGGGTCCACCTTGTGGTCGCGCTGCCGGGCCAGGTGCAGGCTCCAGAGGACATAGGCGGTCAGGTAGTCGGACGGATACTGGCCGCCGCGGTAATAGGAGAGCGCTCCCTGCGCGTTCATGAACTCGGGGATGACCTGGATGTAGCCGTCGACGGCGGCACGGATCTGCGCCCGGTCGAGGCCCAGCTCGAGGCGTTCAGCCAGCTGCGGGCTGAAGGCCAGGAAGGGCATTACCTTGGACGCCCGCTGTTCGAGGCATTCGTACGGATAAAAAACTAGTTTTTTGGCGATGGACACCGCCGGCGTGAGCAGCGAAGGGTCTACCCGGACCCGGATGGACTGGTTCTCCACCCCCGCCTGCGGTTCGATGCGCTTGCGAATTCCATTGCCGCTGGCGAAATCGAGCAGTGTCTCCCGCACCAGGCGATCGCCTACGAAGAGTTTTTTTTCGAGGCCGTCCCTGTCGGCAGCGCTCAAGGCGAAGAATTCGACCCTGGCCGTTCCGACGCGATCGGCCCGGAAAGGAAACTGGAAGAGGCTGTTGCCGCGCGCGTCCAGGACGCGCTCGATCCGCTCGGCGCCGCCGAGAGCGATCCCCCCCTGCGGCTTGGCCAGCAGGGTCACCGCGAGCTTCTGGCTGGTGCGGTTGCTGAGCTGGGCGCCGGCGCTGAATTCGTCGCCCTGGCGGGCGAACTCGGGCATAGCCTCGGAGATGAGCAGGTCTTTGCTGACCATGATCTTCTTTTCCGCCGCCCCGAAGCTGTCTTCGCTGTAGGCCACGGCCATGATGCGATAGGTGGAAAGCTGGTCAGAGCTTGCGATATCGACCGTGGCGTTTCCCGCCCCGTCGGTCTCGACGGTCTTGAAGAAAAGGACCTCCCTGAAGTCGCTGCGCACGCGGATGCCAGCTGTGGCGGCCTCGACTCCGCCGAGGACCCCGCCGATGACACCGCCGGTGATCCCGTCCGCCGCCCCTTCCTCCTTCATGCGCGCCATGCTTTTCATCTCCGCGGCCATGGGGGCGGGCATGACCCCGCCCGCGATCCGGCCTTCCGGGCCGAACTCATCCGCAGGATCCCAGTAGCCGCCGCCGGCGGACGGCAACAGGGCTATGTCGCAGGGGCGGTGGCGGCTGCCGTCAAAGTAGATGTCGGACCAGAGGAACGGATGAAAGCCGCGGGCCTCGGCCTTGATCGCGTAACGGCCCCCGGGCATCCCGCTGAACCGGTAGTAACCCTGGGCGCTGGTCGTCGCGCTCTTCAGTTTTTGATGGTTTTCGTCTTCCAGGGTGACGATCGCACCGGCCAGGGGCGTGGCGTCGGGCTTGAAGACGCAGCCGTAAATGGCCGGCTGTGGCAGGTCGATGTCCATGGTGGGGCGCGCGAAGGTCCAGCGGGTGTAGTTTTTTGAATAATAGGTGCGGAGCGCGCTATTCCGCAACGAACCGCGATAATAGAAGAAATCGTGCGGGTCCGGGGTCCGGTAATTCCGCAGCGAGAGGTTGCCCTCGTCCACGGCATAGACGAAGAGCTTCGCCGCCATACCATTATTTTGCCAATCGCTCACCTTGATCCTGACTTTGGCGTTGCTGGCCGGCTTGATCTCAGTGGGGAATTCCAGGCTGACGCGCAGGGCCTTGCCCTTGTCCTCGACCTGGAAGTCCCTGGCCGTCTCCTCCGAAACATTGTTTTCGTACATGGCGATGACGCTGACGCGCATTGCCGGAAAATAATCTTTTTTAACGGGGATATCGAGCGGCGTCATCTTCTGCAGCGCCATGACCCGGGAATCGAGGACCTTGCCGCGCTCGATGGTCACCAGCGCCTGGCCCTCCCGCGGGGAATGGATGAAGCACTTCAGCGTCTCCCCGGTATGGATGGAGGTCTGGACGGATTCGATGCGCAGCCTGTCGGTTGCCTCGGAGTAGCCGTAGCCCCAGGCGAAGAAACCGCTGGAAGTGGAAACCATGCGGTCTTCCGCGTCGGAGGCATCGCAGCGCAGGATGTAGTGGCCTGCCTCCGGGACGCGGAAGGCGTAGGTCCGGTTCTTGTCAACGAAGAGGTCTTCCGCCTCCCCTATCTTCTTCAGCTTGCGCTTATGGCCTTCATGATATTCCCGGTACAGGGTGACGCGGATTTCGCCGGCAGCGGGCTTGCCCTGATGATCGACCAGGGCCAGCTCGGCCTCGATCTCCTCCTTCCGGTCCTGGTAATAGCCGATATGGATGCCGGCCAGGAGCTTTCCCGGGAAGAAGAGCGACTGGGCCCGGGAGGTGAACTCCTTGCCCTCCGCCGATTTTCCGGTCGCGGAAAACCCGAGCTTGGCCGCGAAGTTGGTGTCCTTGAACCGGCTCATGGGAATGCCGAGCGTATGGCCGCCTTCCGCGTCCAGCTTGCTCCCGCCCTGCTGCGGCGGGTCCCTGCGCGCCAGGTCCGGGTCGAGGCTGAAGCGGTAGCGCTCCAGGGCGGCGGAGGCGAACACCTTCTCATATGTGTGCGCCAGGGTGAGCGAATAGGCGAGCTCATCGCCGGCCATGGGGTTGCCGGACAGGTAGGAGCCGCGGACCAGCGGGCGGAACATGTCTGCAGGCAGGTAACGTTCCGCCATGCCCGAGATCGTCACCTCCATGGTGTTCGGCTGGTAGTGATCGATGGTGATGCCGTGCTGGCCCTGCCAGTTCTGCGTGTCCGTGAACTTGACGGCGACCTGGTAATTCCCTTTCTTGCCGTCAGGGTCCGACTTGAATTCGTAGCGGAAGCCGCCGAGCGGGTCAAGGCGCAGCGTGTCCGCCTTGACCTGTTGCCGGTCGGGGCCGGTGATCACCAGCGCGGCCGTTGCGGCCTTGGGAGAAGAGACCTTTCCCGAGGCGTATTCCTTGATGACGCCGGCGATATGGACCGTGTCGCCGGGCCGGTAAAAATCCCGCTCGCTGAACACGCTGATCCTGACCTCCCTGTCCAGCGGCGGGTCATGGCTGATATGGGCCAGGGCCATGTCGCCGTCAACCGGCTTTCTGGCCAGGACCAGGTCCGCCTCCCTCAGCCCCCTGGCGCTGAGCAGCACGCCATTCGCCGCCGATTCGCCGATCGGCTGCGTTTCCCTGTCATGGCCCTTGATGAACAGCGGCAATTTTCCAAGGTTTTTGCCGCTGCGGTTGTCGTACAGCCAGAACAGCGTCTGCTCCCTGCCCGCCTTGATGACCATGTCCATGTTGCGGCGGTGAAAAACCTCCAGCACGGGGGGATTGAACGCCGGCAGCCGCATCAGGCCGATATCAGCGCAAGAGTTATACGGTTCGTAGCGCTGGACCAGGAAGGCGAAGAATCCGAGGGGGTGGCCGAGCTCGCTAGCCGCCAGCACGTGGGTCTTTTCCTTTTCCGGCAGGTCATCCAGGGTCTGCCGCAGCTCTTTCTCAACGAACTCCGCGGCGAAGTTCTGCCGCTGCAGGAGGCCGAAGGCGCGCTGCTCCAGCATGGCGAAGAATCCGGGTTTCAGCTTGAACATCCGCAAACCGGCCTTTTTCAGGCTCTTTGTGGCCAGGGAGATCGTTTTTCCCTGCATGGAGAAGTCGATGCGCGGGGACCGGCTGGAGCAGACCCGGGCTTCCAGCTCCAGGCTCGCCGGGAGCGGTTCCTTATAAATATTGGCCAGCGCCCGCTGGATCTGGATGAGCAGCGCGTCGCCTGAGGCCAGGTGGCCGTCGATGCTCAGGAAAAGGGCTTCGTTATCGTAGTGTCGGGACTCGCTGCGCACCGCCAGCGGCAACCTGTCCTTGCCCGAGATCTTGAAAACCTTGATGAGGCCGGGATCGAATTCGGCCAGCGGGTTGGAAAAAGTGAGCCAGAGGCGGGGTTCGTCGGGGAAGAGGGTCAATGGTTTTTTGCCGGTATATATGAATGCCGGTACGGTCGCGAATGAAAAGGAGAAATCTTTTTGGGTGCCGGTCGCTCCTTCGCTGCCGCGGAATCCTTTCTTCAGGATGAACTCGTAAACGGTGCCCCTTTTCAGGTCCTGGGCGTGGCGGAACTCGATCTCGTTCCCGGCTTTCTGGAAGGCGAGCAGTTCGACCCCAACCCCGCTTTTCGCTTCCCTGAGGACAGCGAGATCGCCGGCGCCGGCGGCAGGGACCGGCTGGTTGAAGCGCAGGACCAGGGCGTCACGCACCCAGACCTGGAAATGCAGCTTTTGCCCGGGAGCCAGGTCCGAGAAATATTCCTGGGCGCCGGCCTTGACCTCGACGGGGTAGGCCAGGGGCGTGCTCCATTGCCAACGCACCCCCCTGGGCAGCGTCTTGCCGGCCAGCGAGCGCGTCCCGGCCGGGATCGCTGCCGTGTAGGTGGTGGAATAGCGGAAGCGCGGCGCGGGCTTGAAGGCCAGGGTGCGGTTGCCGCGCCAGGAGAATTCGCCCTTGATTGAGGGCGTGATCCGGATCAGGGAGGCGCCGTCGCGCTTGCCGCCCAGCGGCAGCATGTCATCGGAAAAAGTGACGGTCAGCTCTTTGTTCTCCAGGTCCTGCAGGACGCCGGAAAGGGTGTAGGTCGCCTTCAGATCGTTCTTTTCCGGCACCTGGGCGACGGCCGCGGCCAGGAACACCGCCAGCACGATGGTCACGATGGAGAGTGCAATTTTCATTTTCGCCTCCTGCGTTTCGGGGATGCCAAGCGGGTTAGACGGCTTCTTCCTGAAAACTGGCAAAAAGCGACCTGCCGTTTCATCCGGCAGGATTATGATGAAGATGAGCGGATTTTACAACCCCCGGCCGGCCACGGGGCGGGAGGGATCAGCCGATGTCCGCGTGCCGATAGAAACGCGAAGCGAGGACCTTTTCGTGAAAATCGTTGCCGGTGTAGTTGTAGCCGTTATTGTAGAGGATCAGGGCGCGGATGATGTCGCCGCGGGTCTCCATGAGGTAGCCCTTCAGGATGGTGAGACCCAGCTCGATGTTGTAGTCGATCTGGAAGATCTTCCTGCGGTCGATGTTCAGCGCGTCCTTCCAGACGGGGACGTTCACCTGCATCAGGCCGCAGGCCCCCTTGCCGGAAACGGCGCGGCGGTCAAAGCGGCTTTCCACGAAGATGATGGCCATGACCAAATAGGGATTGAAGCCGTGCTTGCGGCTCAGGGAGAAAACCGAACCGGCGATGCGGGTGAAGTCAGGCGCATGCAGGCGGTACACGTTCTCCTGGAAGCGGTAGAAGTCGGTCCTGGCGATGGCGGCCTGATGGGTATTGAGGGCTTCATTGAGCGACAGGACGGTTTTCTGCAGCGAGGCGATGGTCCTGCGGCTTTCGGTCTGCCGGGCCGACAGCACGATGGCGCAGGCCAGAAAGAGCCCCGACAAGCCCATAAAAAACAATACGATGCCGCGAAAATTCTTTGGGGGATTCATTTTTTTCCTTTCGATTCAGTGAAGCAAGCGAATGATATCACATATCGTTAAAAAGGTCAAGCCCGCCGGCCGGGAAGGGGGGGGTAGGCGGGCTATTCCCCATCGCCGCCGTTGCGCTTGATCCTGAATTCGCGCAGGCCGCGGAACTGCAGGGAGTGGGAGCAGGAGCCAGTAAAGGCGCTCAAGAGGGTAACGATGCCCAGCAGGCCGATCCAGTTCTTATAATAGATGCCGGCGGCGATGACTCCCAGGGAAACGATGACGCGGATCCACTTGGCCGTCGGGTTGGTGTTGCATTTTTTGGCTTGGCTCATGCTCTTATTGTAGACCGGATCGGAGCTTTTGGCAACTCAGGCTTGCGTTCCGGTGTTGCGGCGCTTAAAAGCGATGGCTTTCAGGTATTTCATGGCCGTTCCCCAGGATTGGACCGTGGCGATGACCAGCCCCGGGTAGCCGTCGAGCACGCCCAGCCTCCATACGTAGTGGCGTAGGAAAGTGACGGGCGGCAGGATGGCCAGGCGCAGGATGTCGCGGTAGGTGAAGTGCAGGATGGCGCCGTCCAGACGGGCTACGGCGCCCCGCACATCGAGGCGTTCATGGACCCGCCCCTGCCAGGCGGCGGCGTCTTTGCGGAAGAGGCGCACCTTGCGGTCGGGATACCACCCCGAATGACGGATCCAGCGCCCCAGGTAGTAGGTCTTGCGCTTGATGGCGAAGGCGGCGATGCCGGTCGGAACATCCTTTTCCTTCAGCCCGGCGATGGCGCGCTGCAGATCCGGGGAGACCCGCTCGTCGGCATCCAGGTTGAGCACCCATTCATGGCCGGCCTGGGCCATGGCAAAATTCTTTTGCTGGCCGTAATCCTCGAAGCGGTTCTGCATGACCCTGGCCCCGGCCTCCCGGGCGATCTCCACGGTGCGATCGGTCGAATGGGAGTCGACCACGACGATTTCGTCGGCCACTTCCCGCAGGCTGGCCAGGGCGTCGGGCAGGCGGTCCTCTTCGTTGTAGGTGATGATCACCGCCGATATCTTCATGTCGCTCCTTCCCGGCCCCATTTCTGCGGCCGCTTCAATGCCTGAAATGGCGGATGCCGGAGAACAGCAGGGAGACGTTCAGTTTTTGCGCGGTCAGGATGACATCGGGGTCCTTGACCGAGCCGCCGGTCTCGACGACGACGGCGATCTTGTGCCTGGCGGCGAGCTCGATCGAGTCCGGGAATGGAAAGAAAGCGTCGGACAGCAGGACCGCCCCCGAAACCGGCGACCGGCTTTTGTGGATGGCCAGTTCGACCGAGTCGATGCGGCTGGCCTGACCGGCCCCCACGCCGATGAGCTGCAGGTTCTTGACGATGGCGATGCCGTTCGATTTCACGTATTTGATGATCTTCCAGCCGAATTCGACGTCGGCCTTCTCCTTCTTGCCCAGGGGCTTGCCGGCTTTAAGCTCGAAGGTGTCGACGTCGAAGGCGACGGTGTCGCGGCTTTGATAGACAAACCCGCCCGGAATGGTCTTGAAATCGGCCTTTTCCACGTAGCCGGCCGGCATGCGGATCAGTCGCAGGTTCTTTTTTCGGCGCAAAGTCTTCAGGGCTTCTTCGCTGAAATCAGGCGCGATGATCACCTCGAAAAAGATCTCGCCCATGGCGGCGGCAGCTTCGGCTTCGAGGCGGTGGTTTAAACCGACGATGCCCCCGTACGCGGAACGCGGATCGCCGGCGAATGCCGCCCGGAAGGCCGCCAGCTGCGCGGGGGCCGCGGCGGCCCCGCAAGGGTTCTGGTGCTTGACGATCGCCGCGAAGTGTTTCTTGCCCTGGAAGTCGTTGAGCAACTCGTACATCATGGCCAGGTCGAGGATGTTGTTGAAGGACAGCTCCTTGCCATGCAGCTGGTCGATGGCCGCGAATGGCGAGCTGCGGTCGCCGATGGCCAGGAAGGCCGACTGGTGGGGGTTCTCGCCGTAGCGCAGGGCCTGCACCCTGCGGCCGCCGATGGTCATGTAGTCGGGGGGAACGCCTGCCCCCTGCCCTAGGTATGCGGCCACCAGCGAGTCATAGAATGAAGTATAGGCAAAGGCTTTTTGCGCCAGGGACTTGCGCACGTCCAGCGGCACCTCGGCGCCGCCGGCGATGAAGGCCGTGATCGTCCCGAAGTCCTTCTCGTCGATGAGCACGATGGTGTCCTTGAAATTCTTGGCCGCGGCGCGGACCATGGCCGGACCCCCGATGTCGATGTTCTCCAGCATGGCGTCCAGGTCCGCGGATCTTTTTTCCAGGGCGGCCTCGAACGGGTAGAAGTTGATGATGACCAGGTCGATCTTCGGGGCGCGGAATTCCTCCAGCTGGCGCAGGTGCGCGGAGGTGTTCCTGGCGAGGATGGGCCCGAAGATCAGCGGGTGCAGCGTCTTGACCCGGCCGTCGAGGATCTCGGGGAAATTCGTGATGCCCGACACGTCGCTGACCGGGATGTTCCTGCCCTTGAGGTAGGCGGCCGTGCCGCCGGTGGAGACGATCTCCCAGCCGGCCTTGTGCAGGGCGGCGGCGATGCCGTCGATCGTTGACTTGTGATAGACGCTGATCAAAGCCCGCTTCATGTTCATGCCCTCCGTGACCTGCATTATATCCGTTCCCGGGGCCCGACGCAAAGGCGGGTTCACAAACCCCGCCGTTTATGGTACAATGCCCTTTCAGCGGTCGCGGGGTGTAGCGCAGACTGGTAGCGCGTTCCGTTCGGGTCGGAAAGGCCGGAGGTTCGAATCCTCTCACCCCGATTTTCGCCATTTTCCTTCCGCCCACTTGAAGCCTGCCGGTTTTTGTTGTATAATCCCCACTTCGGTCGTGATCCTATGGGGAGCAAATGGAAAACCTAAACGAATTTGTGGTCGTGCTTTATTTTGTGGTGCTTTCAATCCTGGCCGTTTTCGGCGCCCACCGCTATTTCATGGTTTATCTTTATTATAAGAACAAGAAGGCCGCGCCCCTGCCGGCGGGCCGCTTCGAGAAGCTGCCGCGGGTGACCATCCAGTTGCCCATGTACAACGAGATGTACGTGGCCAAGCGCCTGATCGATGCCGTGGTGAAAATGGACTATCCCCGCGAGCTCCTGGAGATCCAGGTCCTGGACGACTCCACCGACGAGACCGTGGCCATCGCGTCGCGCTGCGTCGAGCAGTACAAGGCGCAGGGGCTCGATATTTCCTACCTGCACCGCCAGAACCGCAAGGGCTACAAGGCCGGCGCCCTGGAGGAAGGCATGAAGGTGGCCAAGGGCGAATTCATCGCCGTCTTCGACGCCGACTTCATCCCCCACAAGCACTTCCTGGCCAACACCATCCATTTCTTCACCACGCCCAACATCGGCATGGTGCAGATGCGCTGGAGCCACCTGAACCGCAATTTTTCGCTGATCACCAACCTGCAGTCGATCTTCCTCGACGGCCATTTCGTCATCGAGCATACGGCGCGCAACCGCTCCGGCCGCTTCTTCAATTTCAACGGCACGGCCGGCATCTGGCGCAAGGCCGCCATCATCGACGGCGGCGGCTGGCAGCACGACACCCTGACCGAGGACCTGGACCTGAGCTACCGCACGCAGATGAAGGGCTGGCAGTTCGTCTACCTCCCCGATTTCTCCGTCCCGGCCGAGCTGCCCGCGGATGTCGTGGCCTTCAAGGCGCAACAGCACCGCTGGGCCAAGGGTTCCATCCAGACGGCCAAGAAGCTCCTGCCCACGATCTTCCGGGCGCGCCTGCCGTGGCGGGTGAAGAGCGAAGCCTTCTTCCACTTGGCGGCCAACTTCGCCTACCTGCTGATGGTGCCGCTGTCGGTCTCCATCCTGCCGGTGGTCCTGATGCGCCGGGACATGAACTGGGGACAGATGTTCATTTACGACGTTCCCCTCTTCCTCATGGCCACCGCTTCCGTCGGGGCGTTCTACATCGTCTCGCAGAAGGAGCTTTATTCCAACTGGACCGTCACCTTCCGCTACCTCCCCCTGCTCATGGGGCTGGGCATCGGGCTGTCGATCAACAACTCGTTCGCCGTCGTGGAAGCCCTGATGAACAAGGAATCGGAGTTCGTGCGCACCCCCAAGTTCGGCATCGAGAAAAAGAACGACCACTGGGCGTCAAAAAAATACAAGGGCAACAAGAACCTCTTCATCACCGCAACCGAGCTTGTCCTCGGCTTCTATTTCACCTTCGCTGTGATCACCTGCATCTCCGAGGGCATCTGGCTGACCCTGCCTTTCCTGCTGATGTTCCAGTACGGCTACCTGTACATCTCCTTCCTTTCGCTCTCGACCCTCCTGAAGAACCGGCTGCCGGTCAAGAAGGCCAGCGTCAGCATCGCCGGCTGATCCCGGCTCGAACATGCCCGCGCCCAAGCCGCTGCCGTCCCCGCCCCGGCCGTTTTGAAAGGCCATGAGGTTCAACGCCTATTTCGTCCGGCTCGCCCATTCCCAGGATAGTTTCCAGGGGAGCATCCAGCTCGGCGGCGCAAGCCTGGCCGCAAGCTTCCGCAGAATCAGCGGCGACCTTTTCACGGTCCACTTCATGAGCCAGGTCGAGCTCACCTTCCGCCAGAGGATCGACTTCAAGAACGTGCGCGGCGGCTTTACGGTGCTGCTGCCCGTCCTCTCGCAATACAACCAGAGAAAGATGAAGCGTCTGGGCGAGCTCCTCGCCGGTATCGAGGAAAAGGATTTCCGCGAGGTTGTGCCGGCGCTGCTGGCCGTCGAGAACTTCCTGGAAATGGAGGGCCTGCTGTACTTCTTTTCGCTGGAACGGCGGCAGGCCGTCGACATGCTGACCCAGCTGGAGCTGGCCCGGCAGGCGAAGGTGATCAACCTCAACTACCTGTTCGTCACTTCCTGGGACCACTTCCTGCAGAGCCTCGCCGCCATGGAGAAGGTCCTGCGCGCGGCCTATGCAAGCCGCGAGCGGACCGTCAAGTTCGCCCAGCTGGAAAAGGCCGTCAAGGTTCCCCAGGAATCGGTCTTCTTCAAGTACCTGCTGAAAAAGAGCAGCCAAGAATTCCCCTGCCGCATCATGCCCCAGGCGCTGATCTTCTCCCAGCTGCCGTTGAGCGAGGAGGAAAAGACGCGCATCGCCGACATCGAGCGAGTGCTGCGGGCGAACAAGCTGCCGGTCTTCACCTTCGAGAACGTGCAGAAAAATACCGCCTATACCCTCAAGCAGATCAACGACGCGCTGTGGTACATGGTCAACGAGGAAAAGTTCCTGCAGCTGGACGAGCGCTATTTCATTTTCAGCGAGGAATACGCCAAGCTGATCAACCGCCTGAAAAAATTCAAGCGCAACCAGGGCGACATCATGACCTTCGACGACCTGCGCGCCCTGACCGCCTACAGCCGCAAATACCTGATCGTCCTTTTTGAATACTGGGACCGGCAGAACGTCACCTGCCGGGTCGGGAACCAGCGCCAAATCCTGCTCGGGGCCTAAACAAACAAAATCGCTTCCTCGCGTAAATTCGGGCATGGATTTGGGTTAGCAAGGATAAAGTTGGGGCCAGAAGAGCGAGGGATGGGAGAAAATTCCAGGCACCAAGCACCAAATCCCAAATAAATTCAATGTCCCAAACTAAAAAGCTATTTCAAGTGTCTTTTCTTCGTTTTGGTCATTTGGTCATTGGAATTTGGTACTTGTTTGGAGTTTGGTGCTTGGAACTTGGTGCTTGAGTCCTACCAGATCAATTGCCTGCTTGGTCAACTACTGCATAAATTTGTGAGTGGATTAAAAATCATAGGATTTCCTCTCTTTTAGAAAAGGGAATCCGCGGCCCGGAGTTCCAGACGCCTCGTGCCCGGTCAGGGCAGAGTGATGCCCAGGCGGGCCTTGGCCGCGGTCAGGATCTCGTTGTACACTTTTTCCTGCTCGGGCTGGGGCTGGCCTTTCGTTTTTTCGAAGAAAACAAGGTGCTCGAACAGCTTGAAGGCCTCGGGGGAGTACTTTTCATCATTCAGAAGGTGGGATTCGGCCAGGTACTCGAGGGCGGTGTCGATCTCCTGGTTCTGGTTCAGCAGGATGCCCAGGTTGTACGCCACCTGGGCGCTCTTCTTCAATCCGTAGGAGGCCTTGAAGTTCTCGATGGCCTTGACGTTGTTCTTGAGGCGCGCATACCATGTACCCAGCAGCTTGTGGTATTCATAGTTGGGCTTGTCCTGGTTGATGGCTTCCAGGCCGCGGATGGCGTCCTCGGTCTTGTTCATCTTGAGCAGGTGCTCGCTCAATTTCAGCACGAAGTTGGCCGATTTTTCTGATTTGTCAAGTTGGTACGCTTCCAGCGATTTTTTGAAGGCGGTATCCGCGCTCTGCGGGTCATTGGCCTTGAGCGCCAGCAGCTGGACCTGGATGCGCAGCGCCGGCGCGGTGAAGTTGATGTCGATGGCGGAGTTGCTCTGGGTCTCGCTGCGCAGTGAATTGGCGAGAACGATCATCTGCTCGGCGTAATCGTAGGCCTTGTCCAGGTCTTTTTTGGTCAGGTTGTAGGAGTTGGCCAAGTACAGGTAGAGCGGCAGCTTGTTGCTGGCGTCGATCTCCTTGTAGGTCAGGGCCTTTTCCCCGAACTGGATGGTCTTGTCATATTGCTGCAGCATGTAGGTGGTCTGGGCCAGGTGGATGTACATGTACATGGAATAACGGTCTTCCCTGGCGCCGTATTTATTGTAATAAGCTTCCAGTTTCTGCATTTTGACCTGCAGGTCCTTTTCTCCGACCAGGGCGGTCCAGGAGTCGACCTGCTCCTTGTCCAGGGCGAAGAGCATGGACAAACTGAGCGCAATGAGCATGACGATAAAGACCAGTGTTTTTTTCATCGTTGTGTCCTCCGCACGGCTTCCTTTTTAAATTTCATTATAATTAAAAACCTTCGCCAATGTCAATAGACGGCGGTGGCGCCGGTATTTGCCCGGATTTGACTAAATTCCCGTTCCCCGGTACAATGAAATCGTTATGAAGGCACGGCTCTTTTTTTGCTTCCTGGCCGCCCAGGTCGTCTCCCTCTCCGCGCAGTCGCTCACCATTTCCTCGTTCGAACTGCCCAACGGGCTGAAAGTGATCCTGGCCCCCAGCAGCGGCACCCAGGCCGCCGCCGTCTGCGTCTATCATATGCGCGGCGCCCGCCAGGAGCCGGTCGACGGCCGCGGCATCTCGTACCTGTACCAATACCTGATGTTCGACGGCAATCGCAACCTCGAGCCGTTCGACCATGTCCTGTTCATCAACAAACTGGGCGGGGTGGTCAGCGGCCGCGTGAACTATGACAATGCCGTTTTTTACGACATGCTTCCGGCCCAGGAGATCAAGCTGGCCCTGTGGCTGGAGAGCGAGCGCCTGAAAAGCCTGCGCCTGAACGACGCGAACATCGACTACCACAAGAACCAGATCTACGCCCGCCTCAACCGCCTGCTGGAAACGAGCCAGTCCTTCAAGGCCCAGACCTGGGTCAGCACCAAGGTTTTCGAAGGTTCGGCCTACGAGCTGCCCCTCTATGGCGACCTGGGCAAGCTCCGCTCCCTGAGCAACGACCGCATCCGCGAGAACTACCAATACTTCCAGAACCTGGGGAACATCCTGCTGATCATCGCCGGCAAGTTCGACGCCAACGAATTGCGGGCCGGGATCAACGAGTTCTTTCAGAATATCCCGCCGGGGCGGCGGACGGCCAACCCGGTCTTCAGCGCCCAGGACCAGCGCAAGAGCCATGTTTCCAAGAACTGGGTGGTGCCGGGCCTGAAAAAGAGCTTTGTCGTCTATGGCATCAAGGCCCCGGCCAAGATCGGCTATAATTTCATGTATTTTGATTTCCTGCGCTATTACCTGACCGATCCGCGCAGCGGCCGCCTGGAACACGTTCTCAACACCGTGAACAGCCTGGACGTCGAGATCGAAAGCGGCTTTACCGACTACATGGAGGCCAACTGCCTGACGATCCAGATCTCCAGCGCCAAGCGCATCAATCTCGAGAAGGCCAAGTACGTCGTGGAAAGGGAGTTCCAGGCCCTGGGCGGCGTTCCCCTCGGCAACAACGACCTGCGGGCGGTCCGCTCCCTGATGGAGATCGATTTCCTGAAGGGCATGGTGGCCCTGGATGACCGCTGCGTGCGCATCGGCGAGTTCTATCACATGTTCAATGAGCTTAATTTCTTTGATGTCCAGCTGCGGCGCCTGCGCAGGATCACGAGCTATGATATCCTGGAAAGCGCCAAGAAATACCTGCTGAAGGAAAACCAGGTCATCCTCAATGTCTATGGCGAATAGAAGATCCGCGCTGCGCCTTTCCGGCTGCCTGCTGGGCGGCATGCTGTTGCTCCTGGCCGCCGGCCGCGGGTTGAAGGCGGAGACCCGGCTGTTCTCGTTCTCGACGTCCAAGGGGCTGGCCGTCAAGGTGCTGCAGGACAATGACCTGCCGTTCGTTCACGCCCAGCTGCTGATCTACCTCGACGGCAACGTGCAGAACTATTCGTCCCTGGCCATCGCCCAGCTGGCGGTCATGAACATGTTCGAGCGCTCGCTGAACTCGCCGCCGTCCAACCTGATGGACATGCTGCAGCGTCAGGGCAACGATTTCCAGGTCGAGCAGAACCCGGAGTACGTGAAGATCAGCATGAATTTTCTCCCCGACCGCCTGGCTTCCTTCTCGAAGCTGCTCAAGGAGATCTTCACCTACCAGTCTTTCCACCTCAACAAGTTCAACCGCAGCAAGGAGAATTTCTGGCCGCTGTTCATGAGGGGCCGGGACTGGAAAAAGGAGATCGCCCAGCTGCTGGCCTACCAGCAGCTGACCGGCAATTTTTATTTCAGCCAGGGCTTCCTGCTGCAGGACATCCTCAACGGCATCAACATGGCCCAGTTGCGGTCGTTCCTGCTGCGTACGTTCCGCCCCGACAACGCCCTGCTGATCCTGAAGGGGAAGATCAATCCCTATTTCATCCTGGGCATGATCGAAAAGGACCTGCCGCAGCCCCCGGCGCGGCAGGCGCGGCCCAGAAAGGAGGACGCCCCGCTCAACGTCGGCCGCAAGATCTTCATCCTGAACGTCAACTCTCCAGAGCTGCCCATGGTCTACTGGTTCGACACCGCCCCGCCGGCCGGCGACCCCGCCTACCTGCCCTTTGCCATCGGCAATCATTCCCTCTTCGGCTTCCCCGGGGGCCGCATCTACCAGTCCGAAAGGAACCAGTTCATGATGGGGGGCTACAAGGTCAATAGCGAGGCCGTTTTCCTGAAGGATTTCACCATGTTCTGCAATTCCCTGCGCTTGAATTACAACGACCTGGAAAATTTCCTGCTGCTGGTCGAGCAGGAGCGCAAGCGCTTCGCCATCCGCCCCATCGAAAGAAAGGAATACCTCGACGCGTTGAATTACTACGTCGGCAAGGCCATGGTGGAGACCAGCCGCTACGATCATGGCCTGCAGGCGGAGATCGACCGCTTCACGGAACGGGGGACGCCGCCGCCGCCGCGGCCCGGACCCGAGCTGTTTCAGGAAGTGAGCTTCGGCCGCGTGCAGCAGGCCCTGGACGAGCAGATGGGCTCCCGGCACAAGTCCGGCAGCCGGGAAAAAGGGATCGTGGTCCTGGTAGGAAACGCCAACCTGATCGTCAACAGCCTGAGATTATTGAAAACGGAAGCCCTCGAATTATCCATGGATTGAAAGAGGCGGCGACCGGATTTGAACCGATGAATAGCGCTTTTGCAGAGCGCTGCCTTACCACTTGGCTACGCCGCCAATGGAGCGGGAAACGGGATTTGAACCCGCGACATCCACCTTGGCAAGGTGGCGCTCTACCGCTGAGCTATTCCCGCTCGTCGGGGTAAGGATAATCGAAAA
>JALOLA010000071.1 GCA_025456205.1 Acidobacteriota bacterium | reverse complement strand
AGCTCGCCGGCGCTGCGCCGGATCATCTCCTCATCGGGCATCCACATCACCTTCCAGCCGCCGGCGTGGGCGGCCCGGGCGAATTGTTCGACGGCATAGCGGATGCGGGCGCGGTCGGAGAGGGAGCTTTCTTCGGCGGAGGTGCGGAAGAACACCCAGGATACGGATCTCGGCATGCGCGCCAGGTTGCGCCGCAGGTCCTCAAGGGCGTAAAAAACGATGCCCCTGACGATGCCCTGGCGGTCGACGCGGTCGAGGGCGAACAATTCCTTGCCCAGCCGGTTCTCGCGCCAGGGAGGAGTCCCGCGTTCGCGGCCGGTTTCCCCCTGCGGCGGCTGCGCCGCCGCCAGCGACACGACCATGTCGCCCGGCTGCAGCACGTGGCGCAGCCCCAGCCAGTGCTCGACGCTGGTCACGAAGCGGATCTGCGGCTTTTCGGCGGCCAAAGGCGAGATGGCCAGGAGCAAAAGCATGACCAGGATCATCCTGGTAAAAGTGTTTTTCATGATCCTTCCTATGGCGCATTATAGCAATTGCGAAGGATGATTGGCAACGAGACCAGGGAAAGTTCGATGTTCGAGGTTCGAAGTAGAAGAAAAATCAAGGCAATAGTAAGATTAAAATTCCAAATCTCAAGCACCAAGCACCAAACAAGCACCAAATTCCAATGACCCAATGACCCAAACGAAGAAAGGAAGCTGGAATGCCTCTTGTTTTGGACATTGGAATTTGGGATTTGGAATTTATTTGGAATTTGGTGCTTGGAGCTTGGTGCTTGATCTCCTACTTCTGCCTTTCCTTTCCAAGTCCCCTTTTTTCTCCCTTTTGCTATAATACTCCATACCGAGGAGCCCTAATGCATGACCAATCGCAGATCCTGGTGGTGATGGCCGTTTATATGCTGATGGTCATCGGCATCGGGCTGTTCTTCGCCCGGCGCGCCAACGCCAGCTCCGGCAACTACTTCCTCGGCGGCAGGACGCTGGGGCCCTGGGTGACGGCGATGAGCGCCGAGGCCTCGGACATGAGCGGCTGGCTGCTGATGGGCCTGCCCGGCGTCGCCTACTGGATGGGCTTCGCCGACGCCTTCTGGACGGCGCTCGGCCTGGGCATCGGCACCTACCTCCTCTGGCGCCTGGTCAGCACGCGCCTGCGCAGCTATTCCGCCATCACGGCCGACGCCATCACCATTCCCGACTTCTTCTCCAACCGCTTTCACGAGAAGAAAAAAATACTGATGTCCATCTCGGCCCTGTTCATCCTGGTCTTTTTTACCGTCTACGCCTCGAGCTGCTTCGTCGCCGTCGGCAAGCTGTTCTCCTCCATTTTCGCCATCGACTACCAGGCCTGCATGATCGCCGGGGCCGTCTTCGTCGTGATCTATACCCTCGTCGGCGGCTTCCTCGCCGAGAGCGCCTCGGATTTCATGCAGGCGCTGGTCATGATCGCGGCGCTGGTCGCCATCCTCGCCGTCGGCATCCATACGGCCGGCGGCCCGGCCAGCGTCCTCGCCAACCTGAGGCGCATCCCGGGCTTCCTGGAGTTCTTCGGCGTCGCCACCCCGGCCATGGCCGGCGGCACCCAGGCCGTCGCCGGGGGCAGGGCGCTGTTCGGCGCAACCGGGCAGTATTCGTTCCTGACCATCCTCTCCATCATGTCCTGGGGGCTTGGCTATTTCGGCATGCCGCAAGTGCTGCTGCGCTTCATGGCCATCCGCGACCCCAGGCAGCTCGCCTCATCGCGGCGCATCGCCGTCACCTGGTGCTTCATCTCGCTGTTCGCCGCCGTCGTCATCGGCCTGGTCGGCAGGGCGCTGTACCCCGCCGAGCTGCTGACGCCGGCTGCGGCGGAGAACATCTTCATCGTCATCGCAACCCGGCTGCTGCCGCCCGCCTTGGCCGGCGTCGCCATGGCCGGCATCCTGGCCGCGACCATCAGCTCCTCGGACTCCTACCTGCTGATCGCGTCGTCGGCGATCGCCAAGAACATCTACCAGGGCATCTGCAGAAAGGAGGCCGGCGACCGCCAGGTCATGCGCGTCTCGCGGCTGACGCTGGTCGCCATCGCCGTCACCGGCATGCTCATCGCCCTGGACCGGGACTCCGTCATCTTCCAGGTGGTTTCCTTCGCATGGGCCGGCTTCGGCGCCACCTTCGGCCCGGTCATGCTGTTCTCGCTGTTCTGGAAGCGCACGTCCTATAGCGGTGCCATCGCCGGCATGGTCGCGGGCGGCGCCATGGTCTTCGCCTGGAAGCTGCTCATCCGGCCTCTCGGCGGCGTCTTCGCCATCTACGAGCTGCTGCCGGCGTTCCTCTTCTCCTGCCTGGCGATCGCCCTGGTTTCCCGGCTGACGGCCAGGCCCTCCCCGGAGATCGAGGAGGAGTTCGAAAGGGCGAAGGAGAAGAAGTAGTTCGAGGTTTGAAGTTCGAAGTTCGAGGTTCGAGGTTCGAGGTTCAAAGTTCGACGTTCGAAGTTCGATGTTCGATGTTGAAGAAAACGGAGTTAACGGCAAAGGATTCGAACAAGTGCTTTTTTCTTCGTTTGGGTCATTGGGTGATTGGAATTTGGTGCTTGTTTGGTGCTTGGTGCTTGTGATTTGGAATTTTAATCTTACTATTGCCTTGATTTTTCTTCTACTTCGAACATCGAACTTCGCACAACGAACATTTCTTATTCTTTCTCATAGCTCTTTACCTGATGGCTCATAACCTCTATAATGGCTCCTGAGGTGCCTCCATGCTCCGTCCATCCCTGAACGACCCGAAGCAATTCCCCAATGACCAGGTGCTGGCCGGCCAGCTGGGCAAAGCCAAGCCGGCCTGGATCGCCTTTCTTGCCCTGCTCAAGGAAAAAGCGCCCCAGCTCGGCAGCGAATGGCGCTACTACAACGATGGCAAGAGCTGGCTCTTCAAGGTCAGCCGCCAGGCGACGGCGATCTGCTGGGTCGCCGTCTGGGACAAGTATTTCTCCGTCGCCTTCTACCTGAACGCCCGCGCCGAGGACCTCGTGCGCAACAGCTCGCTGGACCTGGTTCTCAAGCGTGAGTTCCTGCATCCGGTGGAGGCCAACAAGTTCCGCTCCATTCGCGTCGAGGTGCGCACGAAATCCGACCTCAACGCGGTGGAGGAGCTTCTCGACATCAAGCTGAAGGTGAAATAGCCCGAGCGCGAAAAGGAAACAGAATTCCACAGAGGGTTAGATTAAGATTCCAGATTACGAGCATCCGCGGCCAAGACTAGTAAAAGATAAATGCGTGACGGGCAGCCGATCACCGCTTACTTTCTTTTCGCTGCTGCCCGGCGCACCGTCACGGCCTTGCGCTTCGGAGTGGGTTTGGCAGAATCCTTCGCCGGGCCGGGACCTGTCGGAAAGGTCTTGCACGATCTCGACAGTACCAGGCAGCCGGCGATGGCCGCCGCAATGGCGCCGAAAAGCACGCCCCAGAAAAAATCGCCTTCGTGTTTAGCCATTTTGCTCTCCAGACGCTATTGTAGGAGCTTCCACCATTGAAAGCAATTGAGAAAAAGTAATATGTGTAGAACTAAAGCACCAAGCTCCAAGCACCAAATCACAAACAAGCACCAAGTTCCAATTCCCAAATGACCGAAACAAAGAAAATCCTAATATCTCAATGTCTTCGTTTTGGACATTGGAATTTGGATTTTGGAATTTATTTGGAATTTGGTGCTTGGGATTTGGAATTTGATTCTTATCGCGTCACGCGTCACGCGTCGCTCGTCACGTAGTTTTCTTTAAATCTTAGTCGTGGGTGCTTGGGATTTGGAATTTGATTCTTATCGCGTCACGCGTTACGCGTCACGCGTCACGTATTACCAGCCTTTTAGTCCTAGTCATGGCTTCGCCCGGCGAACGCCTTCAGCGCCTCTACGTCGTGGGCGTCCGACCCCCGCGTCGCCTTCAAATGGAAGCGCTCGGCCAGGGCGCGCAGCTCGGCGACCATCGCCTGCTCTGAGGCCGGGTCGGGGAAGGGCGGACCGGGCTCTTTCTCCTGGAAATAGGGATAATCCACTTCCATGCCGGCCAGGCCGCAGGGGATGAACTGCTCCAGGAAGGACAGCAGGGAGATGTCGGTCTCCTTGACCATGTAGCCAGGGTGGGCCAGGACCGCCTCGCCGCCGGCGTTGCGGATCATGGCGATGGCGTCGGCCAGCGGCAGTTTCGGCACATGGACCTGGACGCGGGCGATCTCGGATAGCCAGCCGGCCGCCTGGCGGTAGTCGGCGAACAGTCCCTGGCCGATCATGGCGTGCACCAGGTGCGGCTTCATCAGCGTGTCGCGCTGGGGCAGGAAGACCTTTTTCGAGTCGACGACCTTGCGCTTGAAGAACTGGTTGATGATGGCCAGCTGCAGCCGCACCCGCTGCTTGCGGACGCGCTGCGTCGCGGTCAGGTGATGGTTCAGCGCCGGGTCGTCGATGCGGAAGCCATACCCCAGGAGATGGACCTCGCGGCGCTGGAAGTCGGCGTCGAGCTCGATGCCGGAGATCAGCTCGATGTCGAGCTCCTTCGCCCTGGCAAAGAGATCGCCCCAGTGGCGGTAGGCGCCCAGGGCGTCGTGATCGGTGAAGGAGACCGTGCCCACTCCCGCATCCTTGGCAGCGGCCAGCATTTCCAGGGGAGTGGCGACGCCGTCGGAGACAAGGGTATGCAGGTGAAGGTCGATGGTGCTATTCATAAGGAGCTATAGTACCACATATCCTACGTGACGCGTAACGCGTAACGCGTGACACGGAAGAAATAAAATTCCAAGCATCAAGCACCAAATTCCAATGACCAAAACAGAGAAGAGGTGCTTGAAAGGGCTTTCGTTTGGGACATTGGAATTTTGATATTGGAATTTATCTGGAATTTGGTGCTTGGGATTTTGGATTTTAATCTTACTAAATCAAAGATTCCAACAGGGCGTTTTATTCTTCTTCGTTACGCGTCAAGGAGTCTCGACAATTTTCTTGAAATTCACCGGATCGGTATCGCCCTCGGTATTGACCAGCAGCACCCGCGAACCCTTGCCCAGCGGCAGCCGGGCGCGCACCTCGGCGAGCTTGGGGGAGGTCGTCAGCGCCAGCAGGGCGGCCAGCCCGGAAGAACCGGACTCGCCCGCGATGACCTGCGGGTCGTTCTTGAGGGGGCGGTAATACTGGCGCATGGCCTGCTCGGCGTAGCCATCGCCGAAGGCAAGGAAGAAGGGATAGGCGTCGCGCACGATGGGCCAGGCCAGCGGCGAGGGGACGCCGCAGTTCAGGCCGGCCATGATCGATGTCTGCCGGCCTTTCGTGGGCAGCGGTTCGCCCTTGCCGAAGCGCACCGATTCCAGGAAGCAGTCCGAGGAAACGGGCTCGGCGCAGACCAGGTACGGCCGGCGCGCCCCGTAATGCCTGCTGTAGTAAAAGGCGCCGGCGGCGGCCAGCCCGCCCACGCCGGCGGGCAGGATGACCAGGTCGATGCCAACCTTCATCGGCCCGTGCAGGACGCCGGCCAGCTCGGCGAAGATGGTGGTGTAGCCCAGCAGGATCCAGCCGGGGATCTCGCGGTAGCCGGCATAGGCCGTGTCGGAGATGGCCTGCCAGCCGTTCCTGGCGGCATCGGCGGCGCAGCGCTCGACGCACAGGTCGAACGTGCCCTCGACCAGCACCACTTCGGCGCCCTCGCCCCTGATGTTCTCCACCCGCGCCGCGACCGAATCGGCAGGCATGTAGATCATCGCCTTCTGGCCCAGCTTCTTCGCCGTCCAGGCCACGGCGCGGCCGTGATTGCCGTCGGTAGCCGCACAGAAGGTGAAGGAGCCCAGCTTCTCCAGGGCCTTGCTGTCCTGGAAGCTCGCCGGCGTGAACGGCTCCGCGAAGCGCTCCTGCCAGCGCTTTTTAAGGAAACGGTACATGGCGTAGGAGGCGCCCAGCGCCTTGAAGGCCTTGATGCCGAAGCGCTGTCCTTCATCCTTGACGTGGATCTCGCCTAGGCCCAGCTTCGCCGCCAGGGCGGGAAGCTCCAGCAGCGGCGTCGGCGCGTAGCCCGGCAGCGAGCGATGAAAGGCGGGCATATCGCTGTCCTTCAGGAAAGAGTATTCCTCGCCGGGCCATTCGGGCCTGGGCTGGCACAGCTCGTTGAAGGCGGTTTCACACATCGGGATCGTCTCCATGCAGGAAAGGGGGCAGGAATTCCAGGAGCACCGCCATCTGCGCCAGCAGCCGGCCGTCGAAGGCCGGGTCGGCCTCGCGGCGCCAGTCGGCGGCCAGGTAGGAAAAATCGTCGCGCTTCAGCCGCAGCAGACAGTTGTCGTTCTCGAAGTCCAGCCGGTCGGGGTAAAGGCGCAGGTGCTGCAGCTCGCCTCCGGCCCTGGCCTGCAGGACCCGGGCGCCGGTGGGGCCGAGGGGCTTGAGGTAGAAGCCGTCGGCGGCCTGCTCGAAGTCGCGGCGGCTGAGGAAGACATGGGGCTTGTCCTTGTAGGGAGCGCCGGCGGTCGGGCAGAAGCTGGAGCAATTGCCGCAGGCGTTGCAGAAATCGACGACATGGACCAGCTGATATTTCTGGCGCAGCTCCAGGACGCCGGTGGAGGCGAGCACGACCCCGTCGCTGTGCCTGGCGCCATGCAGGAGCGGCCAGCGCCCGGGGCGCGTTTCGAAGGCGACCAGGGCGCGGTTGGGGCAGGCGCCGACGCACAGCAGGCAGAGGTCGTCGCAGTGGAAGCAGCGCTGGGCCTCGCGCCGCGCCGCCTTGGGGTTCAGGCCCGGTGCGAAGTCGGCAAGGCCGTCGGCGCCGAAGACAAGGCCGTGGGCCGGCGCCGGCGGCTCGGGTTCCTGGCGCCGTGAGCGCTGCAGCGCATGCTCCAGCCAGGTGCGGTCGCTCAGCGGGCCGGGCTCCGGGTCGCGCAATGTCCGGCCGCTCTCCTCCAGGATTCGGTCGACGGCGCGGCTGCCGTCGGCGATGGCCCGCACCAGCGTCGATGGACCGCCGCGCGCGTCGCCGATGACGAAGAGGCGGGGATGGCTGGTGCCGCCTTCGTCGCCGACGGCCTGCCACTCCGTTCCGGCCAGCAGCTCCGCGTTCCTGTCCTGGCCGATGGCCACGATCACTGCATCGCAGGTCAGCTCGAACTCCGAGCCGAACACCGGTACCGGGTGCGGGCGGCCGCTGCTGTCGGCCTTGCGCAATTCCATGCGCGAGCAGAGCAGGGCCCACTCCCTGCCCTCGGCGACCTCGATGCGCAGCGGGGCGGTGAGCTCCATGATGCGCACCCCCTCGGCGAGGGCCGCGCGGATCTCCTCGGCGGCGGCGGGCATCTCGGCCAGGGTGCGGCGATAGATCACCGTGACCCGGCCGTGGACGCCGCACAGGCGCCGGGCCGTGCGCGCCGCGTCCATGGCGCTGTTGCCGCCGCCGATGACCACCACCTGCGAGCCGATATCCGGCGCCGCGCCGCGCTTGGCCGCGGCGAGGAACTCCAGCGCGTCATGGACCCCGGCGGCATCCTCCTCGGGGATGAGCAGCCGGCGCCCCCTGCCGGCGCCGCCGGCCAGGAACACCAGCTGGAACTCGTCCAGCAGTGCGGCCAGCCGCTTGCCATCGACCACCTGATTGTAACGAAAGACTACCCCCTTCTCCTTCAAACGCGCGACATCGTCCTCCAGGGCGGCGGCGGAAAGGCGGAAGCCGGGAATGACCGTGGCGGCCAGACCGCCGGCCTGGTCGTGCGCCTCGAAGACCTCGACCCAGAAGCCGCCGCGGGCCAGCTCGCGGGCGGCGGCCAGCCCCGCCGGTCCGGCGCCCACCACGGACACGCGGGTGGCGTCGCCGAGCGATGCCGGGTCGGCCGCCGGGATGCTGCCGTTCTCGACGGCGAAGCGTTTGACGGCGCGGATGGCCAGCGGCCGGTCGAAGAGGCCGCGGGTGCAGCGGCCCTGGCATTTCTGGTCGCAGACCATGCCGCAGGTAGCGGGCAGCGGGTTGGTCTCCCAGACCACCGCCTTGGCGCGGTCGTCGTCGCCCCGGCCGACCCAGTGCATGTAGCGCGACACGTCCTGGCCGATGGCGCAGGCATCGCGGCAGGGGGCGAGCGCGCAATCGAACCAGGAAAGACTGCGCCGGCCCTTGAAGCCGGCCCCCGGCAGCAGCGGGGCGCGGCAGTCCTCCCCCCGTTCCAGGGCCGCTTCGTAGTTCTTCAGGTTTTCGCGCACGGCCAGGGCCGGGTCCTTCATCCGCGCGCGCTTCAGGACCAGCTCATCGAGGGTCGTCGCCCGGCAGGACTTCATGGCGCCGCGGATCTCCTCCAGGTACTGGCCGAGGCGGGCGTAGCCGCCCGGGCGCAGCAGGTCGCTGCAGACGGTCAGCGGCCGCAGGCCGCAGGCCAGGAGTTCGGCGGCGCTGAAGCAGTCGCCGCCGGCGGAATAGGTGATGTCCAGCCCGCCCTGGAGATCGTCCTGCAGGCGCCGGGCCAGCGCCACGGCCAGCGGCCGGAGCGGGCGGCCGCTCATGTAGACCGTTTTTTCCCTGGCAGGCAGCGCGCCGTCGTTGAGGCACTCCAGGGTGTTGGTCAGCTTGACGGAGAAGCGCAGGCCGTTCTTCGCGGCGCAGCCCTTCAGGGAGCGGATGATGTCCAGGGCGGCGTCGTACTTGAGGTCGTGCTCGAAGGCCTGGTCGGGCACCTTCACTTTCCAGCCCAGCGTGCCGTTGAGCAGCCCGCGCAGGCGCTCAGGGCCGAGCAGGGTCGGGTTCAGCTTGACGGTGGTGTGCAGCTTGCGTTCCGCGAGCAGATAGAGGCCGATCTTCTCGATCTCCCCGGGCGGGCAGCCGTGCATGGTCGAGAGGGTGACGTTGTCGGAAATGCAACTGGGGATATCCAGGGCATGGATGCCGGGGAACAGGGGTTCCAGGTCCCGGAGCAGCATCTCCTTCTCGTCGTAGCAGCAAGACATCCTGTCCAGGAAGCACTGCATGTTGGGCTGGAGGATGCCGGCCAGGTCGTAACCGACGCTGAAGTTGAAGAGGAAGCCGGGATCAACGGGCAGGGCGCCGCGGCGCGAGCGGCGGCGCAGCACGTGCAGCAGCACCCAGGCCGCCAGGTACTGCTGGAACGACTCGTCCAGGGTCAGCTCCTGGGACCACTCGCAGTTGTAGCCGGCGTCATCGACGGCGATGCAGGGCTTGCGCACCTCCAGGCGGTCGAGGGTCTGCACGGTCTTGAGCTCGATGAAGCGGGCGCCGCAGAGCCAGGCCGTCACGATATTCTGCGCCAGCTGCGTGTGCGGCCCGGCGGCCACGCCCAGCGGCGTCTCGAGCTGGCGCCCGCAGCGCTCCAGGCGCAGGGAAGCGGCGGCGCCGGGCTGGAAAAAGAGCTCGCGGTGGATGCCGAAGACCTGGCCGCGCTTTTCCTCGGCCAGGATCCAGGCCAGGAGGCGGCGGGCCGTGGCGGGAGCGAAACGATCGCCGGCCACCGGGGCGGGGGCCTAGCCGCGGCCGCCCATGGTCAGGGCCATGATGGCCTTGGCCGTGTGCAGCCGGTTCTCGGCCTCGTCGTATACGATGGAGATATTCTCGTCGTCGATCACGTCGTCGGTCACCTCGCGGTTGCGGTCGGCGGGCAGGGCGTGCATCAGCTTGACGCCCGGGGCGGCGAGCTTGACGCGGCGGCGGTCGAAGATCCAGTCCTTGTGCGCGGCCAGGCGCGAGGCCATCTGCTTTTTGCACTCGACCTCGTTCTGCAGGTACTCCCCCACCTCGTAGGCGCCGAAGCCGCCCCAGTTCTTGGGAATGACCACCTGCGCCCCTTTCAGCGCCGCGTCCATGTCATTGCTGAAGGTGAGGCGGCCGCCGCCGGCTTTGGCGTTGGCCTTGGCCTTTTCGACAATGTTCTTGCTCAGCGGGAAATCCTGCGGGTGGGCGACGGTGACGTCCAGGCCATAGCGCGGGAACAGCAGGATCTGCGTCTGCGGCACCGAGAGCGGCTTGGCGTGCGATTCGGCGTAGGCCCAGGAGACGGTCACCTTCAGACCGCGCACGTCGCGGCCGAAGTGCTCGAAGATGGTCATCATGTCGGCCAGCCCCTGGAAGGGGTGGTAGACGTCGTCCTGCAGGCTCATGATCGGGCACTTCGAGTGCTTGGCCATCTCGTTGAGGTAGGCGTTGCCGCTGCCGTAGAAGCAGTTGCGGCTGGCGATGCCGTGGCCCATGCGCGACAGGATGATGGCCGTGTCCTTGGCAGACTCGCCGTGGGCGATGGGCGTGGCCGCCCAGCTGGGTCATGCCCGCCTCCATCGAGTTGCGCGTGCGCGTCGACTGCTCGAAGAAGATCATGAACAGCGTCTTGTCCGGCAGCAGGCGGTGCGGCTCGCCCAGGGCGAACCTTTTTTTCAGGTCGAACGACGTTTCAAATACCGTATCGAGGTCGTTCCTGCTCCAGTCGTCCTCGGTGATGAAATGACGGTTATGGAATATGGAATTCATCCTGCGCTCCTTTTCTTTTCGCAAAAAATATAGCATTAGCGCCGGCGCTTGTCAAAATGCGGACCGGCCCGGCGTGCAGCGCTATGACAATTTTATCAGTTCCCGGACATGCTGACAGCGCCCTCGTAACCCAAGGTCGCGCGGACGAAATCGGCGCTGGTATTGCCGCGATATCTTCCGGCCCCAAACAGGCTATGGAACGTAGCGCTGGCGACAATGGCGGACCGGTTTCCCCGCTTCAGGGGGAAGCGCACCCCCGGCCCACCCTGGATGGTGAAATACCAGGTCTTGAAGTGATCCCAGCCCCCGTAGCAGAAGCCGCCGCCGCTCTGGAAAAAGAAGCGGGCCTCTTCCCCGCTCCGTGAGCCGAGCACGCCGTCCAGCGTCATGGCACAAAAGGTCATCAGATCGGTCCCGGAACGGGTTGGCTCATAGAAGCTGGAGGAGGTCCAGCGGCGGGCGATACCCTGGAAAGTCATCTGCAAGCGGAGGGCGAAGTATCGGGAAATCCCGGTTGCTGCGTAGACCCCGAGATGGGCGACCGGGTCATAGTTCTGACCCCAATGCGGGCTGCTGGACGACTGAAAAGCCTCTCCCAAGCCGAGCGACCAACCGCTGTTCACGCCCACGACCCAATTGCTTCTTTCAGCAGCGCCGGCACAGGCGGCGAAAAAAGCCAACATGATGATGATCGCAAAAAGCCTTTTCTTGTTCATTTCAAACATCCTCCCCTGTGCATGAAAAAACGGGACCCCTCAATCATCCACCCTGATGCCCAATCGTGCTCGAACCATATCACATATCAGCACTCAGCGACAAGTGACCGGAAGCCAGGTCTACGTGATTCGTGAATGAGCTTACACGACTTCGTGATGCGTGATGAGAAGGAGAAAGGCATTATCTTTTTCTTTCACATAACGCATCACGCATAACGCATCACAAGAGTCTTTGTCTCTTTCGCGTTACGCGTCACGCGTTACGCGTCACGAATGCTTACTTCATATTCAGTGCATAAAGCGCATAGAACGCCGCGGCCTTGACCAGGTCATCGATGGCGACCTTCTCGTTCGGCGCGTGGGCGCCGACCTCGTCGCCGGGGCCGAAGCCGATGCAGGGGATGTTGTGCAGTCCCATGATGGCCACGCCGTTGGTGGAGAAGGTCCACTTGTCGACGCGCGGCTCCTTAACGAAAAGGCCGCGAAAAACGTCCTCGGCGCGAACGACGGCCGGATGGTCCTTCTCCAGCTTCCAGGTGGGATAGTATTTCTCCATGCCGTATTCCAGCCCGGTGTAGGCCTTTTCCCGGTACTGCAATACCTCGACGGTGGCGGGCAGGTCCTTCACGAGCTCCCGCACTTCGGCCACGGCGCTCTCCTTCGTCTCGCCGGCGGTGAGGCGGCGGTCGAGGTGGATGCGCGCGAAGTCGGCCACGGCGCAGAGCGAGGGCGAGCCCGAGACGATCTCGCTCACCGTGACCGAGCCCTTGCCCAGGAAGTCGTCATGGCGCAGGCGCGCGTTCAGCTTCTCTATCTCCAGGCAGGCGCGCGCCGCCATATAGATGGCGTTGCGGCCGCGCTCGGGGGCCGAGCCGTGGGCGGAGAGCCCCTTGAAGCTGACGCGCA
>JALOLA010000070.1 GCA_025456205.1 Acidobacteriota bacterium | reverse complement strand
ACCTTGTCGCTGTTGTTGAAAAAATACGTTCCTCCCATCAAGCGGCCGGGCAAGTCATAGGGTTTAGGGTCTAGGGGCTAGGGTATAGAGAAGAAAAAAGGTAATCAAGCGAAGCTCTGGTCTGGACTGAGCGTGTCCGCAGAGATTTCTTCAGATTTCGTTGAGTGTCTCTTCTCTAAACCCTAAACCCTAGACCCTAGCCCCTCTCTTATCGCATTTCCTAGAGCAGCTCGGCAGCCAAAAACCACTTGCGGTATTCCAGGCCATGGATGTAGTTTTCGATGATGCGGCGGGCCAGGCCGCGGTTGCTCTGCAGCAGGAAGGAGAACTCCTTTTCATGGTCCTTCAGGTCGCTGAACAGGAATTCCTCAAAATTGCGCCAGACCTTCTGGACCTTCTCGATGCGCTCGCGGTACTGGCGGTCGACCGCTTCGGATAGCCTGGCGTAGGTGTGGGTCGCCAGGCCGGCGTCCTCGGCCGCGTGGGCGGGGAGGGGAAGGAAGTGGTTCTTCCAGGCGCTTTCCGCGCTCTCGCGGCTGAAGCCGCCCGGGACTTCCGCCATGGAAGCGTACCAGGGGGAGAATGCATTGCTGTCGGGGCGGCGGCCGGCGATCCAGACCGTGTGGGCGATGTCCGCCGGGACGCCGGAGCGCAAATGGGCGACGAAGGCGTACTGGGTGTTTTCGGTGCAGATGGTGCGGTTCTTTCCCGAATTGGGCGAGCCGTTGCGGTAGTGGTCGCTGAGGTCATGCTTGCTGCCTTCATAGTGGTCGCGCAGAACCCGGAACAGGTCGTAGGGGCGTAGGCCGCGCCGGGGCCTGAACGAGAACGGCAGCGGCGCGCCCAGCTTCAGCGGCTTGGCGGCCAGCAGGTCGTTGCCCCGCCACTGGCGCAGATTATTGCGCATGTCGGCGTAGTTTCCGGGATCGGAGTAGGCGCGCGCAAAATCGAATTCGCCGTCCCTGGCGGGATCGTACCAGCCGCGCGCCACGGCATAGGAGATGATGTCGGCAGAGCCCAGGAAATTGTCCCCGTCGCCCAGGTCGACGCGGGTGATGGTGTAGCGGTTGGCGATGACGGCCACCTCGTTGTCGGGGACGCGGCGGGCGACCCAGCGCTTGCCCTTCACCGCGTGCAGGACCCAGCCCTCCGCCGCATCGGCGATGATATAGGCCCGTCCCGAGGAGTTGTAGCCGAAGCGACCGATCAGCTCGCCGGCGATGCGCACCGCCTCGCGGGCGGTCCGGGCGCGCTCGGCGACCAGGCGCCTCAGGCTGAAACCGATCCCGCCTTCGCTCAACTCGCCCTTGTCCTCGCGCGACAGGCAGGCATCCGAGGTCAGGGCCACGCCGAATTCGCTGATATATGCGTCGCCGAAATCGCTCCCGGGCATTTGCAGCCAGAGCAGGCCGGGCGTGCTGCCCGAATGGGGGATGGTCGTGCCGCTCTTCAATGTGAACACGTCGCCGCGCCTGCGCTCCTGGGCGGGCACCTTGTGGATGTTGAGGGTCTGCTTCCCGGAGTCGTCCTCGTTGTGGGCCAGCAGCACCGAGCCGTCGGCGCTGGCTTTGCTGCCGGCGATGACGGTGAAGCAGTTGAGGCCATCGTCACCGGCCCGCAGCCAGGAGGCCAGAAAGATGAGCATGAGCAGGATCGTGTATTTTCTCATGCATTAAAAATAGCATAAGTTCAGAAAATTGACAAAGGACCGGAAGCAGTAGTTAGCAGCCAGTAGTCAGTAGCCAGTAGTCAGCAATCAGTAGAAAAGCAATCAAACGAACTTCAGTCAGTAGAAGGGGAATCATTCGAACTTTTTCTGTTTGCAATGTCAGTGTAATTTTTCTTCCTACTGACTACTGACTACTGGCTACTGACTACTTTTTTTTTGAATTCTGCTAGAATCAGGGCCATGGGCAACACT
The DNA here is from genome assembly GCA_025456205.1 of Acidobacteriota bacterium. GTDB lineage: Bacteria > Acidobacteriota > Aminicenantia > UBA2199 > UBA2199 > UBA2199. Next base: position 14,297 of record JALOLA010000070.1, on the reverse strand, counting down.
CCATTTCGCTGGCGCGCGTTCGTTTCTTTCCTGCTCTTCTTCACCTTCGTTCTGAGCGCCGTGTCGGGCGTCGTCCTGTTCCTGCGCCCCGAGGGCACCCTGGCCGCCTGGAGCGGCTGGTCGGTGCTGGGGCTGGACAAGAAGGAATGGGAGGCGCTGCACGCCGTCGCCATCTTGTTTTTCCTTCTCGGCGCCATCGGCCACCTGGCCTTCCACTGGCGGGCGCTGCGGGCGTATTGCCGGCGCACAACGGCGCATGCCGCCGCGACGCTGCGGGGAGCGGGTGCCTGCCGCGAACTGGCCGTTGCCCTGCTGCTGTCGGCGCTGGTGCTCGTCGCCGCGCTGGGCCGCTGGTTCCCCGCGCGCATGATCACTGACCTGCGTGCCTGGTTCAAGGACGGCGCGGGGCGTGTCCAGGTCCTGCCTCCGGTCGCGGACGCCGGGATGCGGACGCTGGCCGAGCTCTGCCCGCTATTGGGAATGGATCAGCCCCGGCTGCTTGCCGCCGCCCGCAGCGCGGGCATCAGGGTCGAGAGCTCTGCTCAAACCCTGGCGGAGGTGGCCCATAAGAACGGCCTGAGCCCCGAGGAGGTCTACATCCTCTTGGGGGGCAAGAGGGATCCGCGGATCCCGTCGACAAGTGACCGGTGACCGGGTAGAATAAAATTCCAAATCACAGATCCCAAATTCCAATCAAGCTCCAAGCACCAATGATCCAATGACCACAACGAAGACGGGAAACTTGCAGGGCTTTCGTTTGGGTCATTGGAATTTGGAACTTGGAATTTGTTTGAAATTTGGTGCTTGGGATTTGGTGTTTTATGTCTTACTATTTCCTCCTTTTCTTCCCGTACACCGTAAACCGTCTACCTTACACCCTCTTCAATACTGAAAATATCTCGAAATGGTCGCTGTGCGGGAAATTATCGAGCAGCTTGATCTCGGCCAAGCTGAGGCCGTGCGCCAGAAACAGGCGCAGGTCGCGGGCGAAGGTGGCCGAATCGCAGGAAAAATAGACGATGGTCCCAGCCGCGCCCGCGGCCAGTGCGGAAATGAGGCGGGGGGAAAGCCCGCCCCGGGGCGGATCGATGACGATCATCCCGGCGGCGGCCCCAAGGGCCAAGTCGCAGCTCAGGACGTCGGCCTGGACGACGCGGACATTGCCCGCCTTGTTCAGCGCCAGGTTCGCCCGCAGGGCGGCCACGTTGTCCGCATCGCTCTCCAGGGCGAGCACCTCGCGGCAGCGGGCGGCCAGCGGCAGGGTAAAAAAACCGCCGCCGCAATAAAGGTCCATGGCGCTGCCGAGCTCCATTCCGGCCAGGGCCCCTTCCAGCAGGCCCAGCATGGGTTGCAGCTGGAACAGGTTGGCCTGGACGAAATGGCCCGGTCCGTAGCGGTAGACGTAAGCGCCGACCTTGAACTCCACCTCGCGGCCCCCGTCCAGCCAGGCGCCACGGTTGCCAGGGGCATCCAGGCGGGCGGCGAGCTCCCGGCCGTTGCTGATGACCTGCAACTGTCCATGCTCGCAGCCGCCGAGGCCCGGGCGCCGGGCGAGGAAGAAATCCTGCACGACAGGCGGCAGGAGCCGGCAGCCGGAAATGGCGACGATGCGGTGCGATTCCCGGGCGAAGAAGCCCGCCGCGCCGCCGCGCACCTGGAACTCGGCCTTGACGCGATAGCGCTCGGGAGGGGATGCCAGCGGCGGCGGGGGAGCGGCCGGCTCGAACCTGGCGATGCGCCTGAGGTTGTCGGCCAGGATCCCCACCTTGCTGCGCAGCTGCTCGCCGTAGCTCATGTGCTGCAGGTTGCAGCCGCCGCAGTCTCCGTAGTGGGGGCAGGGCGGCTCAACGCGCTGCGGCGACGCTTCCAGCACCCGCAACAGCTTCCCCTGCCAAGCCGAGCGCAAGCGGCCGCTGACAGCATATTCGACCGTCTCGCCGGCGATGACCCCGGGGATGAACACGGTCTTCTCCCCGTCGCGGACGATGCCGGCGCCGCCCTTGGCGATGGCGAGGATAGTGCCGATGCTGGCCATGATGCTCCCCAAAAAAAAAGGCGCGCCGGCGGCGCGCCCCTGGACGGTCTTCGTTTATTCGACGGCGATGGCGATCTTTTCGCTCATGAACTTGTTGACGTCGAGGAAGGTGATGGTCGCGTTCTGGCGCGTCTCGTCGAACTCGACCTTGAAGTCAACGCCGGTCTTGAAATAGGAAGGATAGATGGAGATGTCCCTGATCCGCGCCAGCTGGAAGCCCATGGCGTTGATCGTGATCCGGGGGTCGCCGCGCAGGTCCAGCGACTGGTCGAACAGGGCGGGGTCGACCTTCTGCAGCTTGGTCGAGCGCAGGAAGCCGCCCTTGATGATGCCCTTCTCCGTGAGCACCCGGGGCAGGTGGATGGCGTAGTGCACCGAGTTGAGGGAGGTCTGCATCTCCTGGTTCTGGTCGTTCAGGTCGCTCATGCGCGAGAGCATGCTCTGCTTTTCCTGGTTGAGCAGGTCCAGCTGCGAGATGAGCTCGAGCCGCCGGGCCTCCATCTCGTTGATGTCGCTCTGCAGCTTGTCCTTCTCGGCGATGGCCTTGTCCTTGGCGTCGACCAGCTCCTTCTTCACCTTGCGCTGGATCTGGTTGGGGGAGATGGGGGCCGTGCCCTGGGTGATGAAGGTGCCGTACTCGTCCTCGGCGTAGAAGTTCCAGATCTTGAAGCCGGGGACGATCGGCTCGAAGAGGGCGGTGCGCTCGACCAGCTCCATGGCCCGGGCCTTGTCCACCCCTTTTTCGTTGAGCAGGAAGTTCATGGCGATCTGGTAATGGTTCTCGCCCTTCTCCACCATGTGCGGCTTGGGCAGCAGCGTCTCCAGCTCCTGGACCCGGGCGTTCAGGTTCTGGATGTCGCTGTTCTTGTCCAGGATGTCCTGCAACAGCGACTTGATCGAGACGTCCTTCTCGTTCTTGATCTTGTCCTCCAGGACTTTCTTCTGCTCGGGGGAAAGGTTCATGATGTTGACCTCGGGCAGGTCCTCGCCGGTCTTTTTCTTGTATTCGTTGAGGATGGTGAACACTTCATTCTGCTTTTGCTGGATGCTCGACTCCAGCTGCTGGATCTGCTGCACCGTCTCTTCCATCTGCTTCATTTTCGGGGAGAGCTCCGGGCCGGCCGGGCCCTTGAAGAGAAAGTACGCCAGCAGGACGATCACCAGCGCCAGGGCGCCGATGACGTAATAGAATTTCAGCGATTTTTTTTCGGGATGCTCCTGGGCGAATGGCGCGTTGGGCTGTTCTTGGCTCATGGTTCCTCCTTTTTTCACAAAACCCCTTTCCATTACCGATCGCCCGCTATTTTAGCACAAACATTTGCGCGAAACAATCAAAGGCCGGCTTGCAATGACGGGCCGCCCGGCATATAATTCTGCTCTTGAGGAGTGAGCCATGACCCGCGAGCAAGCCCTGGAACTGCTGCAGCAGCATCTGCACAACAAGAACCTGGTCAAGCATTGCCTGGCCGTCGAGGCCTGCATGCGCGCCCTGGCCGTGCGTTTCCGCCAGGACCCCGAGCCCTGGGGACTGGCCGGGCTGCTGCACGACCTGGACTACGAATACACGGTGGCAACGCCGCAGGACCATACCGAGAAGACCGCCGAGATGCTGGCCGGGCAGGGGCTGGGCGAGGAGATCATCCACGCCATCCGCGCCCACAACCTGCGCGTCGAGCCCGCCTCGCAGATGGACCTTTCCCTGCTGGCCATCGATCCCGCCAGCGGCTTCATCATCGCCTGCGCCCTGATGCACCCCGACCGGAAGCTGGCCGGGGTGGACCTGTTGTTCATGAAAAAGCGCTTCAAGGAGAAGTCGTTCGCCAAGGGCGCCTCGCGCGAGCAGATGGAGGGCTGCGCCCGCCTGGGCCTCTCCCTCGACGAATTCCTGCCGCTCTGCCTGGGCGCCATGCAGAAGATCTCCGGCGAACTCGGGCTGTGATGGACCGCCTGCGCACCCGCGACCTGACCAAGATCTACAACCACGTGGCGGTGGTCGACCGCATCCGCCTCGATTTCGTCTCGGGGGCGGTGACCGCCCTGCTGGGGCGCAACGGCGCCGGCAAGACCACCACCTTCCTGATGATGGCCGGCATTGTCAAGCCGGACGCGGGCGGCGTGGAGCTCAACGGCGCGAGCGTCGACGGCATCCCCTCCTACGAGCGTGCGCAAAAAGGGCTGATCTACCTGCCCCAGCAGCACTCGGTCTTCATGAAGGCCTCGGTGTTCGACAACCTGAACATGGTGCTGCAGCTCTACGTACCGGAGGCCGAGGCCAGGAGCAGGGCCCTGGAGCTGCTGGGCGACTTCGGCCTGCTGGAGATCCGCGACTCCATGGCCTACCAGCTGTCCGGCGGCGAGAAGCGGCGCCTGGAGATCGCCCGCTCCATGATCATGAAGCCGCGCTTCCTGTTCCTGGACGAGCCCTTCACCGGCATCGACCCCATCACCATCCTGGACATCCAGAAGATCATCCTCCGGCTCAAGGCCCGGGGCATCGGCATCGTAATCACCGACCACAACGTCAAGGACACGTTCTTCATCACCGATACGGCCTACATCATCCACAAGGGGCGCATCCTGAGCAGCGGCACCCCGGCCGAGGTCGTCCGCGAGGAGAACACGCGCCGGGTCTTCCTGGGCAAAGATTTCGAGTGGAACGGCTGAATGGCCCCTCCTATCGCGCCCTGGGCGTCGCCGCCTGGGCGCGGAAAAAGGAATTTTTCTCCGCCCGCTTCAGCCCCTGCCGCCTGTGCCCGCGCCAGTGCGGCGCCGAGCGCCTGGACGACCGGCCGGGGGCCTGCCACGCCGCCCGCCAGGCGCAGGTCGCCGCGCACAACCTCCATTTCGGGGAAGAGCCGCCGATCTCGGGAGAGCGAGGCTCGGGGACGATCTTTTTTTCAGGTTGCACGTTGAAGTGCCTCTTCTGCCAGAATTTCCCTATTTCGCAGCTGGCCCACGGCGAGGCCTTGAGCGTGGAGCAGCTGGCCGGGATGTTCCTGTCGCTGCAGAAGCGCGGCGCCCACAACATCAACCTGGTCTCGCCGACCCCCTACCTGCACCACGTGGTCGACGCCCTGGAGATCGCCAGCGCCCGCGGGCTGAACATCCCTTTCGTCTACAATACCAGCGGCTATGAATGCGCCGAAGTGGTGGCGCAGCTGGAAGGGATCGTCGACATCTACCTGCCCGACCTGAAGTACGGGCCCGCGGACCACTCGCGACGGCTCGGGTTCGCCCTGTCCGGGGTCCGCGACTATTTCGATCAGGCCCTGCCGGCGCTGCAGGAAATGTTCCGCCAGGCCGGCCCCCTGCAGCTGGACGGGAAGGGGATCGCCGTGCGCGGCATGGTGGTCCGCCACCTGATCATTCCGGGGCACACGGCCAATTCCATCGCGGCGCTGCGGGCCATGGCCGCCAGCCCGTTCCGCGAGGCCTGGCTGAGCTTGATGAGCCAATATTTTCCGGCCCACCTCGCCCCGGGGCGAACGCCGTTCGACCGCCGCCTGCATGCCGATGAATGGCGCGAGGTCAGGGACGAGGCGCTGCGGCTGGGGCTGGAAGAGGGATGGTTTCAGGAAATTGAGTAGAATAGACGTCAGATGGTAGACGTTAGACATTAGCAAGAAAAAAGCATTCTGAGCATCTTATTTGCATCGATCCTGATACTGCATTCAATAGGGTCTTCTTATTCTTGCTAACTTCGAATGTCTGACGTCTCTGGCATTATAATTGTCTTTTCTTCCTCTGGCTAACGTCTGGCGTCTATCGTCTAACGTCTATTTTTTGTTGGACGGCAATTCGAGCCCGTATCCCTGCCTGTCGCTGGCTTTTCTCAGGTAAAAGGCCAGGAAGATGGAGATCACCCCGCAGCCGACCAGCATCAGGATGGGAATGGTGTAATCGTATACCGGAATGGTCCCGGCCAGGCGCATGGACTCGATCTTCTCGCTGATGGCGGCATTGTCGAGCCCCTGGGCGGCCAGGTCGCCCCGCACCTGCTGGATCCTGGCCACCACCTCGGGGTTCACCTTGTCCAGCAGCCAGCCGATGCCCTTGTAAAAGAGGCCCAACCCCCAGTTCTGCACGGTGAACATGGCGGCGTACGCCGTCCCCAGGCGACGCTCGGGGACGATCTTGGCCACCGAGGGCCACATGGCCGCCGGCACCAGGGAAAAGGCGATGCCCAGCGCGAGCAGGCCCAGGTAGCAGAGGACCTCCGAATTGAAGACCGAGAGGGAGAGGTGAGCGAAGATGAGCAGCAGCGAGCCCAGCATCATGAGCGACGCCGCCTTGCCCTTCTTGTCCACCATGCGGCCGAAGATCGGCGTGAAAAGGATGGTGCCCAGCGGGATCAGCCCGGCCGCCTTGGGGCCGTTGTGCAGCCAGACGGCAAGGGTGCCGCGCAGGAGATAAAGAACCGCGGCGAAGAGGGCGATCATACCGGCCATCGAGGCGATGCGCAGCGACTTCCTTTTCAGATAGGTCGGCACGATGGAGAAGAAAATGCCGAACAGGAAAAAGAGGAAGTAGATGGAGACGTTGCCCAGGCTGGCGGAGCCGAACAGGACGATCTTCGCCGACTCGGGCAGGGTATAGGAAAAGCCGAACTTGTTCACCAGCAGGTCGGGGGCATACTGCATGAAGGGGAATACCGCCGAGTAGAAGGCGACGCACAGCAGGGCGATGGCGATGAACGAGCGGTCGGTGGCCAGCTTGCCCAGGTCGGAGAAGCGGAACGGCTCTTCATCGCAGGCCCCGGCCTCGGCCTTGAGCTGCCGGTCGATGCGCACGTCGAAGATGAGGTAGATGAAATAGAACAGGACGCCCAGCACGATCAGGCCGGCGGCGAAGGTGATGGCCGTCGGCGGGTTCTTGCCGGCGATGTCCGGCGAGATGGCGGTGCCCAGGGCCGAGCCCAGGCGGCCGATGCCCATGTTGATGGCCATGGCCAGCGCCAGCTCGTAGCCCTTGAACCACTTGACGACCGTGCGCGTGACCAGGACGCAGGTGGTTTCCAGGCCCACGCCGAAGAGGACGCGGCCGATGATCATCGCCGTCAGCCTGGAGTCGGGCGTGGAGGCGATGACGCCGTTGGCGCCCAGGGCCATGATCACGGTGCCGAGGATGGTCACGCCGCCGAAAATGAAGGCGGTCAGGCGTATGCCCCACTTGTCGAGGACGATGCCGCCGATGATGATCATGCCGAAGACGTTGGCGAAGGTGGTCATGCCGATGATGGTGCCGAACTGGCTGGAAGTGATGCCCATCTGGCTCTCCATCAGCGGCTTGAGGCCGGAGAGGAAGTCCTGGAACCAGTAGGTGGCGAACATCAGCACGCTGACCATGACCAGCATCAGCCAGCGGGTGGGGGCGGAATCGCGCAGGGTCCTTTTAATGGCTTCGGTCATCGTTACCTCCCGAGCGGGTTTTTCATGCCTGCAGCCGGCAGAAACGACTTCTTACCATTAAATGCCCCGCGAATGCAAGCGAATTTGCGCCCAACGGCGCTTTTGATTATAATCGGGATTCCAACCGCGAATGGCAATGAGGTGCCGCGCATGCTCCTGGCCGCCAAATTCCTGCTGCTGGTCGCCCTGCTCATCCTGCTGCTGCGCCGCAAGGTCGACCTGGCGCTGGCCGTGCTCGTCATCACCCTGCTCACTGTGGCCCTGTTCGGGGTCAACCTGGCCAAGGCCGGCAGGAGCGCCTGGGCGGGCTTGCGTGATCGCGAGACCCTCGAGCTTTTTCTGATCATCGTCCTGGTGCAGACCGTCGGCGCCGTGCAGAAGAGCCGGCGCATGTACGACCGCCTGATCGAGTCGCTGAACACCATGGTCCGCGACAAGCGCCTGGTGGCCATGGTCTCGCCGGCCATCATCGGCTTCCTGCCCATGCCGGGCGGGGCGCTGCTCTCGGCGCCGCTGGTCCAGGTGTCCACCGATAAAATGAAGCTGAAGCCGGCTTTCAACGCCTTCCTGAACTTCTGGTTCCGTCACGACTGGGAGCTGATCTGGCCGCTCTATGCCGGCCTGCTCCTGTTCCAGGCCATGTCGCGCATCCCCATGCGCCGCATCATCCTGTTCCAGCTGCCCTTCTCCATCCTGCACATTGTCATGGGGCTGGCCGTCGCCTTCTGCTATTTCCGCCGCCACGGCATCGGCCGCGAGCATCCCGGCCCCAGCAACGGCATCCATGCCACGATGCGCGACTTTTTCTCCGGCACCTGGCCGATCCTGGCCGTGATCCTGCTGTTCTTCGTCAAGGTGCCGCCGCTGCTGCCGCTCGCGGCCATTGTTTTCGGGAAGACCACGGTGCGCAGCCTGCTGGTCATCGCCGCGGTCATCGTTTTCCAGCGCGTGCTGCAGGTTTCCGCGGCGTTCGATACGCTCAAGACCATGGATATCTCGCTGGGCCTGGTCGTGGCCTTCATCTTCCTGGTCTCATTCACCGTGGCCTTCCTGACCGGCGTGAACACGGCCTACATCGCCATCGCCTTCCCGGTGCTGCTGCCGCTGATCCAGCACCTGCCCAACTATTTCTACCTCTCGCTTTACATCTACGTCATCGGCTTCGCCGGCATCCTGGTCTCGCCGCTCCACCTCTGCCTGGTGCTGACCAACGAATATTTCGGCGCCTCGCTGCTCGACGTCTACCGCTACATGGCCGTGCCCATATTTATAATGATCGCCCTGGCCACGGGGCTGGTGCTGGTGCTGTAAGCCGTTCGGCCCGCGCTCCTTGTTGCCACTCCCGGGCATCAGTGATATATTCCTCGCGTGGATCTGTTGAGCCGTCTTCTCAGTTATGTCAACCTGGCCGGGGCGGTCCATGCCCTGATCCAGTCCCTGGTGCTGGCGTTCACCCGCCGGGGCAATCGCCTGGCCAATCGCACCATGGCCCTGTTCCTCCTGGCGCTGGCGATCGGCATGGCCAGCGGCATGGTCGCGATCCTTGATCTCTATGACATCTGGCCGGCCCTGGCCATTCTCACGGGCCCCATCGTCCTGGCCTATAGCCCGTTGTTCTATCTTTATGTCCGGGCGCTGACCGCCGAGGATCACCGCCGGCAGCTTGGGCATGCCCTTCACGGCATCCCCTTTTTCCTGGGAATGCTTGCTTATGGAACCTATATGAGTTCACCCGCCCCGGGTTCCGCTCCCTCCGGCGTCAGCGGCTTCTTTGTCCGCTCCCCCTGGCTGGCGGTCCTTTTCCTGTCGGTCCTGCAGATGATCGTCTACGTCGTTTCCGTCGTCCGTCTTCTGCGCGCGCATTCCGCCAGGATCAAGGCGGCCTATTCAATGATCGACCGCGTCAACCTCGGCTGGCTGCGGCGACGCCTGGCCGTTTACGCCGCCATCTGGGGCGTCGGCCTGGTGCTGTTCGCCGCCGTCAGGTTGGAAGCCCGGGCGGTCAGCCTGGTCGGCCAGTTTGTTTTCTTTCTCGTCGCCCTGAATACTTTCGTGACCGGCTACCGGGCCATTCACCAGCCCGAGATCATCTCCGGCCTGCTCGAGGCCGAACCGGGCCGGCGCTACGAGCGGTCATCGCTGAGCCCGGAGAACGCCGCGCTCTACGAAACGCGCTTGCGCGAAACCATGGAGCGCGAGAAACTCTTCCTGGATCCCGAGCTCACCCTGCCGAAGCTGGCCCGGGCATTGGCCATCCCGGCCAGCCACCTTTCCCAGGTGATCAACGAACGGCTTGGCCGGAATTTTTTTGAATTCATCAATGGCTACCGGGTCGATGCCGCCAGGCAACGGCTGGCGAGCCGCGCATCAGGGCAGCAAAAACTGGTCGCCGTCGCCTTTGACTGCGGGTTCAATTCCCTGGCCACGTTCAACCGGGTTTTCAAGGAGCTGGCCGGCCGGCCGCCCTCGGATTTCCGGAGGCATCCGGACCTCCCTTAATCCATCCCTCCTTTCTGTATCTACCAGCGGTACAAATCGTTCCTCATCGCATACGCTGAGCAGAAACCGGCATTATTTTGCCTTACTATTGCCGCGGATGGACAGGATTCCATTACGATCCATAAGGAGGATATCATGATCAAACACATCCGTTCCATCAACAAATTCGTTGCGCTGATTTGCCTGGTCGCATTTTCAGTGCCTTCCCTGGTATTCACGGTTGACCTTTCACCAGGAAATTGGGGTGCTGGCGAATTGGCGATTTACAACTGGCTCAACAAACAGTTCGGGCAGCAGAATGTCCTGGCCAAGGGGAAAAACGGCGTGATCACCGGCACCTCCAGCGCAGCGGCGGAGCGGGCCGGGCTGGAAACCCTGCGCCAGGGGGGCAGTGCCGCGGATGCTGCTATCGCGACGTCACTGGCTCAGATCGCTCTGGCCATGGGAGGCGTAGTGAGCTATGCGGGCATCTTCACCATGGTCTATTTTGAAGCCGGATCAGGGAGAATATACTACCTCAACGCCGGCTTCAACACCGTGCTTGGCGAGAATGAACCCATGACGATCCCCGCCCAGACCCATCCGATGTCTCCGCAGGCGGGCGCAAGGCTCAATCCCAGCGGTCGAACGGCGCTGGTTCCCGGATTCATGGCGGGGATCCAGGCGGCGCATAAAAAATTCGGCAAGCTGGCCTTCAAGGACCTCTTTGCGCCGGCCATCTACTTCGCCGAAAATGGTTTCGAGCTCACCCCGTACCATGCGGGCCAGATCAAGTTGCGCCAGAACGTGCTGTCCCGGCTTGCGGACACCCGGGCGATCTTCACCCGGCCGGACGGGTCCTGGGTCGGCGAAAGAGATTTCTTCAAGCAGCCCAAGCTCGCCGCTACCCTGCGCCGGGTCGCTGACCGGGGCGCGGATTACATGTATGGCGGCGAATGGGGGAAAAAGTTCGTGGAAGCGGTCCGGCGCGAAGGCGGCAATATGACCATGGACGACATGAGAAGGTATAGCGTCATCTGGTCCGATCCGCTGGAGATCGCTTATGGCGGGTGCAAGATCTACGCTCCCGGGCTGCCGGCTCATGGCGGCGTCCATATCGCCGAGGCGCTCAATGTCGCCTCGCAGGCCGGCCTCGCCGGCATGGGGCATTATTCGGAGTCGGCCAAAACGTTCTTCTGGCAAAGCCAGATAACGAACCTAATGGCCTTGAGTTACATGACGCCACAGTCGGTATCCCGGCTGCTCAATGGAGCCGACGGCTCCCTGGTCGCCCGGACCGGGGAAGAGCATGCCCGGAGGGTGTGGTCGCTGATGTCCGCGGGAAAATTCCCGCTGTCCAGGGTCCCGCTGAGCGAGGATGCAAAGCACTCGGATGCGGTGGTGGCCATTGACAAATGGGGAAACATGGCCGCCATCGTGCACACCAGCAACACCTCGATCTGGGGCACGACGGGTATCTTCGTCGACGGCGTGTCGGTCCCAGATCCGGCATCCTTCCAGCAGAGGCTCATCGCCCAGACCGGTCCTGGAAAGCGACTGCCTGATCCCACCGAGCCTTTGATCGTCGCCAGGGAAGGCAGGCCATTCGCAGCCCTGTCTTCCATTGGCGGCGGGCTGCACCAGAAGACAGTTTCCGTCTTGATGAACCTCATTGACTTCAACATGGGCATCAAGCAGGCCATTGATGCGCCAAGCCTTCACGCCCCAAAGTATGAAACCGATGGCAGCAGCAAACCGCAGGTATTTGAGGGGGATTTCTGCGGTCATCTTTTGGCCGCCCTTAAGGAAATAGGGCTTGAGGTGGCCGTGGTGCCGCAACTTACATCCCCCCTGCCGCGCATCTATATCTTGCGGGGCTATGTGATTGGGGCCGCCAATGATCCAGAGGGAGGCCATGAGGCTGTTGCCACGGACATGATGAACGGCAGGGCGCTGGCGTATTGAGGGGAGAAGGCAGATGCATATCACTCAAGCTCGCAGGCTGGCCGGGGGCAGGAACGTCAGCGAAAGCGCTGGTTTTAGTCGATTACGCCCTTTTCTTTCAGGATCTTCAAGAACCTCTGCACCCCCAGGCCGTCGACCAGCGCCTTGCCGGCGGCGCCCATTTTTTCACGGGCCTCCTGATCCAGCGTGGCAAGGGCGTCGCGGACGGATTGCACCGTCCAATCAACAAGAGGCGGGACCTTGGCACCGAGCCCCAGGTCCGAGCCGGCGGCGGCCAGGGCATTGTGCCCCTTGTCCAGCGGCATGTAGAGGGCGGGGGTGCCGACGCAGGCGGCCTCCCAGGCTTCATCGCCGGGGGGGATCAGCGCCAGGTCGGCCTCGAAATAGGCGCGGGCCAGGCTCTCGCTTTTGCCGCAGAAGTGACAGCCGGGGTAGATCTTCATCAGGTTGCGCTTGTCGGACTTTTTCAGTTCCAGGCCGGGAACGATCTTCATCCGGTAGCCCAGGCGGTGCAGGGTGTCGACGATGGCGCGAAGGTCGCGGTAGGGGAGCATGTCGCCCAGGCCGATGAAAATATTCCTGATCTGTTTACGGTATTTCCTCTTGACCGAGTTGAAATGGCGGAACTTGTGGTGCAGCAGCGCCGACCCGGCTCCCTCGACCTGGATGTCCGTGGCCTGGCGGGCGTAGCCGGCGCCAAGGATCTGCACGGTGTGGATCCCGGCCTGCCGCGCTTTCTCGAGCAGGGCCAGGTCGGCCGGGAAAAAGGATTCCAAGTCGAAAATGAGCGCCTTCACTTCGCTCAGGTCCAGGGCGGAGGGATCCTTCATGAGCCGGGACGGAACGTTGCGCCCGGCAAGGAATTTCGCGGCCTTTTTATCCTCGCGACAGCACAGGAGCGCGCCGGCGCCCTTGTTCAGCAGCGCGGCCAGATAGGCGCAGCGGCGCAGCGGCCGCAGCCCGGTCCGGGGCGAGACGTCGGCGCGAAAAATGATCATTTAGCCCAGGACTTCCCTGATCTTCTCCATGGCGGCATCGATGTCGGCCTTCGTGATGACCAGCGGCGGCGCGAAGCGGATGATCCAGTCGTGGGTCTCCTTGCAGAGCAGGCCCTTGTCCTTGAGGGCGTTGGTATACTGGCGGGCCTTGCCGGCGGATTCGTTGAGGACGATGCCGATCAGCAGTCCCTTGCCGCGCACGAGCTTGATCTTGGCCGACTTTTTCTGCAGGTCGCGCAGCTGGCCCATGAAATAGCCGCCCATCTCGGTGGCGCGTTCGGCCAGATTTTCCTTGAGCAGCACGTCGATCGCGGCCATGGCCACGGCGCAGCCCAGGGGGTTGCCGCCGAAGGTGGAGCCGTGGGTGCCGGGCTTGAAGACGCCGAGCACGTCCTGGTTGGCGGCCACGGCGCTCACCGGGAAAACCCCGCCGCCCAGCGCCTTGCCCATGATGATGATGTCGGGGTCGACATCCTCGTGCTGGTAGGCGAACAGCTTGCCGGTGCGGCAGAAGCCGGTCTGGATCTCGTCCATGGCCAGCAGGACGTTATGCTTCCTGGCGATCTTGCCCAGGCCGGCCAGGAAGCCTTCATCGGGGACCACGACGCCGGCCTCGCCCTGGATGGGCTCGACCATGATGCCGACCGTGTTCTTGCTGATCGCCTTCTCCACGGCGTTCAGGTCGTTGTAGGGCACGATGGTGAAGCCGGGGGTGTAGGGGCCGTAAAAGTCGTGGCCTTCGGGGTCGGTGGAGAAGGAGACGATGGTGGTGGTGCGGCCGTGGAAGTTCTCGCAGAAAACGATGATCTCGGCCTTGTCGGCCTCGACCTTCTTGACCAGGTAGCCCCACTTGCGCATGGTCTTGATGGCCGTTTCCACGGCCTCGGCGCCGGTGTTCATGGGCAGGATCATCTCCTTGCCGGTCAACTCCGAGAGCTTTCTGGCGAACAGCGGCCAGCGGTCGTTGAAGAATGCGCGCGAGGTCAGGGTCAGGATGTCGGCCTGGTCCTTGAGCGCCTGGATGATGGCGGGGTGGCGGTGGCCCTGGTTGACGGCCGAATAGGCCGACAGCATGTCGATGTAGCGCTTGCCTTCCGGGTCTTCCACCCAGATGCCCTCGGCCTTGGCGATGACCACTTCCAGGGGATGATAGTTGTGGGCGCCGTAGCGGTGCTCGATGTCCATCAATTGCCGGGAACTATATTTTTCCATGAAAACACCTCGTTGTTTGATTTGAAATCAAATTGTAGCATGTTAAACTTTTTCGTCAATAGCATTAGGGCGGACAGAGGGAAGAGAGAGGGAAGAATGAGGGAAGAGAGAGTGGGAGTAGCCCTGTCGGGAGTTCTTTCCCACTTTGTCTTCCCTCTGCCTTTCCCTCGGTTTTCCCTCCTCTTCGCTTGTGATTTGATT
>JALOLA010000069.1 GCA_025456205.1 Acidobacteriota bacterium | reverse complement strand
GTCGGTGTGGTGCATCGGCGGCGACGGCTGGGCCTACGACATCGGCTACGGCGGCCTCGACCACGTGCTGGCCACCGGCAGGAACGTCAACGTGCTGGTGCTCGACACCGAGGTCTATTCCAACACCGGCGGCCAGGCCTCCAAGTCGACGATGCTGTCGGCGGTGGCCCAGTTCGCCTCCTCCGGCAAGCGCACCGGCAAGAAGGACCTGGGGCTGATGTTCATGAGCTACGGCTACGTCTACGTGGCCTCGGTGGCCATGGGCGCCAACATGAACCAGGTGGTCAAGGCCATGCTGGAAGCCGAGGCCTATCCCGGGCCCGCGATCGTCATCGCCTATTCGCCCTGCATCATGCACGGCATCGACATGGGATTCTCGAGCGAGGAGGCCAAGAAGGCCGTGCAGTCCGGCTACTGGCCGCTCTACCGCTACAACCCGGCGCTGGCCGCCGAGGGCAAGAACCCCTTCATCTACGAGAGCAAGGACCCGACCCTGGGCATGCAGGACTTTCTGGCCAAGGAGATCCGCTTCGCCACCCTCAAGCTGCAGTTCCCGGACGTGGCCGACCGCCTGTACCAGCAGGCCGAGGTTTTCAAGAAGAACAAGCACGACTACTACAAGAAGCTGAGCGAGCTGAAATAAGGGCGGCGGGAGAGCGGGGCGGGGGGGGCGCCATGGCTGTCGAGATCCAGCAGATCGACCTGGAGCATCCCCATCGCCGCCTGCTGCAGCACGCCGCGCGCATCCTGGCCGACGGCGGCCTGATCGTCTACCCCACCGACACCATCTATGGCCTGGGCGCCGACCTCTTCAACAAGGGCGCCATGGAGCGCATCTTCAAGCTGAAGAAGGCCTCGCGGGCGAAGCTGCTGAGCTTCGTCTGCCTGGACCTGGCCCAGGTCGCCGACTGGGCCTATGTGCCCACCAGCTCCTACCGTATCCTGCGCCGGGTCACCCCGGGGAAATACACTTTCGTCCTGCGCGCCAGCAAGGAGGTGCCCCGCATCCTGCTGCAGAAGCGGCCCACGGTCGGCGTGCGCATCCCCGACTCGGCGGTGGCCCTGGGCCTGGCCCGCGAGCTGGGCCGGCCGCTCCTCTCCACCTCGGTGCCCCAGGGCGAGGACGATTATTATACCGACCCGCAGGTGATCGCCGACACGTTCCGCCACGACATCGACCTGGTCCTCGACGCCGGCGTGCTGGCCAACCAGCCATCCACGATCATTGACCTGAGCGGGCCGGCGCCGCTGGTTATCCGCCATGGCGCCGGCGCCACGGAGCCGTTCGGACTCTAGTCCCGGGCCCCGGCGCGGTGGATTGCTTTTCACCCTGCCGCGGGGTACAATAGGGCGGGGTACAAATGACAAAGGCCAACATCATCACCATCGTGCGCATCATCATGGTCCCGTTCGTCCTGGTCATCCTGCTGACCGAGATGCAGAACAAGGAATTCATCGCGTTCGCCATCTTCGTCATTGCCGCCGTGACCGACTCCATCGACGGCTACGTCGCCCGCAAGTACAACCAGGTCAGCGACCTGGGCAAGTTCCTCGACCCCCTGGCTGACAAGCTGCTGGTGACCGCGGCGCTTATCGCCCTGGTCTACCTGCAGGAAGTGGAGACCTGGGTGGCGGCGATCATCATCCTGCGCGAGCTGTTCATCTCGGTGTTCCGCTTATACTACCTGGTCAACAACTCCTCCTTCTCGGCCTCCATCCCCGCCAAGCTCAAGACCACCTTCCAGATCGTCGCCCTGGCCATATTGATGATCTACCGCAAGCTGCCCTTCGCCGATCCCCTGCGCCTGCTGGGGACCGCCGTCCTCTACGTGGCCGTCGCCCTGACCGTATACAGCGGCGCCGAGTATGTCATGCGCATGAGCCGCCAGCCGAAAAAGTAGCCATGCCCTACCCGAAGTACCGGCCGCTGGACAGAAAAAAGCTGAAGACCGTCTCCATCAAGGACCGCCGCTCGCTGGTCCACCTGGCCGACTTCCCCCGTCCCTGCCTGCCCGATGCCGACTTCCGCCAGTTCGCCGACTCCCTGCCGCCCTACCTGGCCGCCCGCGACCTGCGCGAACTCGTCGACCTGATGGCCCAGGCGCGGCAGAAGGGCCGGCCGATCATCTGGGGCATGGGTGCGCACGCCGTCAAGCTGGGCCTGGGGCCGCTGATCATCGACCTGATGCAGCGCGGCTGGATATCGGCCATCGCCACCAACGGCGCCATGATGATCCATGACTTCGAGCTGGCGCTGGCCGGCCACACCTCCGAGGACGTGGCCGGGAGCCTGCTGCAGGGAAATTACGGCAACACCGAGGAGACGGGCCTTTTCCTGAACCTGGCCCTCAAGGAGGGTCGGGAGCACGGCATGGGGGCCGGCGAGGCGGTGGGCTATTACCTCATCCAGGCCAAGCTGCCGCACCTGGAGCACAGTGTCCTGTTCAACGCCTACAGGCTGAATATCCCGGTGACCATCCACCCGGCCATCGGCACCGATTTCATCCATTACCACCCGATGTTCTCCGGCGAGGTCACCGGCGCCCTGGCCGAGCGCGATTTCCAGCTGCTGGCCTCCATCGTTTCCGAGCTCGACGGCGGCGGCGTTTTTCTGAACATCGGCTCGGCCGTCATCCTGCCCGAGGTGTTCCTCAAGGCGGTTTCCTATTGCTCGGCCCAGGGCATCGCCCTGGAAAATTTCCATACCGCCGTCTTCGACTTCAACCGCCACTACCGCCCGCTGGAGAACGTCTGCCGGCGGCCGACGGCCCGCGGCGGCAAGGGTTTCTACTTCGTCGGGCCCCACGAGATCATGGTGCCGCTGCTGGCGGCCATGATCCTGCACCGCAACCCCTAGGCCGGGGCGTCCGCCGCATGGAGCTCCGCCACGATCTCTTCCCCCTGGCCGACAAGCTCCGCCCGCAGCGCCTTGCCGAGTTCATGGGCCAGGAGCACCTCACCGGCCGCCAGAAGGTCGTCCAGGCCCTGGTGCAGGGCAAGAATCTCACCTCGATGATCTTCTGGGGCCCGCCGGGCACGGGCAAGACGACCCTGGCGCGCATCCTGGTGCGCGAGGCCGGCTATCCGTCCATGGAGTTCTCGGCCACCGTTTCCGGCATCGCCGAGATCAAGAAGATGATGGAGCGCTCGAAGGGGCCGCGCCTGGGGGCCAAGCAGCCCCTGGCCCTGTTCGTCGACGAGATCCACCACTTCAACCGCAGCGTGCAGGACGCATTCCTGCCCTACGTCGAGCGCGGCGACGTCATCCTGCTGGGCACCACCACCGAGAACCCGGCCTACAAGATCAACCGCGCCCTGCTGTCGCGGCTGAAGATCCTGGAGCTGTTCCCGCTCCAGGAGGGCGACCTGCGGCGGATCCTGGCCAAGGCCCTGGCCTTCATCCGCGAGCGCGCCCCGGCCGGGCTGAGCTTCACCCCGGCGGCCGAGGCCGTGGTCATCGGCTACAGCAGCGGCGACAGCCGCCGCCTGCTCAACCTGGTGGAGATCGTGATGCAGACCGCCGACTCCGGGCCCCCGGTCGACGAGGCCTTCGTCCTCGACGTCATCCAGAACAAGGTCGCCGGCTACGACCGCACGGGCGACGACCGCTACCAGTACATATCGGCGCTGCACAAGAGCGTGCGCAACTCCGACGTCGACGCCGCGCTCTTCTGGCTGTACCGCATGCTGGAGGGGGGCGAAGACCCGCTCTACATCCTGCGGCGCCTGGTGCGCATGGCCGTGGAGGACGTCGGCCTGGCCGACCCCGACGCCCTGCGCCTCTGCCTCAACGCCAAGCAGGCCTACGAGTTCATCGGTTCGCCGGAGGGAGACCTCTTCCTGGCCGAGGCGACCGTCTACCTGGCCCTGGCGCCCAAGAGCAACGCCCTTTACCTGGCCGACGGCAAAATGAGGAAGCTCGCGGAAAAGCACAAGATGCTGCCCGTCCCCCTGCAGATCGTCAATCCCGACAACTTCATCGCCGCCGGCAAGGGGGCGGGCGCGGGTTACATCTACGCCCACGACCTGCCCGAGAAGACCTCGCTGCTCAAGACCATGCCCGACGGCGTCAAGGAGAAGAACTTCTACGAACCCGGGACCATGGGCTTCGAGAAGAACATCAGGGAGCGCATGGCGTACTGGAAGAAAATTAAAGATGAAATGAAGAAGAAATAAATACTCGGTCCACCGTAAACCGAGCGCCAATATTGTATTGGTTTCGTCAGTATGGTAATTTCTATCCATGAACGTGCAATTGCTGCCAGCGGCCCTGGAGGAGATCGCCGTCCTGCGCGCCTCGGGCTACCGCGGGGCGGGCTTCCTGCTGGGAGCGGAGATCGGCCGTTACACGCTGGTCGAGCGCCTGCTGCCTCTCGCTTTCGACGCCCGCGGCAGCGGCGCCGCCTATGCCGCCGCCTGCGAAAAATTCGGCGAGCGGCTGCTGGGGGTGTTCTTCTGCCGCCTGCGTCCCCTTGCCCGCGATTGGTTCATCGGCGACCTGGTGCTGGCCGTCGGCCCGCGCCAGCTGCGGCCGCTCATCTGCGTCCCTGCCGCGGCCGGGCCGCGGGCGCGCCTGTCGCCGCTGTTGGAGAATGAGGAGGGATGATGGCCGACCTGACCGACCTGGATAAAAAAGCGCTGCTGGCGCTGGCCCGCGAGACCATCCGCGGCCGCCTCGCGCCCGGGCGGCATCCGGCGCCCGCCGTTCCCGGCGCAGCCTGCGCCGAGAAGCGCGGCGTCTTCGTCACCCTGCACCGCGACGGCGAGCTGCGCGGCTGCATCGGCTACCCCCTGCCCATGAAGCCCCTCTGGGAAGCCGTGCCGGAGATGGCCCTGGCCGCCGCCTTCGAGGACCCGCGCTTTCCCGCCGTCAGCGCCGGCGAGCTGGGCGCGATCGACATCGAGATCTCGGTCCTCACCGTGCCGCAGAAAGTGGACGGGACGGGCGACGTCCTGGTCGGCCGCGACGGCATCATCGTCAGCAAGGGATTGCAGCGAGGCCTGCTGCTGCCCCAGGTGCCGCTGGAGCAGGGCTGGGACCTGGAGCAGTACATCTCCTACGGCTGCCGCAAGGCGGGGCTTCCCGCCGACGAATGGATGCGGGGAGTGCAGATCGAGACCTTCCAGGCGATCGTTTTCGGCGAAAAAAAGCACGGGGAGGACGCATGAGCAACTACGTGACCATCGAGCTGAAGAGCGCGCAAAAGATCGAGTTCATCGACATCAGCGCCCAGGTGCGCGACCACGTCCGCGCCAGCAAGTGCGGCTCGGGCATCCTGCTGGTCTTCACGCCGCACACCACCGCCGCGGTGACCATCAACGAGAACGCTGACCCGGCCGTGCCGCACGACATCGGCGAGTTTCTCAAGCGCCTGGCGCCCAAGCAGGATTATTTCCGCCACGGCGAGGGCAACTCGCCGGCGCACATCATGTCCAGCCTGGTGGGGGCTTCGGAAATCCTGGTGGTGAACAACGGCGAGCCCATCCTCGGCTCCTGGCAGGGGATCTTCTTCTGCGAGTTCGACGGCCCGCGCCAGCGCCGCGTCTTCCTGAAGGTCATCCCCGGCTGACCTCCGCCTCCATGACAGAGCAAGCGCAGCGCCCTGCCGGCCCCCGCCGCCGTTGGCGCTGGTTCTATTATTTCCTCCTGCCGCTGGCTGCGCTCTCCCTGCTGCTGCATGTGGCGCGGGCTCACCGCGCCAGCGAGGTCCGTGCGGCCGGTGAGCGCTACGCCGCCCTGGTTGCGGCGCGGCCGATCGCCGCCACCAAGGCCGAGCGCGCCCGTTTCTACAAGGCCCGCTATTTCCTGGGCTACCCCATGTCCGTTTCCTACACCGTCGCCGATCTGCTGCGCCGCGTCGCCGAAATCAGCGCGCCGCTGCAGCTTCTCGACGCCCAGGTCGACCCAGGGCTGCACGGCCTGGAGTTCACGCTGACCGTCCAGGCCGCTGCCCACTCGGCCCCTGCCGCGCGTCGCAGGTTCGCCGAATATTTTTCCAGGCTCGAAAGCCTGCCCGGGGTCGTCCAGGCATCTTTTTCCACGTCCGGACAGGGCGCTGCCGATGGCGGAGCGCACGTCTTCACCGTCAGCGGGCGGGCGGAATGGCAATGAAGCCAGGCCGCGCCTTCCTCCGCCTGCTGGCCTGCCTGACCATCCTGGCGGCGGTGGCCGCCCTGGACTGGTATCCCAGCGTCAAGGCGCTGGGGCGCCTGGGGCGGCAGCAGGGCGACCTGGCGGCGAAAACGAAAAATTACATGGCCATGGCCTCCGGCTTCGCTTTCCCGGCCGGCGATGAAAGGCTGCTTTTCGCGCGCGGCAATGCCAGGCTGCGGCGGGCGCTGCCGGCGGTGACCGATGACCATGCCTGGACGGCCATCGTCCTGATGGACCTGCAGGAGCGGGCCAGGGAGGATCGCATTCCCCATGCCAGGGTCCTGCTCGAGCCAAGGGCCGCGGCAACGGAGCTCGGCACGGCCGCGCCGGGCGCAATGGATCCCCTGTCCAACTGGATCGGCCGGGAATCCGCCGCCATACAGGACGGCTTCGCGCGCGCTCTCGGACCGGGATGCTTGCCCTGGCAGGAGCTTTTGCTCGGCTCGGGGTCCCGCCGCGGCCGCCCGGCCACCCGGCCGCTCTGCCTGGCCGCCATGGCGCCGCTGCCGGAACTGCTCCATTTCATCAACCATGTCTCCTGGGGCGAGGCCCGCCTCGAGATCGTCCGTCTGCGCCTGCAGCCCGGCCCTGCCGGGTCGCGGGCCTGGCTGGTGTGCCGCGGCAATTACCTGGTCCACGCGCGCTCCGGCTGGGAAGTGCCCAAGGTGCCGGGGAGCGGCGACAGTCTCCTGGTCGATCCTGACTCGCCGCTGCTGCTGCAGAAAGTCGACCCGCTTCTCGCACCCGGCAGCGGGAAGAGGGAACTGCCTCCCTTTGGCAGCCCGTGGTGAGCCCATGCGCGTCGTAGCCCAGAGGGTCGCCCGGGCCGCGGTCGAGGTCGGAGGACGCTCGGTCGGGGAGATCGGCCGCGGGCTGCTGCTGCTGGTCGGCATCGAGAAGGGCGACGGCGAGAAGGAGATCGCCTTCATGGCCGACAAGGTCCTGAACCTGCGCATCTTTCCCGACGACCAGGACAAGATGAACCTGAGCGTGCGGGATATCCGGGGCGGGGTCCTCTCCGTTTCCCAGTTCACCCTGGCCGCCCGCAACAAAAGAGGGCGCCGTCCCGATTTCACCCATGCCGAGGAGCCCGGCAAGGCGGAGGCTCTCTATGAGCGGTTCAATTCCCTGTTGGCCGCCGCCGTGCCGGTCGCCACGGGAGTGTTCGGGGCCATGATGGATGTTGCCTCGGTCAACAGCGGCCCGGTGACCATCATCTTAGAAAAGAGCAAAGATGAGCTCGATTGACGGCGCGCGAAGGCAGTAAAGGAAAGGCCTATCGTGACGCGTAACGCGTAACGCGTGACGCGAAAGAGAAAAGAATCATCGATTCTTTCATGTGAAATGACAGCCCGGCTCTTCTCTTCCCGTAAACCGTCCACCGTTGACCGATTTCATTTATTGTCACTGTCACTGGCACGGGATCTTGCTCCTGTCTCCCAACCACTACCACTATCACTACCACTGTTTGCTCGCCGAGATCTTTTTAAATTTTGCCTTTTGCCTTTTTACTTTTGCCTTTGTTTTTTCTCTTGAAAGGCGAGCCCCCCCCATGTAGCGGGGGGGGTGTTTTTTTTAGGTGGGAGATATGGTTATTTTAAGGGGGGAGAGATGGAAAGGCTAATTAATGCTGGCATTTTTATTGGCTTTTTTCTCGGCCTTTTTCTCGGCCTTTTTGGGCGGGTCAGCCGTTTTTTCTTCGCAGGAGCCCTTCTTCTTGTAGTCGTTGATATACCAGCCCGAGCCCTTGAAATGGAACGAACTCAGGGAAACGATCTTTCTGGCCTTGCCCCGGCAGTAGATGCACTTGCTGATGGGTTCGGCTGAAATGGCCTGCAGGGCTTCGAAGGTCTTTCCGCATTTCGAGCACCTGTATTCATAGATCGGCATGGCCACTTCCTCCGATGGTTGTATTTTTTATAGCATATCCGTTCCCCACTGTCAACAAATAAATCGTGAAACTTTCCCCCCGCGTGGCGGCGTCTTAGAATCGAGCCGGGAATTGTAATTTATAGCGTTTTATGCTATATAATTACATTCAATTCAGATTTTGCGAGGTTTTCATGCTGAAAAAAATGGCGTGGCTGGTCATGATGATCCTCAGCGCCCAGCTGCTGTGCGCCGACATCATCGAGAAGATCCAGGTCGAAGGCAACCGCAAGGTGTCGCGTGAAACCATTCAATTCTACATGAAATCCCGCGAAGGGGGCGTTTTCGATCCCGAGAAGCTGAAGGAGGATTTCCAGGCGCTGTGGGCCACCGGCTTCTTCGAGGACGTGCGCATCGAGGAGGAGAACGGTGCCAGCGGCAAGATCGTGCGCCTGCTGGTGGTCGAGAACCCCCTGATCTCCTCGGTGACCTACAAACTGAGCAAGAAGGTCAAGGAAAGCGATATCACCGAGAAGCTGCAGGCCGCCAACATCCTGCTGCAGCCCTTCTCCTATTACAGCCCCGCCAAGGTGCGCAAGGTGAAGAAGATCGTCACCGACATGCTCCTGGAAAAGGGCTACAACCAGGCCGAGGTCGCCATCGAGGAAAAGAACGAGAACGGGCAGGTCGCCCTGACCGTGCGCGCCAACGCGGGCTACAAGACGCGCATCGCCGGCGTGGTCTTCCCCGGTCTTACCCCCCGCTCGGTCTCCCCGGCCTTCCTGCGCCGCGGCCTGAAGAACAACCAGGTGCACGCCATCCTGTCCGCCATCGGCGGCAAGGACGTCTACAACCGCGAAAAGATCAACGAGGACATCGAGGAGATCCGCCTGCGCCTGCAGCAGAAAGGCTACCTCGAGGCCAAGGTCGGCACCCCGGAATCCAGCATGGTCGCCAAGAAAACGATCCTCGGGCACGTGCAGCAGATGCTCCAGCTCAGCATCCCGGTGGAGCTCGGCCCGCGCTACCGGGTGGGGACCGTCACCATTGAGGGCAATAAGGTCATCCGCAGCGACTTCCTGCAGAGCCTGGTCACCCTGAAACCGGGGAACGTCTACGACATCAAGAAGCGCAACAAGTTCATGGAGGCCATACAGAAGTTCTACGGCGGCATCGGCTATTTTTACGCCCAGGTCGTGCCCAGCGAGAACCTGGACCCGGTCAAGCGCGTGGCCGACCTGACCATCCGCATCCAGGAGAACGAGGTCGTCTACCTGGGCAAGCTCGAGTTCACCGGCAACACCTTCACCAAGGACCACGTCATCCGCCGCGAGTGGTTCCTGCGCGAGGGCCGGCGTCTGAACATCAACGCCCTGGAGGACTCCATCAAGCGCATGAAGCAGCTGGGGCTGGTGACCGTGGAAAAGATGCCCGATATCAAGCCCGACCCCCAGGACCCGCAGAAGATCAACATCACCGCCGAGGTCAAGGAACTGAACCGGCAGATGATCAACTTCAACGTCGGCTTCAGCGGCTACGAGGGCTGGTTCATCGCCGCCGGCTACTCGACGCAGAACTTCCTCGGCATGGGCGAGTCGTTCACCCTCAACCTGCAGCAGGGCACCCGGGCCAAGAACTACCAGTTCGCCTTCACCGAGCCCTACCTGTTCAACCTGCCGGCCAACTTCGGCATCGACATCTTCAAGACCTCCTACCAATACCCCTATATGTATACCCGCAACGGCGAGGGCTTCAACGTCTCCTCGTCGGCCCGCTTCTGGACCTACTGGGGCGCCTCGCTGGTCTACAGCATG
Source organism: Acidobacteriota bacterium (assembly GCA_025456205.1). GTDB lineage: Bacteria > Acidobacteriota > Aminicenantia > UBA2199 > UBA2199 > UBA2199. Next base: position 694 of record JALOLA010000069.1, on the reverse strand, counting down.
GAGAACATCGAGATCAGCGACGTTTACGAGGACTACCAGTACATCAACTCTTTCTACTCCTTCTACTACACCGAGGGCAAGCGCCGCATCTCCGCCCTCTCGCCCACCCTGTACTACTCCACCGTGGACTCGCCGATCTTCCCCTCCTCGGGCAGCAAGTTCCTGGCCACCTACCGCTACGCCGGCGGCTTCCTGGGCGGGGACATCTACCTGCACAAGATGAAGCTGGAGCTGGTCCGCTTCCAGCCCCTGTGGAATCGGCACGTGCTGGGCCTGCACGCCGTCTATGAAGGACTGACGCCCTTCGGCGGCCGCCAGGTTCCCTACTATGAGAAGTACTTCATGGGCGGCGAGCGCCAGGTCCGCGGCTTCGACATCTATACCCTGGGCCCGCGCGACAAGAACGGCAACGTCCTGGGCGGCACCAAGTCCTTCCTGCTCAACCTGGAGTACGCCATCCCCCTGACGCAGCAGTTCTCCTTCGTCTTTTTCTACGACATGGGCAATTCCTACGACAGCGGGACGCCGATCCGCCTGAAGGACGTGTACACCTCGACCGGCCTGGAGCTGAAGGTGTTCGTGCCCATGCTCAACGTCCCCTTCCGCCTGATCTTCGCCTACAACCCGCGCCTCCTGCGGCCGGGTGACCAGCATTTCGTCTTCAAGTTCGCCGTCGGACCTTCATTTTATTAAG
>JALOLA010000068.1 GCA_025456205.1 Acidobacteriota bacterium | reverse complement strand
CCGCCTGGCCGGCTGGCTCTTCCTGGAGGGCGGGCATATCATCGAAAACTCCCTGGAGGTCCTCGACGTGTTCCGCTCCCTGGGCGTGCGCGGCATGACTCTCACCCACGGCAAGAACACCGATTGGGCCGATTCGTCAACGGATACCCCGCGCGTCAGGGGGCTCACCGCCCTGGGCCGCGCCATCGTCGCCCGCATGGCGAGCGGCGGCATGGCCATCGACATTTCGCATGTCTCCGATGCCACGGCACGCGCCGTGCTGCAGGCCGCGGCCGTTCCGGTCATGGCCTCCCATTCCAACGCCAGGAAACTGTGCGCCGTGCCGCGCAACCTGCCCGACGACCTTATCCGCGCCATCGGGGCCCGCCAGGGCTTCATCGGCGTCAATTTTCACCCGGCCTTCATCAAGCGCAGCGTCTTCGAGCAGATCGAGGGCAACTTCAAGCGCTACGAGAGGGACATCAAGACGCGGACACGGGGCCGGGAGGACGATCCCGCCTTTTTGAGCGACATCGAGTGGGAGTACTTCAAGCGGGCGGTGGTTGGCAACGATAAGGTTTTTCTTGGCGATTTGATCGACCACATCGTGCATATCGCGGCCCTGGGCGGCATCGACTGCGTCGGCCTGGGCAGCGATTTCGACGGCATCGCCTCCACTCCGGCGGACCTGCGCAGCGCCGCCGCCTATCCCGCCCTGGTGGCGGGGCTGCGGGCGCGGGGCTTCCGCCAAGGCGAGATCCGCAAGGTCTGCGGGCTGAACCTGAAGGCCTTCATGGGCCGGGTGGAAAAGAAGGCGTCCCGGCGGCAGCGATGAAGATCGGCATCGCCCTGGGCGGCGGCGGCGCCAAGGGGCTGTCCCACATCGGCGTGCTCAAGGTCCTGCAGGAGCATGGCCTTGTCCCGGACATGGTCGCCGGCACCAGCATCGGCGCCCTGGTCGGCGGCCTGTACGTGCTGCGCGGCAACATCCGCACGGTCGAGGAGTACGCCCTGGGCTTCGAGAATTCCAGCCTCTACCCCCATTTGGTGCCGCGGCCTTCCAGCACGGGGCTGATATCGGAAAAAAGGATCCAGGTCTTCCTGCACGGCCTTTTCGGCGCCGCGCGCATCGAGGACCTGGAGCGGCCGTTCTACTGCCCGGCCGTCGACATCCGCAGCGGCCGCGAGGTCATGTTCGCCCGCGGCAGCCTGCTGCAAGCCGTGCGCGCGTCCATCTCCGTTCCCGTTATCTTCAAGCCCGTGCGCCTCCGCTCCAGCTACCTGGTCGACGGCGGACTGCTCAATCCCGTGCCGGTCGATGTCCTGAAGCGCGGCGGCTGCGACTTCACCATCGCCGTCAACGTCATCACGCCGCGCCCCCTGCGCCCGCGCCGCCGCCGCGGGAACAGCAGCGGGGACAAGCTGCTGCTGGCCCGCCTCGATGACTTCCTGAGCCGCAAGCTGATCGCCGGCCGCCCGGGCCGCGAGCCCAACGTCATCGAATCGTTCCTGTCCACCATGGAGATCATGCAGCAGAAGCTGATCGCCGCCAGGCTGAGCAATGACGCCCCGGACATCACCATCCACGTGGAGACGTCCGATTTCAAATTCTTCGAGTTCTACCGGCCGGCCGAGATCATCCGCCGCGGCGAGGCGGCGGCGCGCCTCCAGGTCGGCGCCATCGTCCGCGGGCTGCGCCGCCTGCGCGCGGCAGGGAAGGACGGCTCGTGAAGATGGACGCCTGCAGCTGCGAAAAATGCATCAGCGCCTGCCGGCGCGATCCCGGGCGCCTCATCCCCGGGGACGTGAAGAAGATCGCCGACTTCCTGAATATCGGCGAAAAGGAGCTCCTGGAGCGCTACCTGGTACGAATTCCAGTTAAGGGCGGCAACCGCCGCCTTTTTTTCCCGGCGCCGGCCAAGCTCAAGGCGTCGCGCTTTTTGGCCGCCCCCGGGACCGTCGTCCCCGACTATTACGACAAGGAGAACGGGCGCTGCGTTTTCCTGACCCCCGGGGGGATGTGCGAGATCCATGAGGTCAAGCCGTTCGAGTGCGCCGCCTACATGGGCTGCAAGCATACGTTCCTGGGCCGGCCCTATAAGGAAAAGGACGTGGAGACCTTCTTTATCTCGCGCTGGAGAAAGTTCCAGGACCTATTTCGATGAAAATGACACTGGGCTCGGTGTACGGTGGACGGTTGACGGTGGACGGCAAGAAAGACAAAAGTAAAAAGGCAAAAGTGAAGACAGATCTATAAGACTCAAGCACCAAATTCCAAGCACCAAATAACAAACAAGCTCCAAGCACCAATTACCAAATGACCAAAACAAAGAAAAACCAGATAGTGCCTTTGTTTGGGACATTGGAATTTGGAAATTGGCGCGCAGCGTATTTGGGATTTGGTGCTTGTGATTTGGAATTTAAATTCTTCCGCGTCACGCGTTACGCGTTACGCGTTACGTAGGTTCGTTTTTTTCAGCCGCCGGAAATAAGGTGAATGGCCTCGACATTGTCGCCGTCGCCGACGAAGACCCTTTCGTAGTCCTCCTTGCGGACCAGGCGGCCGTTGATCTTGACCACGATCATCGGGAAGGTGAAATTCATCAGGGCCAGCAGCTCGCGAACGCTGAACGACTCGCCGGCCATGCTGACCTCGCTATTGTTCAAAATGATCTTCATGTTGGTTTTCCCCGTCACTCGTCCCAGACGTCCTCGCCGTTGGCCGGCTCCAGGTCGTCCATGACGATCTCCAATACCTGGTTGGCCTGCAGCGCGGCCACCGCGGCCACGCGCGGTGCCAGGGGCGGCAGGTCTTCCGTGACCTCGCTGGTCTCGTCGCCGCAGATGAACAGGCTGCCCAGCCGGCGCGTGCGCAGGTCGTTGTTGTTGCCATAGCCGGCGAGCCCCGATCCGGCGACGATGAACTTGTCCGGGAAATGCTCGCTGGCGGTCTCGATGATCATCAGCTTCATGTCGGCGCGGTCGAAGGCTTCGACGATCACCTGGCAGTCCTTGAAAATGCGCCGGACCTCGTCGGGGCCCAGGCGCAGGTCGTGCGCTTCCACAGCGATGTCGGGATTGACCCGGCGCAGGTTGTCGCCCAGGGCCTGGACCTTTTTCTGCCCCACCTGGTCGAGGAAATAGTATTGGCGGTCGAGGTTCGCGGCGCTCACGACGTCGAAATCGGCGATGACCAGCCGGCCGACACCGGCGCGGGCCAGGGCCATGGCGCAGTTCGATCCCAGCCCGCCGCAACCGGCGATGCCGACACAGGTACCCTTGAGTTTTTGAAGTTTTGATTTCATCCTATCCCAGAGACTATATTATATATCCTATTTCGTTGAAAATCAACAATCTTCGGTGAGAACCGCCAGCTGGCCGCAGGCCGAACGGATATCCTCGCCCTTGGACCAGCGGGTGACGACGGTGAGCCCCTTTTCCAGCAGCACGGAGCGGAATTTTTCGATTCCAGCCTCGTCGGGACGGCGGAAAGGCAGACGGGGATTGGGGTTGTAGGGGATGAGGTTGATTTTGGCCGGGATGCCGTGGATCAGGCGCGCCAGCTGCCGCGCCTGGGCCGGCGAGTCGTTGATCCCGGCCAGCAGGACGTACTCGAAGGTGATGCGCTGGCGGCGCTCATGGGCGCGGAAATAGTCCAGCAGGCCCACCAGGCCCTCGCGCCGGGAAATCGGCATCAGCTCAGAGCGCAGTAGCGGGTCGGGGGCGTTCAGAGAGAAGGCGATCTTGACCAGGGGAAAGTCGTGCTCCAGCCTATCGAGTCCCGCCAGTATTCCCGCCGTGGACACGGTGACGTGCCGCGGCGATACGTTCAGCCCGTCCTCGGCGCAGACGATGCGCAGGGCGCGGGCCAGGTTTTCGTAGTTGAGCAGCGGTTCGCCCATGCCCATGAAGACGAGGTTGATGCGGCCGGCATAGTCGCCGAGCTCCTTCTTCAGCGTCAGCACCTGGCTGACGATCTCGCCGGCGCTCAGGTTGCGGCGGAATCCCATGGCGCCGGTGGCGCAGAACGCGCAGGCCAGGGCGCATCCCGCCTGGCTGGACAGGCAGAAGGTGTAATGCCCCTTCTCGGGGATGAGCACGGTCTCGATCCGGTGGTTATCGGCCAGGCCGATGAGGAATTTGCGCGTTCCGCCGGCGTCGCCCCGGCGCTCCAGGATCGGGCGCGGCGCCAGCCCATAGAGCGCCGCCAGCCTCTCCCTGCCGGCTTTGGCGACATTGCTCCACGAGGCCGGGTCCTGGTTGTTCTTATGGTAGACCCACTGGAAAACCTGGCGGGCGGTGAACGCCGGGAAGCCGGCGGCGTGGAGCTCGGCTTTGAGCTCGTCCAGCTGCATTTCAAGAATCCAGGGCTTGCTCGTTGTTTCGTTCACAAGTCTCATAATAGACCAATTCATTGACAAGTAACAAGTGACGAGTACCGAGTGTGGGAAAACTCGATACACGGTGTACGGCAGACGGTGGACGGCGAGAAAGAAACAGAAATAAGAGATGAAGCACCAAATTCCAAGCACCAAATAACAAATAAATCCCAAATCCCAAATTCCAATGCCCAAATCGAGAGCCCTTTCAGTTTCTCTTTTTTTGTTTGGGTCATTGGAATTCGGTGCTTGTTTTGGATTTGGTGCTTGTGATTTGGAATTTAAATTTTTACGATAGCTTTTTCTTCCGTTAACCGTTTACCCTGTACCGTCCACCCCTCCCCAAAGCATTGATTTGCGCTGAAAATGAGGTTATAATTTCGATCTTAACAATCCAGGAGGAACGATGAACATCTCCCAGCGCGCCCAGAACATCCAGGAATCCCCGATACGCAAGCTGACCGCCATCGCCAACGCCGCCAAGAAGCGCGGCACCACGGTCTATCACCTCAACATCGGCCAGCCCGACATCCACACCCCCGAAGTCTTTTATCGGAAGATCTACGACTATGAGGAGAAGGTCCTCTCCTACGGCCCCTCCGACGGCCTCGAGGCCCTCAAGGTCGCCATGGTCAATTATTTCGCCTTCTTCAAGATCTCCCTGGAGCCCAGGAACATCGTCATCGCCACCGGCGGCAGCGAGGCCATCTCCTTCGCCTTCAACGCCGTGGGCGACCCGGGCGACGAGGTCATCGTCTCCGAGCCCTTCTATACCAACTACAGCGGCTACGCCTCGCAGTGCGGGCTCAAGATCGTGCCGGTGACGGCCAAGGCCGAGAACGGCTTCCATCTGCCGCCCATCGAGGAATTCGAGAATAAGCTCAGCTCGCGCACGCGCGCGGTCCTGCTCTGCTCGCCGAACAACCCCACCGGCACCGTGTATTCAGAGAACGAGCTGAAGGAGATCGGCGCCTTCGCCAAAAAGCACGACCTTTTCCTCATCGCCGACGAGGTCTACAAGGAGTTCACCTACGACGGCAAGGTCCATTACAGCGTGCTGCAGCTGCCGGGGCTCGAGGACCGCGTCATCGTCGTCGACTCCATTTCCAAGCGCTATTCGGCCTGCGGAGCCCGCATCGGCGCCGTGATGTCGCGCAACGAGGCCGTGATGAAGGGCATCACCAAGTTTGCCCAGGCCCGCCTCTGCCCGCCCACCCTCGAGCAGGTCGGGGCCATCGGCGCCTACGAGCTGCCCCACGACTACTTCAAGGAGGTCATGGCCGAGTACCAGAAGCGCCGCGACATCCTCTATTCCATCCTGACCTCGCGCCGGGAGATCGTCCTGCAGAAGCCGGAGGGCGCCTTTTACATCATGGCCAAGCTGCCGATCGCCGACGGCGAGATCTTCGCCCGCTGGCTGCTCAACGATTTTCACGACAACAACGAGACGGTGATGGTGGCGCCGGGCGAGGGCTTCTACAAGACGCCGGGCAAGGGCAAGGACGAGGTGCGCCTGGCCTATGTCATCGAGTCCGCCAAGCTCGAGCGCGCCGCCAGGCTTCTGCTGATCGCCCTCGACAAGTTCCAGGGCTGAGATCCGCGCGAAAACGGGATTTGAGAATTTTTATTGAGATATTTCCCGGCGCGGCGTATTTGATTGCTTAGCGAAAGTCAAAAAAGGAGAAAACATGCATAAGACCCTTGCAGTGATTTTTACCGTTTTCATCGCAACGGCGCTGGCCCTGCCGGCGCAGAGCCTGGTCATCACCGCTCCCAACGGCGGCGAGACCCTCACCCTCGGCCAGACCTTTCCCATCGCCTGGACAGTGCAGAATTCCTCGCAAAAGGTCAAGCTGATCCTGTTCCAGAACGGCAACCGCCTCGGCGAGATCGCGGAAAACCTGAGCTCCGGCCAATCGCCTTACAGCTGGCCGGTCGGTACATATTCCGGCGCGACGGCGCCGGCGGGCAGCGGCTTCACCATCCGCGTGCGCACCATGGACAACGCCCTCGATGATTATTCCAACGGCCCCTTCACCATCGCCGCCGGGGGAGTACCCGCTTCTCCCGCGCCGCCAGCTCCACCCGCCGGCCTGAACATAAACCAGCGCATCATCCAGAAGAAACCGCTGAACTTGACCGCCGAGATCGTCCCCTACGCCGTGATCACGTCCTTCACCGTCAACGGCCAGCCCCAGCCCGGGAACACCAATCTTGAGGTCTTTCGCCACTTGGGGCTCACCTGCCGCACATCCGCAATCAGCAAGACGCAGCCCATCCTGTACCGCTACACCCTGAAACTGGAGAACACGCTGAACAATCTGCGCTATCTCGTGCACCAGGGCAGCTGGACCGAGCAAAGCGACGTCACGCTCCAGTTTTCGCTTAACCACATAATCACCCATGTGTATCCCGACAACATGCTGGACGGCCACCAGGTCCCGCTATGGCTGTTCGGCGCGATCACCGTCGAGGTCAAGAACGCGACGCAGAGCGAAACCCCGCAGCGAAAGCGCATCGACCTGAAATTTCACCTGTAGTTTTCCGGTCCACGGCGACGCACCCGGTGTTTGGGGCGCACTCGCGCCATGCGGGTGCGCCTCCACGGCGGAATGAATTGACATTGCGAAATCAGCATGCTATAGGTTTTCTGGAGGCCTGCACATGCCAGTAAAAAGAACCGTCATGAGAAGTTCGAAGGGAAAGAAACTCTACGCCGTGCGAGACGCCAAGGGGCGCTTCAAGGACATCCAGAGCTACAAGAAGGCGCACGCGGCCGATATCAAGCGCAAGAGCAAGGCCGAGACCGCCAAAGCGAAAGCCAAGCCCAAGGCCAAGGCGAAACCCAAGGTCAAGTCCAAGGCCAAAAAAAAATAGTCAGAGACTGAAGTTCTCTCTGTTCGCTAGCGGTTAACGCTCGCCGCAGACGAAAATATTCTCTCTAATTTTAATTGAATGATTATCCGTAAAAATATTTATTTAAAAAATGTGAAGCATTAGCGCTTCGTAACTGGGCTTTTCTTTCTTCCTTTTTCTCTTTTTCTTACTTTTGCCTTTTGTCTTTTTCTTCAACATCGAACGTCGAACCTCGAACCTTCTTCTATCTTTATCTTCAGTCCGCGATCTCTATCGTCTGCCGGCGTTCGCCGCCGACCCCCAGGTAACGGATGCGCGCCCCGGCGAATTCTTCGATGAAATCAAGATAGGCGCGCACCGCTTTCGGCAGGTCCCGGGCGCGCTCGATGGCCCCCAGTTTTTTCTGCCATCCCGGCAGCGCCTGGTAAACCGGCGTTACGCGCTCCAGGGCCTCGGCATGGCAGGGGAACGTGTCGCGACGCTCGCTTCGCTCGCCGTCGACCTCGTAGGCGATGGCCACGCGGATCTCGGGCAGGTCATCGAGCACGTCGAGCTTGGTGAGAAAAATGTCATCGACGCCGTTGACCTGCACCGCGTGCCTCAAGGCCACCAGGTCGAGCCAGCCGACGCGCCGCGGCCGGCCGGTGGTCGCCCCGAACTCGTTGCCGAGCGTGCGCAGCCTGGCGCCGAAGTCGTCCTTCAGCTCGGTGGGGAAGGGCCCCTCGCCCACGCGCGTGGCATAAGCCTTGGAGATGCCCAGCACGCGGTCGACCGCTTTGGGCGAGAGCCCGGTCCCGGAAAAAACGCCGGCGATGGTCGTATTCGAGGAGGTCACGAAGGGATAGGTGCCCAGGTGGATGTCGAGCAGGCTCCCCTGGGCCCCCTCGAACAGGATCTTCTTTTTCGCCCGCCACGACTCCTGCAGCAAGCGGGTGGTGTCGGTGACATGCGGACGCAGAAATTCACCGGCCTCCAGGTAGCGCCTGACGTCGTCTTCCAGCTCCATGGCGGGATGGCCGTAGGCGGCAAAGAGGCGGTTGTAGTACTCCGCCAGGACAGCGATCTTGCCGCGGAAAACGGTCTCGCGCAGCAAGTCGCCCACGAAGAGGGCGCGGCGGCCGACGACGTCCTCGTAGGCCGGGCCGATGCCGCGCCGCGTCGTGCCGATGCGCTGGTAGCGGGAATCCTCGAAGACGACGTCGAGCTGCTGGTGGAAGGGCAGGATCAGCGGCGCGTTCTCGCTCAGCGCCAGGTTGCGCAGCGTCAGGCCCAGCTCGCGGGCGTTGCGGATCTCCTCGACCAGCTGCAGCGGCTGGACCACCACGCCGCTGGCGATGACCGCCAGGCAGTCGGGATAGAAGATCCCCGAGGGCAGTACGTGCAGGACGACCTTGCGCCCCTGGTAATAGACGGTGTGCCCGGCGTTGTGCCCGCCCTGGAAGCGCGTCACCACGTCAAAGCGCCCGGCCAGGTAATCGATGGCCTTGCCCTTGCCCTCGTCGCCCCATTGCAGTCCCAGCACCACTGTGTTCATGTTCTCCCCTTTAGCGCACCTTGACGATCATGATGGTGAAGTCATCGCGGAACTTGGCCTTCTGGCTGAAATTCTTGATGCGCCGGTACAGGGCGTCGCCCAGCTCCGCCGCCGCCAGGCGGCGGTTGGCACGGATGAAATCGGCGATGGCCTGCTCGCCGAACTCATTGCCGGCCCGGTCCTGGGCCTCGAACACGCCATCGGTGAAGGCGCAGATCACGTCGCCGCTCGCCAGCGCCATGGTCTGCTCCTCGTAGGAGCTGTCGCTGCTGACGCCCAGCAGCAGCCCGCCGGCGTCCAGCTTGCGCGCGCCGCCGGCGCTGACCAGCCAGGGGGCGCTATGCCCGGCGTTCACGTAGGTCAACGCCGGCTTCTCGTCGTTGAGCAGCATCCAGAACAGGGTGATGAAGCGGTTGCCGCGCGTGATCTCGTGGATGAAGGAGTTGGCGCGGCTGATGAAAGCGGCCGGCTTGAACAGATAGAGCTCATTCATCGAATGGAAGACGGCCTGGCAGGAGGCGGCGAGCAGGGCCGCGGCCAGCCCCTTGCCCTCGACGTCGGCCAGGACCAGCGGCTGGATGTTCTTGCGCTTTTTCAGGATATCGTAGTAGTCGCCGCCGACCTCCTGGATGGGCTCATAGATGACGGCCACGTCGTAATGCTTCAGCTGCGGCAGGTCCTGGGGCAGCAGCGAGAGCTGGATGCCGCGCGCGATCTTCATCTCGTGCTCCAGCTTTTTCTTTTCGAGGATCTGCCCCAGGTAGCGGATGTTCTCCAGCTCGACCTGCATGAAGTGCGACAGGATGCCGGCGAACTCGAAGTCCTCCTGCGCCAGCTCGCGCAGGTTGAACTTGCGTCCCAGCCCCAGCACGACGGGCTTCCTTTTGTTCTCGGCGATGTTGAGCAGGGTGAAGATGCGCCGCGCCTGCAGCAGCTTTTTCAGCTCCTCCAGCGCCGGCGGCAGCTCGTCCACGCTGACGCAGGCGGCCCCGGTCACGGCGCGGTCCAGCGTTTTTTTCAGCAGCAGGGATTCGCCGGCGCCCAGGGTGAAGCCGCGCTTGCGCAGGAGCTCATGGCGGCGGTCAAAAAAAAATACGCGCGAAAGGCCCAGCGGCGCCATGAGCGAGGAAAAAAAAATGCGCATGACGTGGTCGACGTCGAACTGCGCCTGCATGGCCGAGGTCAGCTCGTGGATGGAGTTGAGCTGCAGCTTCTTGAACTGCAGCTCCTTCTGCAGGCGCCTTACTTCGCTTTCCGCCATTTGACCAGTTCGCAGCGGTTCTCGCCCTCCACGGTGCTGTAGGTGACCGAGTCCATGATGGTCTTCATCAGCTTGACGCCGAGGCCGCCCTTGCGCTTGTTCTTGATCATGCGGCCGATGTTCACCTCCTCGTCGGAGATGTCGGGCGGCAGCCCGCGATAGAAGAGGAGGATGCGCATGCCGGCGGCGGCCGCATAATACTCGATGCGGATCTCGTGGCCGGCCTCGTTGTCGTAGGAATGCTTGATGATGTTGGTCACGGCCTCATCGATGGCCAGCGAGATCTTCTGCGCTTCCTGCACCGGGAACTGGAACAGGGTGGCCAGGTGCCGGGTCAGCTCGACCACCATCTTCAACAGCTGGGTCTGCGAGAGGATGGTGATCGAAAAATCAGGCCTTGGGGGAAATACTGCTGAATTTTTCAAGGGCGGCCTGCTCATTGGCGATGAAATCGTAGATCTCCGTGAAGCCCACCAGGTCGAAGGTCTCATGCACGCGCTCGCTCAGCGAGCACAGCTTGATGTCGCCGCCCTTCTCGCGGACCTCGTCGATGTAGCCCATGATGATGCCCATGCCGGCCGACGTGATGTAGTTCAGGTCCTGGCCGTTGATCAGGATGTTGAAATTGTTCTCCCTGATCATGCGCACGAGCTC
>JALOLA010000113.1 GCA_025456205.1 Acidobacteriota bacterium | reverse complement strand
ATGCAGAAGGGATATGTCTATTACTTGACCGAGCCCATGGGCAAGAATTCCCATCTCGGCTTCAGTCCCGAGCTCACTCCGAAGCAAATGCTGGAGCTCGGCGTATTCGGCGGCAAGTATATGACCGACTGCCGAGGGGAATTCCCCAAAAGCTGGTTCGCCAGGGCCAAGCTGTCGCCGTGGCGCCACGACCCCAAAATGAACTATTTCGGGGTCAACGCCTCGCAGCCGCTCGCCGTCTGGCGGGAAAAGGGTTGGCTCTATCATGAGGATCCACGCGGCTGGTTCCAGTGGTACTGTCGCTACTACCTGGGCCGGCGCAGCCCCGATGACGAGCGCCAGGTCAAGCGCTGGCTCGCCATCCGCCGCCACCTGGCCCAGGTGAAAAAGAACTGCCGGCCGGGCGACCTGCAGTGCCGGCGCCGGCAGCGCCAGGCATTGCTCAACTGGGCCTACGACAGCAGGAAGATCTAGTCATTGACAACCGCCGCGGCCTGAACGTAGAATGGCCTCAGGCAAAATGAAATCATTCGCCATCGATCTTCTGGAATTCCTGTTGCTGGTACTGGGTGCCACCCTGGCTTTTTCCGGCTGGCGGGCGATCCGCATGCGCCGCACGACGGCCGAAGGCCAGGAATATCAAGGCCGGTCCGCGACGCGACTGGGCTGGCTGTGGCTGGCGCTCGGTATTCTGCTCCTGCTGGCCGCCTTGAGCGATATCGCCTTTTTCAAGGCCCTCGGGCGCATCTTCCTGGAATCCTCATCGTGAGCGACCACCCTGCCACTCCGCCGGGGAACACCAGGGCCCTCGCCCCGCATCTGGCCCTCTGCTTCGGCATTGCAGCCGTCTCATCGGGCTCGATCTTCGCCCGCTTCGCCCAGGCCGAGGCGCCTTCCCTCACCGTCGCCGCCTTTCGTCTTTCCCTGGCCGCCCTGCTGCTGCTGCCCGTGGCCTGGGTGCGCCACCGCCGGGAACTGCTGGACCTCCCCGCCCGGGACTGGGGCTGGCTGCTGGCGTCGGGCATCTTCCTCGCCATCCATTTCGCCACCTGGATCAGCTCCCTGGAATACACCTCGGTCGCCAGTTCCGTGGCGCTGGTGTCCACGACGCCGCTCTGGGTCGCCCTGTTCTCCTGGCTGGTGCTGCGCGAGAGGCTGAAGCCGCCCCTGGTGCTCGGCCTGGCCCTGGCCCTGTGCGGCAGCGTTTTCATCAGCTTCGCCGAGGCCCGCTCGGCCATCTCGGCCAGGCCGTTCCTGGGCAATGCCCTGGCCCTGGCCGGCGCGCTGGCCGTCAGCGGCTATTGGCTGATCGGCCGCCGCATGCGCCGCGCGCTGGCGTTGGTCCCCTACGTGACCGTCGTCTACGGATCGGCCGCCCTGGCCCTGCTGGCCGCGGCCGTCGTTTCCGGGCAAAGGCTCACGGGGTTCACGCCTGCCACGTACGGCTGGTTCCTGCTGCTGGCGCTGCTCCCCCAGCTGCTGGGCCATTCCTCTTTCAACTGGGCCCTGGGGCATCTGCCGGCAGCTTATGTGGCCATCGCCACCCTGGGCGAACCGATCGGGGCGGCGCTACTGGCGTTTTTCCTGCTGAACGAGACCCCGTCCCCGCTGAAGGCGGTGGCCGCCGTTCTCATCATGGCCGGGATCTACCTGGCGCTGGAAAGGAAGCCTGCGGAGCCAGCAAGCCGCTGACCTGCGGCAAAGGCGCCTGCTCCAGCGATTGTGGACATCCCTCCCGCATTCCGCTACAATCTCCTTTGCCATGGAGGGAACATGAATATCCTGGTCGCTTACTATAGCGAGACCGGCAATACGCGCAAGGTCGCCGAAGCGATATTCGCCGCCTTGCGCCACACGCGGAAAAAACTGCTGGCCATCGACCAGGCGGATGACCTGGATGCCTACGATCTGATCTTCTGCGGCACCCCGGTGCAGAACCACGGTGTCCCGCCCAAGATGGTCCGCTTTTTCGAGAAGATCCCCAAAGGAAAAAAGCTGGCCGTCTTTCTCACGCATGGATCGCTGCGCGGCGGCGAAAAAGCTGTCAGCGCGCTCTATCACGCCCTGAGCCTTTCCAAGGGCCAGGTCGTGATCGGCACGTTCGGCTGCCGCGGCCAGGTCAGGCCGCAGATGATCGATCTCTGGATGGACTCGCCGCAGCACCAGGCATGGGCCCGCGAAGCCCAGAGCGCCATCGGCCACCCCGACACGGCCGACCTGGAGGACGCCCGTGAATTCGCCGAGACCATGCTGTATGCCGCCGAGCACATTCATGACGCCGCAAAAAAGTCCTGATGCGGGCGGCGGCGATGCGAATACGGCCCTGAGCGCCAGGGAGGCTTTTTCGCCGGCGAACGGCGGCCATGGGATCCCGTTGTTGTTCCAGCGCCTGCAATCATCGGCCCTGGCCCTGATCGTGGCCAACATGGTGCCGTTGTACGGGGTCATGGCCCTCCATTGGAAGGTGGGCCCCATCCTTGTCTTCTACTGGGTGGAAAACCTGGCGGTGGGTTTTTTCAACCTGTTTAAAATGGCCCGCGCCCGCGGCCCGATCGGCGACTCGCACATGACCCTGAACAACCGGCCGGTCACGGAGGATTCCCGCAAGGCGCTCATGTTCTTTTTCGCGATGCATTATGGCGGTTTCACCCTGGGGCATGGCGTGTTCGTCATGGTCATGTTCGCCCCCGGCATGACGAACATCCTCTCCCAGTCCGGGCTGGCGTTCCTGGTGCTGTTCTTCAGCCATGGCTATTCCTATTGGCGCAACTTCATCGGCCGCGGCGAGTTTCAGCGCGTTTCATTCGCCCGGCTTTTCTGGCAGCCCTACGCGCGGGTGATCATCATGCACCTGACCATCCTCGCCGGCGGCGCCCTGGCCGCCAGCATGGGTTCGCCCATGGTCGCGTTGATGGTCCTGATCGGGCTCAAGACCCTGATCGATCTCTCCGCCCACTGGCTGGAACGCAGGAAATTCGGCGAGACCGCCCATGCCCGGATACCGGTTTAAGCTGGACCTCAAGGTCCGCGACTACGAATGCGACGCGCAGGGCATCGTCAATAATGCCGTCTACCAGAACTATCTCGAGCATTGCCGCCACGAGTTTCTGCTTTCGGCGGGCATCGATTTCAACCGCCTGACCCGTGACCAGGTTTTCCTGATCGTCGTGCGCGCCGAGCTGGACTACAAGACGCCGCTGCGCGGCGGCGATGCCTTCTGGATCGGGTTGAACCTGGAAAGGGTCTCGCCGCTGCGCTTCGTTTTCCTGCAGGACATTTTCCGCGTGCCAGACCAGCGCAGGGTCCTGTCCGCCCGCACCACCGGCACGGCAGTGAACGCCAAGGGCCGACCGGCCCTGCCGGCGGAACTGGAAAAACTGTTCGCCGGCGCGGCGAAAACCTGAATCCGCTGTCCGGGCGCCGACCGCCGCGCCGCGCGCCAGGGCTTGACAAACCGGCGGTTTTCGATTATCCTTACCCCGACGAGCGGGAATAGCTCAGCGGTAGAGCGCCACCTTGCCAAGGTGGATGTCGCGGGTTCAAATCCCGTTTCCCGCTCC
>JALOLA010000067.1 GCA_025456205.1 Acidobacteriota bacterium | reverse complement strand
ACGATCTCGGGCATCAGGTCGATCGGCAGGCGGCTGAGCGAGACCAGGCCCACGGTGACAATGGCCAGGACGAGCATCACCGTGAAGACCGGGCGGTGGACGGAAAAGCTGGAGATGTTCATTTGCCGCCTCCAGCCGGCTTCAGGTCCGGCTTTGTCGCGCCGCCGGCGGCGGCCCGGGCCGGCAGGATCACCCGGCCCTCGGTCTCAAGCAGGTAGTGGCCCAGGACGACCACATGCCCGGCAACATCCCTGGGCTCCAGGATCTCCACCCTTCCCCCTTCCACGATGCCGGTGCGCACAGGAAGGAAGCGGGCGGTCTGGGCGGCCAGGTCGACCATGAAGATCCCCTGCTCCCCGCCCCGCTTGGCCAGGGCGTTGTAAGGGACGACCGGGACGCCGGCGCGGCGGGTGAACTCGATCCGGGCGTTGACGAACATGCCCGGCTTGAGGAGTTTCTTGGGGTTGTCCACCTCGATCTCCACCCGCGCCTGGCGCGACGCCTCCTGCAGCAGCGGCGCGATGCGCACGATGCGGCCATGGAACTCCTCTCCCGGGAAGGCGCTGCCGCTGATGGTCGCCGCCTGCCCGTTCTTGAGGCGGAAGTATTCCTTGTCCGTGACGTTGATGACGGCGAGGATCGGCTGCAGCTCGACGATCGAGAGGATGGGCGTGCTTACGGTGAGCAGCACTCCCTCGTCGGCGAAGCGCTCGCCCACGTAGCGAACGGCCCCGCCCCGGTCCCAGGAAGCGCGGATCTGGGTGTAGGAGAGGCGCACGCGCGCGCTCTCCAGCGCCGCTTCGCGGTTGGCCACCTGGGCTTCGGCCACGCTGAGCCGGGCCTTCTGCGATTCGAAGGCGGAGACCACCTGGTCCAGCTGGGCATCGCTCTGGATGCCGCTCTGGTGCAGGGCGCGGGCCCGCTCCAGGTTCCTTTCGGCCATGGTCAGGGAGCTGTGCGCCTCCTCGCGGTTGGCCTTGGCCACGCGCAGGTCGGCCTCGGCCTGAAGCGCCTGCTGGCGGTATTCGTCGTCCTCCAGGACGGCCAGGAGCTGGCCGCTGCGCACCGCGTCGCCGATGTCGACCAGCAGGCGGTTCAGGCGGCCGGAGATCTTCGGGGCGACGACGACGCGTGACCTGGCGGTCAGCGTGCCGGTGAAGCTGCCCAGGTCGCGCATCGCCCCCTTTTCCACGGGGGCGATCTCCACGGCCACGGCAACGCCGCCTGCGCCGGGCCCACCCTCCCCGCTCTTCGCCTTCTGGTAGATCTTCCAGCCCAGGAACGCCGCCACCAGGAGAACCAGCGCTATCAGCACCATGTTCTTGCGCGTCAGTTTTTTCTTCATGTTCGCATCCTTCACTTTGCAGTTTGACCCGGCAGGCCCGACCGCCCGGGCAAAATCATGTCAGGTAAGCTTTCCTTACGGAAAATAAACCAAAAAGGTTATCTTGTCAACCGCTCAACGGTTGACAAAGAACAAGGTAAATAAGAAAATAGCGGAAAATCCCGGCCCGAGGTGCGCGCCATGTTCCAAACCGAGCTTCATATCGCCCTGCAGTCGCTGGCTTCCGATTGGCTGACCTGGCTGATGCTGCAAATCACGGCCAGCGGCTACTACAAGATCGTCATCGCCATGGTCATCACCGTCATGTTCGGCTTCAATTTGCGCCGGGGCTTTCTCCTCTTCCAGATCATCGCCTGGACCGCCCTGGCCAGCGAGTTCGCCAAGGGGTTCTTCGGCCTGCCGCGCCCGTTCTTCGTGGACTCCCGCGTCGCCTGCCTGGAGAGCGGCTGGGACACCGCAGCCTCCCTGCGTGCCATGGGCGGAGATCGCTTCCTGTCCCTGCCACAGCAGGCGGCCGTCGACGCCTTCCGCCTGAAGGGCATGTCGTTCGGCTTTCCCTCGGGCCATGTTTCGGGGGCCGTCGCCATGTGGGGCGGCCTGGCGGTCGTATTCCGCAAGCGTGCGCTGGCCTGGCTCGCTCCCTTCATGGTGGCGCTGGTCGCGTTCACCCGCCTGTACCTCGGCGTCCACTTCCTGGCCGACGTGCTGGGCGGGGCCGTGCTGGGCGGGATGGTGCTGCTCGCCGCCTGGAAGCTCATCGGCGACGACATCCGCCTGCGGCGCTTTTTCGCGGCCGCGCGCTCCGGCATTGTTTCCTCCCTGCCGGGATTCCTTTACTTCCTGCTGCTGTTCATCCTTCCGGCGCTGCTGGCCCTCTTCTCGCTGCTCTCCACCACCTTCGCCGGCTTCTACATCGGCATCAACGCCGCCTTCACCCTGGCGGCGCGCGCGGGGCTGCCGGCGGACAGTGGCTCCCTGCCGGTTCGCCTGGCCCGCGTCGCGCTCGGCGGCCTGCTGTTCCTGCTGCTCGGCCTGGCGCTGAACGAAGCGATCGCCCTGGCCCCTGCCGTCGTCGCTTCGCCCTGGAGGCGTTTCCTGGTCGCCGGCCTGGGCGCGTTCCTCACCCTCTGGGGCGGCCTGCGGCTGTTCCTCCTCCTGGGGCTCTACCGCAGGGAGACGCCTTCAATCTCCTGACCCGGCAGGCTCCCGTCCGGTTGACTTTTTCCGCGGCATTGCCTACCATGAGCCGGCATCCAGCGATGAAAAGAGCGGTCGCACTTCTTGTCTGCCTCGCCGGCCTGGCCATGGCCGCCGCCCCCGGCGGAGAGATCGAGTCGTTGCGACAAAAACTGGCGAGCGCTGGCGGAGCGGAGCAGCAGGCGGTCGCCGGGGAATTGGCCATGGCGCTCACCCTGCGCGGCGAAGCCGAGCAGGACCGGCACGACCACAAGGCGGCCCGGCTCACGTTCAAGGAAGCGCTGGCCATCTCGGCCGGGCACGGCGTCGTTTCCCCGGCGCGCCTCCTGAAGGGGGCCGGCTTGAGCGAGCTTGTCCTGGGCGAGCACGACCGGGCCCTCGAACTCCTGATGCGCGCCGAGGCGGCGGCCGAGAAGAGCGGTGACCGCGAGGTCGCCTCGGCCAGCGCCTACCTGATCGGCTACACCCACCGTGACCTGGAGAACTACGACCTGGCCCTGAAATACTTCAACGCCGCCTATGCGTCGGGAAAGACGCTCGGCAACCGCCGGCGCGTCATCATGTCCCTCAACGAGATCGGCAACGTGCACTTGTTCAACAAGAAATACGCCGACGCCCTCTCCTACAAGGAAGCCTCGCTGAAACTGGCCCGCGAGCACGGGGAACCCGATCTGCTGGCCAACGGCCTGCACGACATGGGGGAGTTTTACCGCCTGCAGGGACAGCCGGAAAAGGCGCTGCCGATGCTGCGCGAGGCGCTGGCCATCGACCGCCGCATCGGCCATTTGCGCGGCACGATCATTTCGCTGCACACCATCGCCGATTGCCTGCGTCAGCTGGGCCGCTATGCGGAGGCGCTGGCCGCCCTGGAAGAGGCGCGGCCCCTGGCCGAAAAAGCGGGCCAGAACCGCGACCTGTCCAATATCCTGCAACTCAGTACGCTGATCCATGAAAAGCTGGGCGATTTCCCCCGGGCGCTGGCCGATCACCGCCGCTATCACGAGCTGTGGTCAAGCCTGTTCAATGAAGAGAGGACCCGGCAGACGGTGGAGATGCAGACGCGCTACGAGGTGGAGAAGAAGCAGCGCGAGAACGAGCTGCTGAAACAGGAAAAGCGCATCGCCGCCCTGGCGCTGGCCAAGGGGCGCAACCAGCGCAACTTCCTTTTTTTCCTGGCGCTGCTGGTGCTGCTCCTGGCCGCGGTGCTTTTCCGCGGCATCCGCATCAAGGCCAGGGCCAATCTCTGGCTGGAGGAGGCCAACCGCCGCATCGGGGCCCAGCAGGGCAAGCTGGAGAAGGCCTACCGCCAGATGGAGGAACTGGCCCGCCGCGACCAGCTGACCGGACTGCCCAACCGCCGCGCCGCCATGGAGGAGATCGAGCGCGAGGCGAAGCGCTTCCAGCGCTCGCAAAAGCCCTTCACCCTGGTCATGGCCGACCTGGACGGCTTCAAGGCCGTCAACGATGCCATGGGCCACGACGCCGGCGATTTCGTGCTCAAGGCCGCCGCCGACCTGTTCGCCGGCTCCCTGCGCGCCCAGGACCTGGTGGCGCGCTGGGGCGGCGACGAGTTTCTTTTCCTGCTGCCGGAGACCGATGCCCAGGGCGCGCGCATCCTGTGCGATGCCGTCGGGAAAAAAATCCGCGATCACGGCTTCGAGTTCAACGGCCGCCGCCTGAGCGTGGCGGTCAGCCTTGGCGCCGGGACATTTATCGGCGGCACGATCGCGGCATGCCTGCGCGAGGCCGACCAGGCCATGTACCGCAGCCGCGGCGGCGCCGCTGCCGCTCCACCGCGCAAGGCGGGCAGCTAGCATGGCCGTTTTCCCGGAGGTCCCCGGCTACGAGCTGAAAAAATTCCTCGGCAGCGGCGGCGCCGCCGATGTTTTCCTGGCCCTCGACCACCGGCATTCGCGGCTGGCGGCGGTGAAGGTGCTGGCCCGCCGGCGCTTCGCCGAGACGGTGGCGGTGCGGCGCTTCATCAAGGAGGCGCGGACCATCTCCAGCCTGCACCACCCGAACATCGTGCGCATCTACGAGACCGGCCGCACTCCCGAGCTGCGCTTCATGGCCATGGAATTCTTTCCCGAGAGCCTCAAGCGCCGTCTGCAGGAGCGCGGCCGCCTGGTGCCCGACGAAGCGCTGACCATCGCCAACCAGGTGGCGACAGCTCTGTTTTACGCCCACGCCCGCGGCTTCGTCCACCGCGACGTCAAGCCCGACAACATCATGTTCCGCGCCGACGGCACGCCGGTGCTCCTCGACTTCGGCATCGCCCGCGTCCTGGAGTCGACCACCCAGCTCACGCGCTCGGGCATGGCCATGGGCACGCCGCGCTACATGAGCCCGGAGCAGCTGAACGCCAAGCGCGCCGATGGCCGCAGCGACATCTACAGCCTGGGCGTGGTGCTCTACGAAATGCTGAGCGGCGCGCCGCCCTTCAAGGGCAGCCAGACCATGACTGTCATCATGAAGCACGTGACCGAGCCCGTGCCGCGCCTGGCCGACGACCTGGCCGCCTTCCAGCCGCTGCTCGACCGCATGATGGCCAAGGAGCGGGGCAAGCGCCCGGCGACGGAGAAGGAGTGGCAGGAGCTGATCAAGCCGCTGTTCAGGCCGTTCAAGCTGCCCAAGGCCGACAAGCCGAAGTTCGGCGACCTGGCGAAAGCGGACGATCGCGAAAAGACCCGCCAGGGCGGCGGCAGCCCGGCCCCCAAACCCGCCCCCAAACCCCAGCCGCGACGCCGCAAAATGAACCCGAGACGCTTTTTCCTGCTGAACCTGCTGCTGGTCATCGTCCTGGCCGCATGGATATTCTTCAACTACGAGCGCATCCCGGGCATGATGGCTTCATTGGCTCGCGCCATCGCTTCCTGGATATCGTCATTGCTCGCCAGGATCTAGAGCGAGCCTGAGACGTTAGACGTCAGACGTTAGTGGTTAGCTGGAAAGAGAGATTGACCGTTCTCATCTGGATATAAAAGGTATTCTTGACTTCTGTTCTCTCATCCAAGTCATTTTTTGGTTTTACTAACGTCTAACGTCTAACGTCTAACGTCTAACGTCTAACGTCTGACATCTTCTTCTGACAGCTGGGGCAATAGTGGCTCGAACGGCCGTTGATGAGGATCTTCTCGATCGAGGCGCCGCACTGGAAGCATGATTCGCCGGCGCGGCCGTAGACGTTCAGGTGCTCCTGGTTCTCGCCGCTCTCGTCGGCGACGGTGCGGTAGTTGCGAAGAGTGGTTCCCCGACGGAGAATGGCCTGGCGCAAGACCTTGGGAATGACCGAAGCCAATCGTTGTTGCTGCGCCTCGCCCAGGGAAGCGGCGGGAGTCAAAGGATGCATGCCGGCCTGGAACAATGCCTCGTCGGCGTAGATGTTGCCAATACCCGCCAGGACCGTCTGGTCGAGCAGGACGCTCTTGATCGGCCGCCGGGTCTTCAAGCGCCGCAGAGATGTCAACACCACGGCCGGACGCAGCGGCTCAGGGCCCAGGCTCGGGCAGGCCTGGCCGCGGCAGGTCCACAGGCGCAGGCGGCCGAACTTGCGGGCATCGACGAAATAAAGCGCCGTGCCGTCGCTGAAAGTGAACTGAGTGCGCAGGTGCTTGCGGTCGGCGGAGGAGATCTCCCCCACCAGCTTGCCGGTCATGCGCAGGTGGACGGTGAAGAACGTCCCGTCAACGCCTTCGACGCCGATATACTTGCCGCGCCGTGACACACCGGCCACTGTCATGCCCCGCAGGCGGCGGCAGAATTCGGCCTTGCACCCAGTGACCGTGCGCGGCCACAGCAGGCGCACGGAGGTTATGGTTTTCCCCTTGATCTGTCGGCATAACTGGCGGACGATGGTCTCGACTTCGGGCAGCTCGGGCATCGGCGGCCAGTATACGGTCGCCGGCGCCGGAAGTCAAACGCGGCGCCCGGCGGTGCGGCCGGCTCGGGAGCAGAACCCTCCGCCCCGGCCGAACCGGGGCCGGTGTTGCTCAGGCGCTGGGGTTCAGATAGACGTACTCGTACTCGACGAGCGTGGAGACGCCGCCGCTGTACAGGGCGAGCGCGACGATGCTGGCGGCGTGGGTGGCATCGTTGAAGGTATGCAGCGCGGTGTTGTTGATATAGAAAGTGTACTGGCTTCCCGTTTTGACGACCTTCAGCACGTTGAACTGGCCCAGGCCGGCCTTGATGGCCGCCGACGCGGTCAGGGCCTTGATCGGGAAGGCCGCACCGGTGGCGGTGACAAAGTTGAAATTGGTGGTGCGCACGATGCCGTACTGCCCCGGGGAAGCATAGTAGTAAAAAACATAGCCGCTGGCGTTGGTCATGTCGGTGCCGCTGCCCAGGAAGAAGCCGTTGGGGGCGGCAGTGATGCCGGACTTGCGGTTGATCCTGATGATGACCGTGTAATTGCCGGAGAAGGGGAAGTTGTAGGCGCTGGTGGACCAGCGCGAAGCGGCGCCGGAATAGCGATACTCGCCGTGGCCGGTGTCGCCCCAGCTAGCGGCATGATAGGGCAGCCAGCAAGAGGAGGGCGGCACCTCGAAGTCCTCCTTGATGCCGGCCACGAAGGCATGGCTGACGGTCTTGGTTTCGCCGACGGCGACGCTGACGCTCTGGTAGTACTCTTTGTAGCCGCAGGAGTGCTGCAGGAGCACGGTCCTGGTCACGGCCGTGTTGTAGGTGAAAGTATAGGGGGTCGTGCGCCCGCTGTCGACATTGTCGATAAAGATGCGGGCGCCGGCGGGCGTCGACTCCACCGTGAGGTTGGCCCCCCTCAGGAGCGCCGTCAGGGTATGGTTGCCGTTCATGGCGACCGTCCCGGCGTTGGGCACCAGGACGTTGTCCAGCTTCACTTCCAGGTTGGAATAGCCGGCGGCTGGCGCGTAGCTGTAGGCGACGTTCGTGCCGCGGGCATGGTTATAGCTGCCGCTGCCCGGCGTGCCTTCGACGTGCCCCCCCCGGGTGACCGTCAGGACGAAGGTCTTGGTGGCCGCGGCCTCCAGGATGTGACCGGCGTTCATGGTCACCGTGCCGCTGGCGGCGACTGGAGCGCCGTCCAGGGTCACGACCAGGTTGTCGTAGCCGGCCTGCAGGGAGTAGTTGTAGTTGATCACCGTGCCTTTCTTATGGGTTGCGGTCCCCGCCGCGGGCGTGCCCGTGACCCCCTCGCCCACGCTCACCGTCAGCGTATAGTTCTTCTTTTTGAGCACCAGGAAGTACAGGGCGGCGCCGCCGGCCACGAGGACCACCGCGGCGACCAGCCAGGGGAATTTCCCCTTTTTCCCGTGGGCCGAAGGGGTGGATTCCGACTCGATGAATCCGGTTCCCTCCTCCTCATCCGGGGCCGCGGTGGCGCCCGCGGCTTCCTCCGCGGACGGGGCGGCCGTCGCCGCCGGGGCGGGGTAAGCCCAGAAGCAGAGCATGGCGCCGAAGGCGGCGATGACGAACAGGGATATCGGCACGCGGCCGGAATTCATGGCTTTCATCGTGGCATCCTCCTTGAAATAACGCGCGTCCCGATCCGCGCTCATATTGAATAGCGGAAAGCGCGCAAAATCTCAGCGCCGGGTAATATTTTTTCCGGTGGCGGCGATGTCCATGCCCGCCAAAGGCGGCAGAGCCGGCGGAAGATGGCCTCGTTTTCGGGCCATTCGCGCCCAAGCATGAGGATGCCGCAAGCAGGAATCAACCGGGCCGCCCCTACTGCGATGGCGACCGGGGACCTATTCGATAAGGATCGGGATCATTCTGCGGTTGTTGCGACGATTCGGATCGGGGATCTTCTGCGCGGGATCGATGATGAACTCGAGATCGATGGTTTTGCGGCCGCCGGCATAATAAAAAGTGAGGCCGGCCGGCTCGCTGAACGAACCTTCGATCACCCGCGTCTGCCCGGCGGAGAGAAAGTATCCGGCGGCGGCACCGTGATTGCCGGCGGTGCGCGCCGCCAGTATCACGTTCAAGTTCTTGAGCTCGTACTCCACCGTCTTGAGGCAGCGCTGGCCCAGGTTCTGGACCGTGGCCGTGAAATCCCACCTGGCGTCCGCGCCTCGCCTGGCCTTGATGGAGTTGACGACGAGGTCGGTGGCCGCATTCTGGTAGGGAAGGCAAGGATCGATCTGGACGTTCTGGCCGCTGCCGGCCTGCAGGTTCTGCGGTTTGCCGGGCTGCGTCAGCGTTCCCTGCGGCTGATTCGAGCTGATCGGGGCGGTCTGGTATACGAAAAAAGTCCGCTGTAGCGAGTTGTCGTTGGGGTTCGAGTCGGGTGTCAAGGAATCGGTCGCCTCCACGGTGAAGGTCACCTTGTGCGTCCCGCCCTTGGCCACCCAGTTCGCCTTGATCGGATAATCGAAACCGGGATCTCCGAAGTAATAGAGGATCTTGTCATGGATCACCTCGTCGTTCACCTTGACGACAAAGCGCAGGTTCTGCATGTAGTTCACCTGGCCGGTGCCGATCTCGCCCTCGATGTTGAGAAAGGCGGTGAACTCGACCGCCTGGCCGGCGATCACCGAAACCGGCGACATTTTTATCCCGGGCTTCCAAAAGGCATTCTTTGAAAAGAGAGCCAGTGCCAGGCTGAACAGCGCCCAGGCGACAAGACATTTTTTCATTTCACCCTCCTTTTTGGCGATCGCATCATTTTTCGCGCAGGATCCTTTTTCCTGACGTGCCGGTTCTACAGGAAAGTCCAGGGGAAGTCAACTGCAAACTGCGCCCGGGCGCAAAAGCCCGGGAACAATGGGAAATGAACGCCGCAAGCAGGCCGAACCGGCACTTGAACCACCCACGGGAATCTGCTAAGATTCAGCCATCCATGAATGACAAAATCCTGATCCTCGATTTCGGCTCGCAATACACCCAGCTCATCGCCCGCCGCGTGCGCGAGCTGGGCGTTTTTTCCGAGATCCAGCCGTTCCATTACGGCCTGGAGAAGGTCCTCGCCGCGCCCCCGGCCGGCATCATCCTCTCGGGCGGCCCGGCCAGCACCCTGGCCCCCGGAGCGCCGCGCGTCGACAGGAAGCTGCTCGCCGCCGGCATTCCCATCCTGGGCATCTGCTACGGCATGCAGCTGCTGACGCGCATGCTGGGCGGCAAGGTACTGCGCTCGGCGCAGCGCGAGTACGGCAACGCCCAGCTGCACATCGAGCGCGAATCGCCCCTGCTCGACGGGGTGACCGACCGCAGCACGGTCTGGATGAGCCACGGCGATTCGGTGGCCGAGCTGGCCCCGGGCTACGCGGTGACCGCCCGCTCCGCCGACGGCACCATCGCCGCCATCGAGGACCGGCCGCGGCGCATCTTCGCCGTGCAGTTCCACCCCGAGGTCATGCACAGCCAGGATGGCCGGAAGATCCTGGCCAATTTCCTTTTCGCCGTCTGCCAGGCCCCGCGCAACTGGAGCATGAAGAACTTCGTCGCGGAGGAGATCGCCAAGCTGCGCGCGCAGTGCCGCGGCAAGCGCGTGGTGCTGGGCGTCAGCGGCGGCGTCGACTCCACCACCCTGGCCGTGCTGGTAAAGCAGGCGCTGGGCGACAAGGTCACGGCCATCTTCGTCAACAACGGCCTGCTGCGCCTGAACGAGGAGCAGGAGGTGCTGGACAACCTGCGCCGGCGCCTGGGGCTGAAGGTCACCTATATCGACGCCTCGCGCCGCTTCCTGGTCGCCCTCAAGGGCGTATCTTCTCCCGAGCGCAAGCGCAAGATCATCGGCCGCACCTTCATCGAGGTCTTCTTCCGCGGCCTCAAGGGCTTCGATTTCCTCATCCAGGGCACGCTCTATCCCGACGTGATCGAGAGCAACCCGGTGCAGGGGCCGTCGCAGACCATCAAGACGCACCACAACCGCGTGCGCGAGGTGCAGAAGCTGGAGAAGCAGGGGCGCATCATCGAGCCCTTCAAGTTTTTGTTCAAGGACGAGGTGCGCCAGGTGGCGCGCCTGCTGGGCATCCCCGCCGACATCCTCGACCGCCATCCCTTCCCCGGGCCCGGGCTGGCCGTGCGCGTCCTGGGCGCCGTCGACCCGGCCAAGCTGGCCGTGCTGAAGCAGGCCGACGACATCTTCATCGCCGAGCTGAAGCGCAGCGGCTGGTACGACAAGGTCTGGCAGGCGTTCGCCGTGCTGCTGCCGGTGCGCAGCGTCGGCGTCATGGGCGACGAGCGGACCTACGACGCCACCGTCGCCGTGCGCGCGGTCGAAAGCCGCGACGGCATGACGGC
>JALOLA010000066.1 GCA_025456205.1 Acidobacteriota bacterium | reverse complement strand
GAAGATCTCGATGGTATAGACCTCGCGGACCAGCTCGGCCATGACGGCGGCCTGGTAGCCGGAACCGGTGCCGATCTCCAGGACCTTCTTCTTGAAATCCGGGGCGATGACCGAGGTCATGATGGCCACGATGTAGGGCTGGGAGATGGTCTGGCCCTCGGCGATGGGCAGGGGGAAATCGCCATAGGCCCGGTCGCGGTAGGAGGGGGCGACGAACAGGTGGCGCTTGACCTTGCGCAAGGCGCCGAGGATGCGCTCGTCGATGATGCCGCGCTCCAGGATCTGCTCGCTGACCATCTTCTCCCGGGCGGCGGCGAACGCGGCTTCGTCCCCGGCGGCCGGCAGCAGCAGCGGCACGAGCAGCAGGAGCAGGGAGATGGGCAGAAAGAGCTTCATGATCCGATTTTATCAAAGAGTGGGGGGCTTGTAAACCACTGATGAACTCAGATATCAGACGTTAGAAGTTAGATGTTAGCAAGAAAATCGCATTTGTCAGATCTAATGTCCTGAAGATGTAGATCTTGTTCATTGCTTTCTCTTGCTAACGTCTGGCGTCTAATATCTAACATCTTCTTCTCTAGCCCAATAGAACGAGGAGCGACCCCGCCACCGCCAGGACCGTGGCCAGCAGGCGGCGGCGGGTGAAGGACTCCTTGAGGAACACGCTGGCCAGGACCACCACGAAGACGGTGTTGGTCTGGTTCAGCACCGCCGCCGAGTTGACCGAAGTGAACTTGAACGCCCCCACCCAGAGCGTCATGGAGAGCAGGTTGCCGAGCAGCGCGCCCCAGAAGGCGTAATGCCGGCTGCCCTTCTGCCACAACGGCGCCAGCAGCTGCCGGCGTTCCTTCTGCCAGGCGAACATGGCCAGCAGCACGGCCAGGGCGGCCAGCATGCGCAGCTCGGTCACCCAGAAGACCGATGCCCCGCTCAGGACCGGCTGCATGAGCACGATGCTGACCGCCATGACGGCCATGGCCGCGACCCCGTAAAGAATGCCGCTCATCACCCGCCGCGTCGGCAGGGGGCTGCCGCTTTTGCGGTAGGCGACGGTCAGCACCGCGGCGATCACCAGCAGGGCGCCGCCGACCTGCTCCAGGCGCGGCTTCTGCAGCAGGAACAGCCAGGTCGCGGTCATGACGAAGGGCGCGTAGAGGGCGTCGACGATGGCGGTCATGCCGGCCCCCAGGCGGTTCAGGCAGGCGAAGAACAGCGTGTCGGAGACGGCGATGCCCAGGATGCCGCTGGCGACGACCGCCAGCCAGTGCCGGCCCGGGACGCCGGCGGGAATGAAGGGAATGCGCAGCAGCAGCAGCAGCGGGAACAGGAGGGTGACGGTGAGGGCCGTCTTGTAGAGGTTCAGCGCCAGGGGGCGGACCCTGTCGCCGGCCAGCTTGAAAAGGATGACCGCCCCGGCCCAGGCCACGGCGCACAAAAGTGCCATGATCTTTCCCAGCAGGTCGAGCGGCATGTTTTCTCCTCTCCAGGCGGTCGGCAATTCCCGAGCGAAAATTCAATGCACGAAATTGTATTGTAATGGAATACGCGGATGATGGCAATGCAGGATGCCATTTTATCCATCTCGGCAGAGGGGCAGGGGCACGGCGGGCCGTGCCCCTACTGCAGTGGAGAAGCCCCTGTTTTCGGACATTGACAGATATCAGACCCCGTGCTAATTTTGCAGCATGGAGTCCACTCCCCCGTTGCGCAAGATCATCCATGTCGACATGGACATGTTCTATGCCGCCGTGGAGCTACGCGACCGCCCCGAGCTGCGCGGCAAGCCCCTGGTCGTCGGTGGCCGGCCGGACAGCCGCTCGGTGGCCACGACAGCCAGCTACGAGGCGCGCAAGTTCGGCATCCACTCGGGCATGTCCTGCGCCCAGGCCCGGCGCCTCTGTCCGCAGTGCCTTTTCATTCCCCCGGATTTCAGGAAATACCAACGCGTGTCGGAACAGATCCATGCCATCTTCCGCGAGTACACCGACCTGGTCGAGTCCGTCTCCCTTGACGAAGCCTACCTGGACGTGACGAGCAACAAGAAGAACGAGCCTAGCGCCACCCGCCTGGCGCGCCAGATCAAGGAGCGCATTTTCGCCGCCACCGGCTTGACGGCGTCGGCGGGAGTGGCGGCCAACATGTTCGTGGCCAAGATCGCCTCCGATGCCCGCAAGCCCGACGGGCTGTGCGTGGTCAGGCCCGAGCAGGTCATGGCCTTTATCCGCCCCCTGCCGGTGCTCAAGATCCCGGGCATCGGCCGGGTCACCGACGCCCAGCTGGCCAAGCTGGGCATCCGCACCGTTGCCGACCTCGAAAAATGTTCCCTGGATTTTTTGCAGGCGCATTTCGGCAAATCCGGGCGCTACTTCTTCGATATCGCCCGCGGCATCGACGAGCGCCCGGTCATTCCCTGGCATGAGCGCCAGTCGTACGGCTGCGAGGAGACCTTCCCCAGGGATATCCTGGAGAAGGGGCCGTTGCTGGAATTCCTGCGCGAGTGCGCCCACCGGGTCTTCACCGAGCTGCGGGAGGAAGGCAAGCTCGCGCGCACGGTGACCCTGAAGATCAAGTACGCGGATTTCCAGCAGGTCACCCGGCGGCGGACTTTCGCGGATTTTCTGTTTTCTCCCGAAGATGTTTTCCGGGCGGCCGGGGAGCTCCTGGAACGCACCGAGGCCGGAACGCGGCCGGTGCGCCTGGCCGGCATCGCCTTGTCGAATTTCATGCCGCCGCGCCAGAGAACGGAATCGGCGATAGCTCCGCTGTTCAAAAAAAGTGATGCGTGATGAGAAAAGGCAGGGCACGATCAGTAAGTGGCATCCTCTTTCTCATCACTCATCACGAGAGATCGTTGAGCACATTCACGCATTACTGAGGAAAAAGTGGCATGAGCCGGGATGGTGATGATCGGATCAAGCAGGCGGCGGAGGTTATCGCCGATGCCGAGGCGCTGCTGGTGTGCGCCGGGGCGGGCATGGGCGTCGATTCGGGCCTGCCCGACTTCCGCGGCAGCGAGGGCTTCTGGAACGCCTATCCGCCCTACCGCAAACTCAATCTTGATTTTTTCGACCTGGCTAATCCCGACTGGTTCTCGCGTGATCCGGAACTGGCCTGGGGCTTCTACGGCCATCGGCTCGGCCTCTACCGCGCCACCGTCCCGCATGCGGGATTCGCCCGGCTGCGGGCCTGGGGCGGAGCCAAGCCCGGCGGCTGTTTCGTCTTCACTTCGAACGTCGACGGCCAGTTCCAGAAAGCGGGCTTCGCAGAGGAGCGGATCCACGAGTGCCACGGATCGATCCACCACCTGCAATGCCTGGCCGGCTGCCGGGACGACCTCTGGCCCGCCGAGGGCGTGACGGTCGCCGTGGACGGGGAGACCATGCGCGCCCGGTCACCGCTGCCGGCCTGCCCGCGCTGCGGCGGCCTGGCCCGCCCCAACGTGCTGATGTTCGGCGACTGGGGCTGGCAGCCGCGGCGCAGCAGCGAACAGGGACGGCTCTTTCAGAAATGGCTGGCCGCGCTCGGGAACATCCGGCTGGTCATCGTCGAGTGCGGCGCCGGCACGGCCGTGCCCAGCGTGCGCCAGATGTCGGAGCGGATGCTGGCGCGCCCGGATACGATGCTGGTGCGCATCAATTTGTCTGAAGCCGTTGTTCCAACC
Organism: Acidobacteriota bacterium; assembly: GCA_025456205.1. Taxonomy (GTDB): domain Bacteria; phylum Acidobacteriota; class Aminicenantia; order UBA2199; family UBA2199; genus UBA2199. The sequence continues at coordinate 7,234 of JALOLA010000066.1, read as the reverse complement.
GGGCAGATCGGCCTGGCCGGAGGGGCGCTCGGCATCCTCGAGGCGCTCGCCGCGCTTATGCCGGCTCCGTGATTTCCTCGCTGACGCGGATGCCCCGCCTGGCCAGCTCGTCCCTGAAAAGTTCGTAGGGGACGTCGCGCAGCGGCGAGAGCAGGCCGCGCCTGGCCAGTCGGCCGTCGGCGATCATCAGCGCCCCGATGGCCGCCGTGTAACCGACGGTGCGGTTCATGGCCGTGAAGCCGCTCTCCAGGTCGCGATAGTCGATCACCTGCAGCACGGCGCGCCTTTTCCTGCCGTCCTTCACGCCGCTGACGTCGATACGTATGACGGCGATGTCGCGCTCCCTGTCGCCGAGGCGGATGTGCGGCTCGATGGCCGCGGCCAGGAAATTCCGCTTGTTGACCGTGACGCCGTCGACCTCCAGCGGCTCGTCGTCGAGCAGGCGCAGGTCGACCAGCTTTTTCCAGAAAGCGCAATGGCCCGGCCAGCGGAACGAATAGCGCCCTAGCCGCCGCAGGCGCAGCGGGTCGATGCCCAGCATGGCTGCGTAGGGCAGGGCGTCGCCGTTGGCGTACGCCTCGAAGCGGCCCAGCCCGGGGATCTCCACCTCGTGAACATTGCCGGGGCTGAACATCTCGCGGCTGCCGATCTCCACCACCCGGTTGTCGTGCACCAGCCGGCCGCCGCGCATGTAGGCGCGCAGAACGCCGGCGAAGGTCCAGGTCATCTTGTAGCGCAGCGGGTTGTCGTCGGCGCCGGGCTCGGGGATGCCGGCGCCGTAGCTGTCGATGGTATCGATGCGGTCGAACAGGCCCGCGGCGCGGCCCAGCAGCACCAGGTCGATGCCGGGGTCCATGCCGAACTCGGGGAGGAAGGTCAGCCCGGCGGCGGCGATCCCGGGCTCGAGCTCCCTCATCTCCGGCAGGACGTAGACCGTGTTGACCAGGTGCACTCCGGATGCAATTGCCGCCCGCGCGACCGCCGGGCTGAAGCGCGAGGGCAGCAGGTCGACGGTCACGTCGTGTCCGCCCTTCATGAGCCGGAGGAGGCTGGCGGGGTCCCCGGCATCGACGCGTTCGCAGGCGACCTTGTCACCGTAGCCCCTCTCCCGGACGTGCCGGCGCAGCGCGGGCAGGTCACTGTCGGCCGCGACGATCCTTCCGACGGCGGGTTCATGGCAGAGGTCGTGCAGGGCGGCCTTGCCCTGCATGCCCACGCCCAGGAGCAGCACCTTCATTCGGGTTCCTCCTGCAGCTTGTCCAGGTCGCGGCGCTCGCGCTTCGTCGGCCGGCCGCTGCCCCTGTCCCTGGCGGCAAAGATCAGCCCCAGCGGATCGCGCCGGGCCAGGGCCAGCTTTTCCAGCTCGGCGGCCGGCGTGAGCTCCTCGACCAGCTCGCGGGCCAGGGCGGCCGAGACCCTCTTGGCCGCCAGCGCCTTGACCCGGTAGCTGCGGACAATGGGCGGCTGCTTGACCTCGACGACCTCGTTCTCGCGCAGCAACCGGGCCGGCTTCACCGCCGCGCCCGCGACCTGGACCTTGCCGCCGCGGCAGGCCTGGTTGGCCAGGGTCCTGGTCTTGTAAAGGCGGGCGGCCCACAGCCATTGATCGATGCGGATGGACATGGTATTCGATCTATTATAGCGCATGTCCAGGACAAACGCAGCCCCGATCGGTCCCGGACGACTGCGGCACGAAGAGCGTCCTCCTACCGGCTTGTTGCCGGCGGCTTTTTCCTTTACAATGGTGCGAAAAAGCGAGGGAACCCATGACCTGCCCGCAGTGCCGTTGTTATTGCCCCGATGATGCCAGCGAATGCCCCTGCGGCTATCGTTTTCCTGCCGTGGAGGCGGCCAGGCCCTCGCCGTACGCCCGGCAGAAAAAGACGGTCCTCTCTTTTATCAGTGGCGCGGCCGGAACCCGGAGCAAGATTTTTCGCCTGGGATTTTTGATCTGCCTGCTCCTCTGGGTGCTGGCCATGGTTTTCGACGACCGCCTGCCGCCCGAGTCCGCCATCCTCCCCCAGCTCTACGGCGAGCCGCAGCAAACGCAGGAGGACCTCCCCGCCCCCTTCGCGGTCACAGTCAAGAAGGTGACCTACACGGTGAGGCCGCTGTTCCGCTACGAGATGTCGGGCCTGGTGGTCAGCCAGCACCGCAGCGATTCGCTGCTGGATATTTCCCACCGCCGCTGGAACGATTTCCTCAACATCAAGGACCTGTGCCTGGTCTGGGGCCGCAACATCCGCAGCGGCGTCTACCGCGAGATGAAATTCTGGAACCGCGACTTCACCTGCATGTGCGCGTTTCCCGACGAGGAGACGGGCATGCTCTTCTCGGGGAGCCATCTGTCGAACAACCACCTGCTCAGCGCCGATCGGCGGCTGAGCCGGCGGATCCTCCGGGTCCGGCCCGGCGACCAGGTGCACTTCAAGGGCTACCTTGCCGAGTACCGCCAGCCGGCCAACCAGTTTTTTCGCGGCAGCAGCACCGTGCGTGACGACACGGGCAACGGGGCCTGCGAAACGGTGTTCGTCACCGAGTTCAACATCCTGAAGCGGGCCAACCCGGCCTGGCGGGCCGTCAGGCCCCTGGCCCTGCTGGGCGGCGCGGCGTTCCTGGTCGCCCTGCTGCTGGCCTGAGGAGATGACGCATGACCTGGAGACGGATGATCGCCGTGATGGCCGCGCTGATGCTGCTGCCCCTGCTGGCCGTGTACTTTTTCATTTCCCGGCTGGAGATCCCCGGCAGCGAGATGGAGATCATGGGCGTGCGTTCCGTTTTTCCGGCGGGACGGCACGTGCCCGTGGCGGCCGCGAAAAACGGCTGGCAGGGCTTCGCCTTTGCCGGCAATTTCCGCTTTTTCCGCCGCCCATCCGCACATGCCCGGGACGATCACCAAAGTCTGCAGCGAAAGAATTTCCCGGCCACGCCGCTGCAGGCGGAGCTCGATCTTTTCGCCGGCGGCTTCTATGCCATGCAAAAAGCGGGAAAGGGCTACCGCCTGGCCTGCATTTTTTACCAGGGCGACAGCAACTACTGGGCGGACATGGCCTCGGCCAATTCCCTGGATTTCAGCCGCCGGGTATTTGAGCGCTTCATCCTCAACCTGCGCATCGACGGTGAAGGGGTTTCGCCGCGCGTGGCCGGGCAGGTCGCCGCATTGTCAAGGGAGATCTCGCCGCTGTTCATGCAAACGCCGGATATGCTGCTGGGCATGATGGCCGCTGGATTCATCCTGGCCCTGTTGATCGCCTACCTTTCCAATCGCTTCAGCGGCTCCTGCCCGCGCCGCGGCGCAGCGGATGCCGGCACCTGCACGCCGTATGCCACCCTGCGCGTCGGCGGCTTCGGCCGGCGCCGGATCAGCGCCTGCTGCCTGCGCCATGAAGGCGGCCAGCTGGCGATCTATCGTTTTCGCCGCCCCTTCATGAAGATCGATATCGCCGGCGCCCGCCACGAGATCGCCTGGGAAACCAGTTCGTTCCGATATAAGAATATACGGGTCATTTTGCCGTACGCCGATTTCCAGAACTGGCGGGCTATATTGATGGCGTAAAAAGGGGAGAATGCCACCCACCCACCCAGATGGGGGCCAAAGCGGCGCCGCCGCAGTATCACATGATGGCGGACTTCTTTTCCAGCTTTTCCTTTTTCTTCTTTTTCTTGTCCTTGATGGAGAGCTTGGGCTTGTTCGACTTTTCCTTGACTTTGTCCTTGCCTTTGGCCATGGTCGTTTCTCCTTGGCGGATGGGATATGGCCCGATTATAGCATAAAAAAACGGAATGGCAAGGCGCGCGCGGCGCCGGCGCCGGGCGGGGCTCTTCAAATCAATTAAAATAGAATCGAGCGGGACGACGGGCGGTCGGCGGATTCAAGTAATGCCATTGAATTAAGGCATCTTGACATTTCCCTTGATAGGCTTATAATATTAACGCATAAAATAAATTTTATATATGAGGTGATCCATGAGCGACATCGTCACCACCTTCAAGGCCCTGGCCGACGATACCAGGGTGCGGGTGCTGAAGCTGCTGGGCGGCGGCGAGTTCTGCGTTTGCGAGATCGCCCATGCGCTGAACCTGGAGCAACCGCGCCTCTCGTTCCACCTGCGGATACTGAAGGAAGCCGGGATCATATTGGACCGACGCCAGGAGCGCTGGATCCTCTATCGCTTGAACGAGGAAGACATGTTCATCCGCTTTCTGCTCATGGCCATCAGCGAGAAAATAGCGCCGGAGCAGGCCAGGAAGGACCAGGAGCGGCTTCGCGCTTTCGGGCGGGCGGGCAGGCCCTGCGCCGGGGATGGGAAAAAGGCCAGGCCTGAGCCCGCGGCGGCAAGATCGCAGCGGTCACGGCAAAAGGAGTGCCAATGAAACAAGATAAAAAGGAATCGGTCAGGAAGGAATACGGGAAGATCGCCAGGGACAGTGGTTCGTGCTGCGGCAGCCGCTGCTCCTGCCCCGACCTGGCCTCGGGTTACGATGCCGGCCAGCTGCAACGCATCCCCGGCGAAGCCGACCTGGGACTGGGCTGCGGCAACCCAACCGCTCCGGCTGAGTTGAAGCCCGGGGAAACGGTGCTGGACCTGGGTTCTGGCGCCGGCGTCGACTGTTTCCTGGCCGCGCGCCAGGTAGGCCCGCAGGGGAGGGTCATTGGCGTCGACATGACCTCTGAAATGCTCGAACGCGCCAGGCGCATTGCCGTGGAGAACGCCTTTGCCAATGTCGAGTTCCGCCTGGGGGAGATCGAGAACCTGCCGGTTGCCGACAACACGGCCGATATCGTGATCTCCAACTGCGTGATCAACCTCTCCACCGACAAACAGCGCGTGTTCCGGGAAATATTCCGGGTTCTGAAGCCTGGCGGCCGCTTGCTGGTTTCCGACATCGTCCTGCTGCGGGAGCTTCCGGAGTTCCTGCGCGACAACGAGGCCGCCTATGCCTCCTGCATCTCCGGGGCCGTGCTCAAGGACGAATATTTGGCGGCCATCACCGCGGCCGGGGGCACGCGCCTGGAGGTCCTGAAGGAGAGCCCGTACGGCAACGAGATCATGAAGGATTGGCTGGAGGCTCTCGACCTGCCCAGCGAAAAACTGCAGGGCCAGGAGACCTTTCTGGCCAGCGTCACCGTCCGCGCCTGGAAGCCGGAGGCAGCGAGCTCCTGCTGCTGCGGGTAGCCACTGCCGGATCCAATGAAAAAGTAGGGAGATGGATATTATGGATTGGAAAAGAGAGTGGAAACCGCTGCTGTGGATCGTGGCCGCCTTCCTGGCCCTGTTTTATCTGCCGGTGGGGACCCTGCGCTTCGACCTGGCGATCATGGAGGCCTTGCACCTGGCCAAATGGTACGCGCGCGAGCATGTGCTCCTGTGCCTGATCCCGGCTTTTTTCATCGCCGGCGCCATCGGCGTTTTTATCAGGAAAGAATCGGTCATGAAATACCTGGGACCCAAGGCCAACAAGGCGCTGGCCTACGGCGTGGCCTCGGTTTCCGGGACCATCCTGGCCGTCTGCTCGTGCACGGTGCTGCCGCTGTTCTCGGGGATCTGGCGCATGGGCGCAGGGCTGGGCCCGGCGGCGGCGTTCCTCTACTCGGGCCCGGCCATTAATGTCCTGGCCATCATCCTGACGGCGCGGGTGCTGGGCCTGAAGATCGGCGTGGCGCGCGCCGTCGGCGCTGTTCTTTTCAGCATCGTCATCGGCCTGCTGATGCATTTCATCTTCCGCAAGGAAGAGACGGAAAAAGCCAACGCCCAAATGACCATGCCTGAACCCGAAGCCGGCCGGCCGCTCTGGCAAAATGCCCTTTTCTTCTTCTCCTTGGTCGCCATCCTGGTTTTCGCCAACTGGGGCAAGCCCGGCGGCGTTGGCGGCTTTTTCGCGGTCGTCCATTCGCTTAAATGGCTGATCACCGGCCTGGCCGCCCTGGGGCTGGCCCTGATCCTGGTCTTCTGGCTCCATTTGCCGCGCTGGAAAGTGATCGCGGCCGCCATTCCGCCCTTGGTTTTGGCTTTCCTTTTTCCGGCCCAGCCGCTGCTGGCCTTCGGCGCCGGCGTGATCGGCTTTTCTTTGGTCCTGAGCTTCGATAAAAGCGAAGGGGGCGAATGGTTCACCTCGAGCTGGGATTTTGCCAAGCAGATCTTCCCGCTATTGATCGGCGGCGTGCTGGTCGCCGGCGTGCTGCTGGGACGCCCTGGCCACGAGGGATTGATCCCGTCGGCATGGGTCAGCGCTGCCGTGGGCGGCAATTCGCTGCTCGCCAATTTTTTTGCCGCCATCTCCGGCGCCTTCATGTATTTCGCCACCCTGACCGAGGTGCCCATCCTGCAGGGATTGATGGGCTCGGGCATGGGCCAGGGCCCGGCGCTGGCGCTGCTGCTGGCCGGCCCGGCGCTGTCGCTGCCCAGCATGCTGGTGCTGCGCAAGGTCATGGGCCTGAAAAAAACAGTGGTCTTCACCGGCCTGGTGGTGATCCTGTCCACCCTGGCCGGTTTTATTTTCGGGAATCTATGAATAGCGAATGAAACACATTCAGGAGGAAGCATGTTGATACAGATTTTGGGCACCGGTTGCCCCAAGTGCCAGAAGCTTGAGGAGAACGCCCGACAAGCGGTGCAGGAACTTCATCTCGATTTTCAGATCGAAAAGGTGAAGGATTTGCAGAAGATCATGGCTTTCGGCGTAATGGTCACGCCGGCGCTGGTCGTTGATGGCGTAGTGAAAGCGGCCGGCAAAGTGCCGGGCGTGGAAGATATAAAACAATTCCTGGTAAAACCGTAAGGAGAAGCAAATGAAAAAGCAGGTCTTGCGCAGCATCAGTTTAATCCTGTTCGTGGGGTTATTGTCCTTGAGCTGCAATGCCGCCAACGCCAGGGCAGATGAAAAAAAACAGGGAGCAACAGAAGAAAAAACGTACCTGGTCACGTTCGTCGAGCTTGGCTCGGTGCGCTGCATCCCCTGCAAGATGATGCAGCCGATCATGAAGGATATCGAAAAGGACTATGCCGGCCAGGTCAAGGTGGTCTTCCACGACGTCTGGACTCCCGAGGGCGAACCCTTCGCCGCCAGCTACAAGATCCGCGTCATTCCCACCCAGGTTTTCCTGGACAAGGACGGCGAGGAGTATTTCCGGCATGAGGGCTTCTTCCCCAAGGACGAGCTGGTCAAGGTCCTGCAGCAGAAAGGGGTGAAATAATCATGCTGGAGACCCTTTTTACCTGGGTGACGCAGCTGC
>JALOLA010000112.1 GCA_025456205.1 Acidobacteriota bacterium | reverse complement strand
CTTGCCGTCGGGCATGAGCATCTCGATGGCGTAGGTGCGCACGGCGCCGGCGAACTTCTCGCTGTCGCTCTTGCGGCCGGTGACCACCGGGATGGCCAGGTACTCCTCGGCCAGCGTGCGGTAGGTGGCCAGCATGCGCAGCGTCTCCTCCTCGGCCTCCTCGGCGGTGGCGTGCACGGTGTGCCCCTCCTGCCACAGGAACTCGGTGGTGCGCAGGAAGAGGCGGGTGACCTTTTCCCAGCGCACGACGTTGGCCCACTGGTTGTAGAGGAGGGGCAGGTCGCGCCACGACTTCACCCACTTGGAATACATCGAGCAGATGATGGCCTCTGAGGTGGGGCGCACGGCCAGCCGCTCCTCAAGCACCTCGCCGCCGCCAACGGTGACCCAGGCGACCTCGGGGGCGAAGCCTTCGACGTGCTCGGCCTCCTTTTTCAGGAAGGACTCGGGTATGAACAGGGGGAAATAGGCGTTGCGATGGCCGGTCTCCTTGAACATGCGGTCCAGCTGGTCGCGGATCAGCTCCCATATCTCGTAGCCGTAGGGGCGGATGACCATCATGCCCTTCATGGGCGAATAATCGGCCAGTTCGGCCTTCTTGATCACGTCCACGTACCAGGCGGAGAAATCCACGGATTTCTTGGTGATGTCCTTCACAAAATCGTTTTCAGCGGCCATTTTTTCTCCTTGTTCAGGATCTCATTATAGAGCATTCACACGCGTCTGGCAAGGCGGCTCAGCCGCAACGAGAGGGCTCGGCAAACAAAGAAATCGGTTTATGGTGCACGGTAGACGGTGGACGGCAAAGACATTCAAGGAACCAGCAGTTGCCGCTTCCTACTCTTGCCGTGAACCGTGAACCGTCTACCGTAAACCGATCCCCCTGCCTTATTTTACCTTCTTGAGCACCATCCAGGAGTCGGGAACGAAATAAGGCAGCAACAGCTCGCGCAGCAGCGGGTATTCCTCTGGAGCGACGACGCCTTTCTCGATCTCGACGTTGGCAGAAAACCGCAGGGAACCGTTTTTCCCGGTTGCCATGCTTCTGGAAAAACGGCCGAGCCCGTTCTTGCGCTCCAGCGCCGGTGCGGCGTATTCGAGCTTCAATCCGGCGGCCGGCTGCACGTCCAGCTGCAGCGAAACCTGGAACGGCGCTTCCAGCTGCAATGGCGACTCCCGGCGGGTCAAGATGACCAGGCTGTCGGAAATGCCCGGCAGGCGAACGCCATCGGCGCTCAGAAAATTCATCCCGCTCTCTTTCAGCCACTTGCCGCTGAAGGTCGCCTCGACGCGCACCTCGCGCCGGCTCAGCGACAGGAGCTTCTTGACCTCCACCTTCTCCACGGGGAAGATCTGCCGGAGCAGCCAGGCGATGAACTTTCCGCTGTCGGCCGCGGCCTCGTTATAGCGGTTGAACATGCCGCGCGCCGCCACCACCAGGTTGCCGGAGACGCCGTCGGCGGCCAGCTGCACCGTGCCCGATACTTCGACGCCGCTCGCCTGCCGCTCGCTTGCCGGCAGCTTCTCCAGCGCCTGCCTTTCCAGGTTCCAGGCATCGTGCCCCTGGAGGCGATAGGGGAAAAATTCATGCTGCTCGCGGAAGGGATCGAGGTAGAGGGCATGGGGGCCGTCGTTCACCTTCAGCCAGAACTCGCCCAGCTGCTGCGCTGCGGGGACATCGGCGGCGAAGGCGGCGCCGGCGGCCACGGCCAGCAGTTCGGCCTTGATCCCGGCCTGGCCCAGCATGGTCCGCAGCAGCAGCGCTTTTTCAAGCGCGGTCCCATAGTTGCCCAGAAACACGCGCACGGCCGGCCGGGGCTGCCAGCCGCTGGCGTCGCTGCCCAGCCGGCAGCCCTTCAGCTCGACCGCGACGATCTTCTGCAGTTCTGCCATCAGATCGGGGCGGGCGGGATATTGCATTTTCAACTTGCCGATCCTCTCCTGCAGCGCCGCGGGCAGCGGCGTCGGATCATTGGCCAGGGCCAGCGCCCGGGACCAATCGCCGGCAACGGAAAAGACGATGGACGGGCCCGACTGCGGCGGTGCCTGGGGCTCATGCGCAGCAGGCGGTCCGTTCAGGAAAGACAGGCTGTAGATATCCTGCGCCTGCTCCGGGTCATGACGTTTTTTCAGCTCCGCCTGCAGGCCGAAGACGCGGTGGCGCAGCTCCTGCCCGTGCGGGACCTTGATCAGCAGGCTGAAGGCGTCGACCGGGAAATCCCTGGCCAGGGCTTCGCGTCCGGCGAAAACGGGAAGGAGGCCGGCCCGGGTATGGATGCGGTATTTCAGGTCGACCAGCGCTCCGCGCTCGAGCCCGGTGTGCGTGACCACCATCTCGCGCAGATGGGAAAAATCGGCGAAGCCATGGGCGGCGAAGGGCAGCACCTCGTTGAAGGCGTTCTCCGGCGAGGGGACCTTGCGGCCGCCGGCCATGGTGGTCTCCGACTTCAGCACCTCCAGCTTCTGGAACCCGGGGTTATAAACGATGAACGTTTCGCCCAGGGCGCGGTTGAAGGCGTAATAGGTGTCGAGGCGCGCCTGCTGCTCGCAGGTCATGTCCCAGGAGCCGTCGTCGTGCAACTCATAAACGATCGCCACCTTGAGAAAGCGGGCGTCGTGCGCCGGCGGCGAGCCAGCGGCCAGTGAGAACAGCAGGCTCGCGGCCAGAATGGCCAGGCTAAAAATGGTCAGCCGCTTCATTTTTCACCTCCGCGGGAAAGGATGAGGTTCGATTCCATGATCTTCCTGAATTCCAGCACGCCGCTGCGCACGCTCTCCCAGTCCTCGGGCTGATAGATCCTCTTTTTCAGGTCCAGCCTGGCCCGGATGTCCAGGCCGGCGCCGGTCTTGAACGCGCCGCTGAAATCGGCGCCGCTGCCGCTCACCTTCTGCAGGGTCGGCGGCGCCTGGACGCGCCAGGCGGAAGGCAGTTTCATGGTCTCGCGCACTTCCACCTGCTGCGAGCTGCGCAGGCGGAAGGAATACTGCCGCTTTTCCGGACCCGTATTGAGGCGGATGAAGTTCAGCACCCCCTGGAAGGGCAAGGAGGCGGACAGCGGGCGGACCAGCGCCGCTCGCTCTCCTTTCTTCAGGTAGCCGGGGATCTCGATCCTGAACTCGATGAGCATGGGCCGGGAGATATCGTTGGGGTCGGGGAAGACGAGGCCGGAGACCCGCGCCTGCGGGTGCAGTTGGAAGAACTCCCGCTGCAGCGCTTCCGGCCAGCGGTGGAGCGGAAAGCGGGTGAAGATGCGCCGCAAATTGGAATCCGACTGCCCCTCGGCCTCGATGCGCACGCGCCCCTTCAGGGTGCCGTCGTTGCCGACAATCGAGTCCAGGCGGTAGCGCAGGTAATGGTTCTCCGGCGGCGAGATGGGCGTGGTCATCAGGTCGGAGCCCTCGGGGATGCCCATCAGGTACTCCTGCTGCTGCTCGGCCGACGACCACAGCTCGCGCACGCCCGGGACCCAGGTGGGATCGAGGAGGTGCCAGGCATCGCCGACCTTGACCACGGTGACGCTGTGATTGAACTGGTCGGCCGGGATGCGGTCGATGCGCGAGCCGGCCATGGTCATGGCCGGGTAGGACTCGAAGCCGGCGGCGCGCAGCATGGTGACCAGCATG
>JALOLA010000017.1 GCA_025456205.1 Acidobacteriota bacterium | reverse complement strand
GACCATGCACCTGGAGACCGTGGCCCAGATGTCCTGCAACCCCTCGATCGGCGGCATCGCCAAGGGCCACCTGGTGCGCGAGATCGACGCGCTGGGCGGGGCCATGGCCCGGGCCGCCGACGCCACCGGCATCCACTTCAAGGTGCTGAACCGCAGCAAGGGGCCGGCGGTGCGGGCCACGCGCAGCCAGAACGACAAGGCCGCCTACCGCCTGCACCTGAAGGACTTCCTGGAGAACGTTCCGCGGCTGTCCGTCTACCAGGGGCTGGCCGCCGGCATCGTGGTGCGCCACGGCCGCGCCTGCGGGGTCCGGCTGGCGGAAGGCGGGACCCTGGACGCCGACGCGGTGGTGATCTGTTCCGGCACCTTCCTGGGCGGGCGCATCTTCATCGGCAGCGCTTCCTATGCCGCCGGCCGGGCCAACGAGCCCCCGGCCCTCGAGCTGGCGGCGGACATCCGCGCCCTCGGCTTCCAGGTGCTGCGGCTGAAGACCGGGACGCCGATGCGCCTGCACGCCGACAGCATCGATTGGGCGAAGTTCGCGCCGCAGCCCGGGGACGAGCCGCCGCAGCCCTTCTCCATGTACACCCGCCGCCCGGTGCGCAACCGCGTGCTCTGTTTCCTCGGCCACACCACCCCCGAGGTCGGCCGCATCGTGCGCGAGCACCTGCACCTGTCGCCCCTGTACTCGGGAAAGATCCAGGGCATCGGCCCGCGCTACTGCCCGTCTATCGAGGACAAGGTCGTGCGCTTCCCCGGACGCGAGCGGCATCACATTTACCTGGAGCCCGAGGGGTTGCGCAACAAGGAGATCTATGTCAACGGGCTTTCCTCCAGCCTGCCGGTCGACGTGCAGAAAATGATGCTGCAGGCGATCCCGGGCCTGGACAAGGCGGTCATGATGCGCCCGGCCTATGCCATCGAGTATGACGCCATCCAGCCGACGCAGCTGCTGCCCAGCCTGGAAAGCCGGGGGGTGGCCAACCTGTTCTTCGCCGGCCAGGTGAACGGCACCTCGGGCTACGAGGAGGCCGCCGGCCAGGGGCTGGTGGCCGGGGTCAACGCCGTGCTCAAGGCCAGGGGCGAGCCGCCCTTCGTGCTGGAGCGGCAGGAGGCCTACATCGGGGTCATGATCGACGACATCGTCCAGCGCGGCGTCGACGAGCCCTACCGGCTGTTCACGGCCCGCGCCGAATACCGCCTGCAGCTGCGCGAAGACAATGCTTTCGAACGCCTGGGCGCCCATGCCCTGCGACTGGGCCTGATCGCCCGCCGTGACCATGACCGCCAGCTGCGCCTGCTGGAACGGCGCCGGGAAGCGATCCGCGGGCTCAGTGCGTCCCGGGCGCGCATCGGCGGCAAGAGCGAGAGCCTCCTGCAGATACTAAAGAGGCCGGAGATGACCTGGGCCGGGCTGGAAGCGCTCCTGGGCCGGCCGCCGGCGGAGGACCTTTCCTTCGCCGACGCCTCGTACATCGAGGCCTGCGTCAAGTACGAGGGCTATGTCGCCATCCAGCAGAAAGAGGTGGCGCGCATGAGCAAGCTGGCCGCCACCGCCATCCCGGCCGACCTGGACTTCGCCGTTGTCGTTGGCCTGTCCACGGAGGTGCGGCAGAAGCTGGCCAGGGCGCGGCCGGCCACATTGCGCGAGGCGGCCGCCGTCCCCGGCGTCACGCCGGCGGCGATCAACGCCATCAGCATCCACCTGACCTTGAAGAACAGGCGATGAAAGCGGTTTTCTTCGACAACGACGGCCTGCTGGTGGATACCGAGCATCTCTATTTCCGGGCCACGCGCGAGATCTTCGCGGGCAGAGGGATCCTCCTTACGGAAGAGATGTATGTGGAGTACTTTTTACGGCAGGGACATGGCGCCTGGTTCCTGCTTGAACAAGGGGATTGTCCGCCGCAGGAAATCGAACGCCTGCGCCGGGAGAGAAATCGCCTTTACATGGAATTGCTGCGCGAAGAAACAGTGCTTATCGCTGGCGTGGATGCGGCATTGAAGCGTTTGCTGGGCAACGTTCGGATGGCGGTCGTTACCAGTTCCCGTCGGGACCACTTTGATCTCATTCATCGCCGGACCGGCATCCTGCCCTATTTTGATTTCTGCCTGACCAGGGAAGACTATGAAAAAGCGAAGCCGGATCCGGAGCCCTATCTGCAAGCGATCAAAAGGGCTGGCTGCCCGGCCCATGAATGCCTGGTGCTGGAGGATTCCGAAAGGGGGCTCATGGCGGCCGCAGCGGCCGGGCTGCGCTGCATCGTCATCCCGCGCGACATGACCAGGAACGGGGATTTCGCAAGAGCATACCGTGTAAAAGGAAACCTGGCGGAAGTAGTGGATGAAATATTGAATGAATTGTAAGCCGGGCAGGTGGCTATGGGAAGATTCAGGCTGCTTTGATTGACGGATCGGCTCCCAGTGTCATGGTCCTATCTGCTCCGGCTGAAAGGTTACCTGGTTTTTGGCAATAGGGAGAGTATTTTCTTCAGCAGCTCCGGGTCGTCGGGGAACTGGCCCACGCCCGGGAGGCGGCGCAGCAGCTCGGCCCATTTCCGGTCCTGCCTGAAAACTTTCGCGAACAGGGGCATACTCTCCTCCACCTTTCCCGAAGCGGCCATGGTCACGGCCGGCCAGAAGATCATTTCCGGGTTGCCGGAGTAAATGGCCATGGCCCGGGAATATTCCGCCAGCGCTCCCGGGACGTCGTTCCCGGTCAGCAGGTCATCGCCCCGGTTCATGTGATTGTAGGCCTTGGCGATGGTGACCAACCTTTGCATTTCCTGCAGCGGCTGGGGATGGTCTTCCACGCGCAGGTCGTAGACGCGGTTCCTCCATGGGGTGCCCGAAACCTTGTTGTTGACCACGACGATGGCCGCCGACTGCCGGCCGCGGATATCGCCGCCTTCGTTCTCTGCCGCCAGCAGCGCCGCCAGCAAGCGGTCCACCAGTTCGCCCGGAGCGGATGCGAACGCTTCGGCCATGGCGTCCCAGACCGTGCCCTTCTCCATCATGTTGGCCTGGCAGGAGAAGTTTTTTCCCTGGCGGTGGCCGGCGGCCGGGATGCACTTGCCGCCGGTATGGACGGCGACGTTCCCCAGGCCGTCGACCATGGCCACCTGGCGGACATCGGGGTGCCCGTCGGTCAGCAGCAGTGCGGCCAGTGCCTGCGGGGCGGTCTTTCCCGCCTTGATCAGCTGCAGCCCCAGCGGTCCGTAGGATGGCTCCACGAAGGATTGGGTGGCTACGGCGCCGATGCCGGCCTCGGCCCAGGCGACGATCGAACCCACCGAGAACCAGTGCGATTGCACAGCGACCCCCATCTGGCCGTTTTCAGGGTCAAAGGCCACGATGGAATAGGTAGCGGCGGGCCGGATCGGCTCGGCGCCCGGCAGTGGAACTGCGGTGCAGGCCCAGGCGAATATCGTCAAAACAGCGAAGTACAGTTTTGGATCACGTCTCATGTTGCCTCCCCCTGGATGATAGTGGATCCGGCGGTTTTTTTAAAGCGCCGGTGCATTCCCGACGGATCCATCCTTCGGCGAAGAATACCTCCATGTCCCACAGCGGAGAACGAGCCCTACTCGCTCGTTCCCGGTTCAAAAGGCCGCGGATAATCCCAGCCAGACCTCCGTGTCTTCGTTGACCTCGTCCATGAGCGGGATCATCACGTTGAGCGACGGGGTCAGTGTCACCCCGCCCAGCAGCAGCGGTGCCTTGACATAGAGATCGATGTCGGAAAATCCCGTCTTGTCGATGAACTGCCGGCTGTTGAAGCCGACGAGCCCGCCCAGCTCCAGGCTCACTTTGTCGCTCACTTTCAGCTCATGGCTGCCGCCGAGGGTGACGTAAAGACCGCTGCCCAGGTTGATATCGTAGTAGAGGGCGAGCGTCGGCGCCAGCGGCAGATCGGTCCTGCTGACGGTGGCGAATATCTCCTGCGAGGTGCTGCCCTTGAACGAAAAATCCTGGGCGAACCAGTAGCCGTAGTGGGTGAAGCCGACGGACATTTCCCAGCCCTCGGGCATGGACAGATCATAAGCCAGGGTCAGGTCGATCTCGTCGCTGTACTTGAAATCAGCGCGGTTGGCCAGGGCGAAGCTGCTCCAGACGTTGAGCGAGAATCCGCTCTTGCCCAGGTCGACGGTGAACGAGGGCTGGATGGCCATGTGATTGTCGGGCAGCAGGTCGAAGCCGCGCCAGACGTAGCGGCTGACCAGGTCCACCTGGGGGGCGACCTCTCCTGGCAGCGGCGCTGCCATGCCGACCAGAAAAACGAACAGTGCGAGAGCGAATTTCTTCATGCATCCTCCTCAAGCGGCCTGGATAGGCCGGATTTGGCCAACGGAACGAGTATAGCAAAAAATGAGAAGCGGGCGGAAACGTCTTTGTGCCCCATCATTCCTGCCCCGCGGCTATGGGCGGGAGGGCGAGGATCTTCTTCGGCAGCCCGGGATCGTCGGGGCGGTGGCGCATCTTGCCTCAAACCCAGGTGCGCCGGCGCTCGCGCCGCTTCTCCGAGCGGTCGACGATCAGGGCGGTGGCCGAGTCGCCGAGGACGTTGAGCACGGTGCGGCACATATCCAGGATGCGCTCCACGCCGATGATCAGGCCGATGCCCTCCAGCGGCAGGCCGCTCGCTCCCAGGACCATGGCCAGGGTGATGATGCCGATGCCGGGGATGCCCGCCGTGCCCACCGCCGCCAGCGTGGCCGTGAGGACGATCAGCAGCTGCTGCTGGAGCGACAGGGCGATGCCGAAGACCTGGGCGATGAACACGGCGCTCACACCCTGGTAGATGGAGGTGCCCGACATGTTGATGGTGGCGCCCAAGGGCAGGATGAAGGAGACGATGCCGCGGTCGATGTCCAGCTTCTGCTCGCAGCTGACCATGTTCTCGGGCAGGACGGCGTTGGAGCTGGAGGTGGAGAAGGCGAGCAGGCCCACCGAGCTCAGCGAGCGGAAAAAGTGCATCGGGCTGACGCGCCCCAGCAGGAGGACGGCCAGGCCGTAGTAGGCGAACAGGAAGACGGCCATCACGCCGATGGTCACCAGCGAATACTCGAGCAGCGCCAGCAGGAAATGGAAGCCGAACTGGGCGATGACCGAGGTGATCAGGGCGAAAACGGCGTAGGGGGCCAGGCGCATCACCCCCTTCACCAGCACGATCAGGGCGTCGTTGAGGGCGTCAAGCAGCTCCAGCACCCGGTCCCGCTTCTGCGGGGCGATGAGGCTGAAGGCCAGCCCCAGCAGGATACTGAAGGTGATCACCGCCAGCATGTCGCCGTTGGCCAGGGCGGTGAAGGGATTGGCCGGGACCATGGACAGCAGGAAGTCCGCGACGCCGGCCCTGGGCGCGCCCGAGCCGATGGCGGCCTTTTTCTGCAGGTCGGCATCGGCCTGCATGCCGGCCAGGATCGCCGCCTTCCTGGCCGGGTCGAGGTTCCGCCCCGGCTGGAAGAGGTTGGCGGCGACGATGCCCAGGGCGGTCGCCAGGACCATGCTGGCGAGGAAGAACGAGAGCCCCTTGAGCCCCACCCGCCCCAGTTTTTTCAGGTCGGCGAAGCCGGCCGTGGCGCCCATGATCGAGACGGCGATCAGGGGGATGGCGATCATTTTCAGCAGTTTGATGAAAAGGTCGCCCACCGGCTTGATGATGGCGGCGACGCCGCTGACCGCGAAGAGGGCGAGCAGCGACCCGGCGATCGCCCCGGCCAGCAGACCGATAAAGATCCTGGTGTGCAGTTTCATGCGTTCCCTTGAGGCAGATGATAGCGGATTTGCAACTTTTTTGAAACCCGCGCCGCGGCCGCGATGTAAAATCGTTTTGTTTTCTGCTACAATGTCCGGCATGAAAGCCCGTCGGCTGTTCCTCTGCCTTGCCTGGAGCTGCCTGGTCCTGCTGTGCGTCGCGGGCGGGACGGCCCCGGCCGCGGCGGGCGAGCGCGCCGCCTCCAAATATTTCACCCTGGACAACGGCCTGCAGGTGCTGCTGCAGGAAAAGCGCGACCTGCCGCTGACGGGCATGGCCCTGGCCATCGACCTGGGCACCAAGGATGAAAGCGCGGAGACGAGCGGCTACGCCCACCTGTTTGAGCACATGCTGCTGTTCGGCAGCGGCGGCGGCATGAACAGCGAGTCCCGCCTGGCCGAGCTTCGCCGCCACGGCGTCGCGCACAATGCCCACACCGACCATGACCTGATGACTTTCGAGGTTTCATGCCCGGGGGCGGAGAGTGCCTGGGCCCTGGAGCAGATGCGCCAGGCTGTTTTTTTCGCTGAGCTCGACCCGCGGCAGCTGGAGAGCGAGAAGCGCATCATCAACGAGGAGATCCTGCAGCTGCGCGACGAGCCGGCGTTCCTGGGGCGCCTGCTGCTGATGGAGCAGCTCTTCGCCGGGCACCCCTACGGCCGGCCGGTATACGGCGATGGCAGCACCATCCGCGCCGCCACGGTCGAGACGCTGCGGGCCTTCTGCGCCCCGCGGCTGGTGCCGGGCCGCTGCGCCCTGTCGGTCATCGGCGACTTCACCCTGGCCGCCATGGAGGAGGAGGTGCGCCGCAACTGGGGCGCGCTGGCCAGGGCCGCGGCGCCAGCGGCCGAGGTGCCGCCGCCGGCGCGCCTGGAGAAGAACAGCGAGCGGCAGATCGAGCTGGATGTCCAGGAAAGCCACCTTTTCATCGGCTGGCTGGCCCCGGACTTCAACGATGAGCAGCGGCTGCCCTTCAGCCTGCTGACGCATATCCTGGGCGGCGGCCTGAACCCGCTGCTGAACAGCGTCCTGCGCGGCAACCGCCTGCTCGCTGACAGGGTGAACATGAGCTATGCGCCCATGCGCAGCGGCGGCATGGCGGTGCTGCACGTGACCCTGAAGGAGAAGGACATCCGTGCCGCCAAGGGCGAGGTGGCGTCCTTCATGGGCCGGGTATCGTCGTTTAATTTCAGCAAGGAGGACGTGCTGCCCCGTGACCGCATGTACGTGCTGGATTACCTGGAAAGCGCCAAGAACCAGATGGAGTACGGCAACGGGAGCTTCCGCGAGTCCACTCTCAACCTGAGCGTGGCCTGCTCGCGCTACCTGCTCCTGAACCGCACCCCCGTCCGCAGCTCCTACCTGGAAAGCGTGGACAAGGTGAGCTCGTCCGCCATGCGCCGCGCGGCCGGGAAATTTCTCGGCGGCAGGAAATGGGCGCTGCTGGCCATCACGCCATTGCGCGGAGAAACGCCATGAGCCGGCGCGCTCTGGCCCTGTTGCTCCTGCTGCCGGCCCTGCTGCCCGCGCCGGGTTACGGAAGCGGCGGCTCCCCCTGGAGCCTGGGCCGCGAGCCCCGCGCCTTCACCCTGGAGAACGGCATGGCCGTGATCCTGCAGCAGGACGCGTCGGCGCCCATCACCGTTGTGCAGCTGCTGGTCCGCGGCGGCGACAACGATGACCCCCCCGGCATGCCGGGGCTGGCGTATCTCACCGCCCGCCTGGGCCTGGAGATCACGGAACAGGCCAGGCTGCAGCAGCTGATGGACTTCGGCTCGTCCTTTTCCCTGGCGGTCATGGGCGATTACTCGCTGGTCACCATCCGTTCACTGAGCGGCCACCTGGATGCCACATTGGATATCCTGGCGGGCATGATGAGCGAGCCACTCATTTCCGACCTGCGCGTCGGCGCCCTCAAGGACCTGATGCGCCACCTGCAGAAGATGGAGGGCGACGATGCCGACGCGCTCATGCGCAAGACCCTGGCCGCCGGTTATTTCGGCGCTTCCGGGTACGGGGCGGCGCGCTTCGGCGACGAGGCCTCGCTGGAGCGCATCGGCAGGAAGGACATCCAGGCCTTTTTCCGCAGCCATTACGTCGGCGGCAACATGGTCGCCGTGGTCATCAGCGATCTCGACGAGGAGCGCCTCCGGCCGCTGATCGCCCGCCGGCTGGGCCGATTCCCCGCCGGGGAGCGGCTGCCGTCCCGGTCGCTGCCGCCCCGCCGCCCGCCGTCCGCGCTCGCCGTCGAAAAACAGACGGCGCAGACCCTGGTCTCCTTTTCGGTGCTGCTGCCGCAGCTCGATGCCGATCACTTTGTCCTGGCCGCCCTGCTGGAATCCTGGCTCGGCAAGGGCATCGGCAGCCGCCTGTGGCCCCTGCGCAGCCACGGCAACCTGGCGTACGGCCTGAACGCCGAGCTGCAGCCCAACCGCGATGCCATGCTGCTGAACGTCACCCTGAAGACCGAGGCCCGGCGCAGCGCTGAAGCTCGGGTGGAGCTGGAGCGTCTGCTGAAGGCCGTCGGCAGCGACGGCATCGACGCGGCCGGGCTGGCGTCCGCCAAGGCTTATGCCCGGGCCGAATTCTGGCGCGAGAACGAGGGCCGCGAGCGCCGCGCCGCCACCATGGCCTTCCTGGAGGGGGCCGGGCTTTCCTGGCGCCTGGCGGGGGATTTCGCGGCGCGACTGGAAAAGATCGGCCTGGAGGAGTTCAACGCCTTCCTGCGCGCCGGACTGGCCCCCGAGCGCTGGGTCTCATTGCAGATCGGACCGAAGCAATAGCCGGCTCAGAGAAGAAAAGGGAAGAGAGAGGGAAAGACAAGGGAAGAGTGAGGGAAGAGAGAGTGAAAACACCCTTATAGGGAATTTTTCCCAATTTGTCTTCCCTCTGCCTTTCCCTCCTTCTTCCCTCTCTCTTCCCTGATTCTTCCCTGGTTCCGCCTGGCCTTGCAATTGGGGCCGGGAAATTGTATAAAATATGATGGCCATAAAACTCTACTCCCACGGCGCCTGCCGCGAAGTCACGGGGTCCAGGCATTTTCTCGACATCAACGGCCGGGTGCTGCAGGTCGATTGCGGCATGTTCCAGGGCCGGCGCGATGAATCCTACCACAAGAACAAGGAAATGCCATTTGACGCCGCGGCGGTCGAGGCCCTGATCCTGACCCACGCCCATTTCGACCATTCGGGCGCCCTGCCGATCCTGGTCAAGAACGGGTTCAAGGGCAACATCCACACCACTTCCGCCAGCCGCGACATCGCCCAGATCATCCTCCTGGACAGCGCCCACATCCAGCAGAAGGACTACGAGATCATCAAGGGTAAAGCGGCCAAGTACCCGGAGAGGAAGCTGACCGCGTACGAACCTCTGTACAGCGCCGAGGAAGCCGTCCAGCCTCTGCGGCATTTCGTCACCAGCGACTATCACCGCCCCTTCCGCCCCCTGGACGGGGTGACGGCCGAGTTCTTCGATGCCGGCCACATCCTGGGCGCGGCCTTGACGCACATCACCCTGCCGGGCGGCATGCGCGTCGGTTTCAGCGGCGATCTCGGGCGCCCCGGGCTGCCGATCATCCGCGATCCCGAGGTCATGCCGGCCATGGACTACCTGGTGCTGGAGGGGACCTACGGCAACCGCCTGCACAAGACGATCGGCATGGCCGCCGGCGAGCTGGCCGAGATCATCCACAAGGCCCAGGCGCGGCGCAGCAAGATCATCATCCCCGCCTTCACCATCGAGCGCACCCAGGAGCTGATCTATCTCATCCATACCCTGCAGCTGGAGGGCAAGGTGCCCAAACTGCCCATTTTCATCGACTCGCCCATGGCGGTCAACGCCACCGCCATCTTCAAGATCCATCCCGAGTGCTTCGACGAGGAGACCATCCGTCGCTTCATCAGCGTCAACGTCGACCCCTTCGGCTTCGAGAACATCCGCTATGTCGTTTCCAGCGCCGAGTCCAAGGAGATCAACGCCTTCCAGGGCCCGGCCATCATCATCGCCGCCAGCGGCATGGCCGAGTCGGGGCGCATCCTGCACCACCTGATCCAGCAAATCGAGAACCCGGACAATATCGTCGCCATCGTCGGCTTCATGGCGGAGAACACCCTGGGCCGCCGCCTGGCCGAGCGGGCCAGGGAGGTCAAGATCTTCGGCAGGTCCTACCAGGTGAAGGCCGAGATCGCCACCCTGAACGCTTTTTCCGCCCACGCCGACTACGCCGAGACCAGCGCCTGGCTGAAACGCC
Source organism: Acidobacteriota bacterium (assembly GCA_025456205.1). Lineage (GTDB taxonomy): Bacteria > Acidobacteriota > Aminicenantia > UBA2199 > UBA2199 > UBA2199. The sequence goes on along the minus strand of JALOLA010000017.1, from coordinate 25,159 downwards.
ACGACCTGCAGCGCTTGAAGAAGATATTCCTGGTGCACGGCGAGGACGCGGCGCTGGAGAACCTACAGCGCGAGCTACTGGGCATCGGCATCCCCGCGGTGGAGATCGTCGAGTACGGCGCCGTTCATGAGCTGAACTGAGGCGCTGGGATCGGACCATGGAGACCATCGACCTGGAGGGGATCAGCTGCCAGGTGCTGCGCCGCAGCGGCCGCCGCGTGCGCCTTGCGTTTCGCCAGGGCCGCCTGAGCGTGGTCCTGCCCCGCCACCTCGACCCGCGGCCGGTCATCGACCGCCACCGCGACTGGATCCTGGAAAAGCACGAGTGGTTCCAGCGCCAGCGCCTCAAGGCCGAGGAGCTTGAGCTGCAGCGCCGCTCCAACGATGAGTTTTTGGCCCTGGTCCGCGAACTGCTGGCAAAATACGCCGCCATCCTGGCCGTGAAGCCTGCGGGGACCGGCTTCCGGCGCATGAAAAGCAAATGGGGGAGCTGCAGCCCCAAGGGCAAGATCAACCTGAATACCTGGCTGCAGGTGCTGCCCGACGAACTGGTCGCCTTCATCGTCCACCACGAGCTGGCCCACCTCAGGGTGCGCAACCACGGCCCCGAGTTCAAGGCCCTGGTCCGCTCCGAGTTCCCCCGCCACCGCGACCTGGACCGCCAGCTGCGGCTCTACAGCCTGAAAATCCTATAAACCCGCGTCAACTTGACATTTTTCAGGCCAATCGTTATACTTTTCGCCGATGGCCAAGGAAAGAAAAGGGAACCCCGATGACTCCGAATTATCGCTCAAGAACGAGATTTTCGCGGTCTTTTCGCTTTTTTTCTCCTTTTTCCTGATCTTCAGCCTGGTCAGCTACACTCCCCTTGACCCCAGTTTTTTCCACTCGGCCCCGGCGCGGGTGGTGACCAATTTCGGCGGCCGGGTCGGCTCGGAGCTCTCGGCGCTGCTCTTCAACCTTTTTGGCTTCGCCGCGCTGCTGTTCATCGGCATTTTTCTTTTCCTGACCGCCTACTTCCTCTTCAACCGCCGCATTGGCCGCGCGGTCAGCAAGGGGATCGGCTTTTTCATCCTGCTGCTCTCGCTCGCCGGCCTGCTGGCCAATGTCAAGCCGCAGTCGGCCATCGCCGCCCAGGCGGTGCCGTCGGGAGGCATGGTCGGGCTGCTGCTCAACAATTTCGTCAGCTCCCAGATCAAGGGCGTCTTCGCGGCGGCGCTCTTCGTCTGCCTGCTGGGGATCTCGCTGGTGCTGATCGCCAAGATATCGATCAAGAACATCATCGTTTTCCTCTGGCGCCTGCTGGCCAGAAGCGGAGCGCTCCTGGGCGCTTTCTTGCGCCGGCGGCTGGAAAGCATCCGCCGCAACCGCGATCGCAAGAAGGTCCAGGAGAAGTACGAGGCCGGGGACGGGAAATTCGTCTTCCGGGGCAAGCAGCAGCTGAAAGAGGGCGAGAAGGAACGGGAGCCCGCGCCGCGAACGGAACGGCGGGTCGCCGCGGCGGGGGCCTCCAGGGCGGCCATCAAGAAGCCCAGCAAGCTGCCCGAGGAGAGCGGCATCTTTCCCGAGCTGGAGCAGGAGTTCCTGCCCGATTCCGGCTACCAGCCGCCGCCCATGACCTACCTGGACGCCGCCACCCAGAAAAGCCAGATCGACCTCGACGAGCTGGAGGACAAGAAACAGGAGCTGACGCTGCGGCTGCAGGAGTTCAAGATCAACGGCGAGATCGCCGAATACACTCCCGGGCCGGTGATCACCACCTTCGAATTCGTCCCCGATGTCGGCGTCAAGGTCAAGGACGTCTCCAACCTGACCGAAGACCTGGCGCTGGTGGTCAAGGCCCAGTACGTGCGCATCGAGCGAATCCTGGGCAAGAAGGCCATCGGCATCGAGATCCCCAACAAGAAGCGAGAAATCATTCACCTGCGCGAGCTGCTGGAGACGCCGCAGTACAAGCAGTCGAGCTCGCCGCTCACGCTGGCCCTGGGCAAGACCGCCAGCGGCGACATCTTCATCTCCGACCTCAAGGAGATGCCGCACCTGCTGATCGCCGGCGCCACCGGCAGCGGCAAGAGCGTGGCCATTCATTCCATCATCCTCAGCATCCTCTACAAGTCGTCGCCCAAGGCCGTGAAGTTCATCATGATCGACCCCAAGCGCATCGAGCTGGCCATTTACAACTCCCTGCCGCACATGCTAACGCCGGTGGTGATCAATCCCAAGCTGGCCAAGAACGCCCTGGACTGGGCCGTCTTCGAGATGGAGAACCGCTACAAGAAGCTGGCCACGCTCCAGGTGCGCAATATCGAGCAGTACAACAAGAAGCTCGAGATGCTGCTGCAGTCCGAGGACGACGACCTGGAGCAGCTCGACGACAGGGACCCCATCCCCTATATCGTGATCATCATCGACGAGCTCGCCGACCTGATGATGGCCTCGGCGCGGGAGATCGAGGACGACGTCCTGCGCCTGGCGCAGAAGGCCCGCGCCATCGGCATCCACCTCATCCTGGCCACCCAGCGGCCCTCCATCGACGTCATCACCGGCCCCATCAAGAACAACTTCCCCTCGCGCATGGCGCTGGCCGTGCCCTCGCGCTACGATTCGCGCACCATCATCGACCAGATCGGCGCCGAGAAGCTGCTGGGCAACGGCGACATGCTGTTCCTGCCGCCCAAGACCGCCACCCTGATCCGTCTGCACTCGGCCTACGTGTCGGAACCGGAGACGGTGCGCGTGGTCAACTACCTCTCCAAGCAGGCCAAGCCCGAGTTCAACACCCAGATCATCAAGCATGCCGCCCAGAAGGAAGAGCAGGGGGAGGAGCAGGAGATGGACGACCTGTTCTTCGAGGCCGCCGAGATCATCATCACCACCGGCCAGGCCTCGACCTCCTACCTGCAGCGCAAGCTGAGCGTGGGCTTCGCCCGCGCCGGGCGCATCATCGACCAGCTGCAGGAGAAGGGGGTCATCTCGCCGGCCAACAGCCGCAACCAGCGCGAGATCCTGATGACCCTGGAAGACCTGCAGAACATCCCCAGGGAATAATCGCGATTTTCCCCGCACTTCCCATGAATGAAATCCCCATGCCGGGAGTATACAATGCGGAAGAGGGGGCCCCATGACCGAGTCGGAGCTGATCCGCAGCGCCCAGCTTGGCGATCGCGACGCCTTTGCCGGGCTCGTCTCCTGCCATGAGAAGAAGCTCCTGGCGCTGTGCTGGAACATGATGGGCGACCGCGAGGAGGCCCGCGACGCCGCCCAGGACGCCATGCTGCAGGCCTTTCAGAACATCGACCGCTTCGACGCCGGTCGCAGCTTCGTCAAGTGGCTGCTGGGCATCGGCGCCAAGCGCTGCCTCGACCGGCTGCGCCGGCGGCGGACGTTCCTGAAGTATTTTCAGGACTACGGCCGTGAACGGGGGCAGCCGGCGGCCGCGCCGGCCATGGGCGGCCCCGGCGACGGGCGCGCCGGGCGGCTGCTGCAGAAGCTCTCCCCCCGGGAGCGGGCGGCGATCTCCCTGGCCGTGTTCGAGGATTTCAGCGCCCGCGAGATCGCGGACCTGCAGGGCTGCTCGGAGAACACGGTGCGCGTGCGCCTGTTCAATGCGCGGATGAAGTTGAAAAAGGAGGTGGCCGATGGCCTGTAAATGGGTGCGCTTTGCCTACCGTGTGCTGCCCCTGCCTGCGTGGCGGGCGTTCCTGCTCGACCGCCATATGGATTCCTGCCCCTTCTGCCAAGGCGATGCCCTCGGCGACATGGCCATCCGTTCCCTGGGCATGATGCCCTCCGACCTGGACAATGAACCGCCGCTGCGTCCCTTCGCCGCCGGCGCGCGCCCCGCGCCCCGGCGCCGCGTTTTCCGCCTGAGTTATGCCTATGGCATCTTTCTGGCCGCCGTCGCCCTGGGCGCCGTGATCATCGTTTCCCGGCTGGTCCCGCCCGCGGATCCGCCGCAAGGCATCGTGACCGTCATGGAAGATGAGGACGAAGCACGCGTCTTTGCCGTGCTTGCCTCCCGCATCGGCGACGGCATAGCCCAGCCGGTCATTTTTAAGACCCATCAGCCGGGGCTGACCATTGTCTGGTTTGAAAAACAAATCAATTGATCACAGGAGGTCTTTCATGAAAAAAGCAGCTTTTGCACTGATCGTGCTGATCCTGGCCCTGGCGCTTCCCGCCCGGGCCGATGTCGCTCTCGACATCAAGCTCCATTTTTTCGGCCCGGCGGTGAACCAGGGCGCCGGATCCCTGGTGGCCACGTCGTTCTCTCTGAAGCCCCTGCGCCTGAAGGGCCAGGATCCGGGCGAAATGCAGGTGGCCTTCGCGCCTGAAGCCCTCCTGGCCAGGCTGCAAAAGGCGTTCAACAACCCGGGACTTGCCCTGTTGACCAGCGGCGACCTGGCCTGGCGGGTGGACGGGCCGCCCTCGGTCATGCAGGTCGTGCAGGTCAATAACCGGGATTATGCCCTGGTCCTGACGCCGCGCCCCGCGCCGGGAGTGGTGAATTTCAAGGTCGGCGTGGTGGAGGGCGGCGAAAAAAAGATCAAGAACGTCCTGCTCGACACCGAGATCGTCCTTCCCGACCGCGAGGTGGCCATGCTGGGTTTCCGCGATTCCAGCGAGAACTCCTATTTCGTCGCTTTCTACGTCCAGGCTCGCAGGGACAGCCTGGCCAAGGACGCCATGCGTCTCGCCGGCGGCGACAAGCCCAGGAAGATCAATGACGTCAAGCCGGTCTTTCCCGCCGAAGCGCGGGAGAAGGGGATCGAGGGAGCGGTGGTGCTGGAAGCCGTCATTGACGCCAGCGGCCGGGTCAAGGCGGTCCAGACCCTTTCTTCGCCCGCGCCCGTGCTGACCGAAGCCGCCAAGGCTGCCGTCGGCCAGTGGGTGTTCGCGCCTTATCTTGTCGATGGCAAAGCCAAGGAGGTCGCCTTTACCGTCACCATTAATTTCCGGCTCGACCAAAAGAACAAGGCCAAGCCGGCCGGCGACGCCCTGACACGCCTCGAGGATTCCCAGAAACCGAAGATGGTCAAGAAGGTCGATCCGGTTTATCCCGAAGAGGCCCTGAAGAACAAGCTTCAGGGGGTCGTCAGGCTGGAGGCCGTGATCGATGAAAGCGGGAAGGTGAAATCGCTGCGCGCGCTGGAGTCGCCGGACCCGCTCCTGACCGAAGCCGCCATCGACGCCGTGAAAAACTGGGAGTACGAGCCCTTCGTCAAGGACGGCAAGGCCAAGCCGGTGGCTTTCACCGTGACGGTGACCTTCGCGCTGAAATAAGCCGACGAATTTTTCGCAGGCCGTCCCCGCTGGCGCGGGGGCGGCTTTTTTTTGACTGTTTTCTCTCGCGGGCGGGATTCCGGCTATTTCAGCAGCTTGACCTGGAAGACGAAGTTCTGCAGCGAGATGCGCGCCGACTCCTCGCCGCTGGTCTTGGACTCGTAGTCGAGGCGGTAGATCAGGTTGAGCACGGCCTGGATCTTGGCGTCGGGGAAGTTCTTGACCAGGGCGATGAACTTGTTCAGGATGAACGCCGGCTGCTGCAATACCTTGCCGATGTCGGCGGTGGAAAAGCGGTGCTTCATCAGGAACTTGGCCGTGTAGATCTTGTGGTAGTACGAGATCAGGGTGCCGATGATGAAGCTGGGCTTGACGCCGTTGATGAAGAGGTACTTGAGGATGTCCAGGTAGACGGCGGCGTCCTCGCGCTCGATGGCCTCGGTCAGGTCCCAGATGGAATGGGAGTTGATGCCGGTGATCAGCTCGTCGACCTCTTCCACGCCGATGGTCAGGGTGCTGGCGGCGGCGGCCTCCAGCTTGGGCAGCTGGTGGATGATGGAGGCGAAGTCGTCAGCCATCACCTCCTGGATGCGCTCGATGGCCCCGGCGCTGACGGCGATCTTCCTTTCCTTCATGTAGCCCTTGATGAAATTCTTGATCTCCCCCTCGCTGGTGCGGTCCAGGTCGATGCTGACCGTGTGCGGCGACTCCAGGTGCTCGCGCAGCCGGGCGAGCTTCTCCTTCTTCAGCTGCTTGTAGTCGTCGCGGCTGAGGTCCAGGGAGACATAGACAATCAGGGTGGTGTGCGGGTTGGGCTTCTGCAGGTAGGCGGCGACGGCCTTTTTCGCGGCGGCCCCCAGCGCGATCTTCTTCTCGTCGCGCAGGACCACGGTGATGACCTTCTGGGCGCTGATGAAGAAGCTGGAGCTGTTGGCCTCGTCCAGGATCTCCTCCCAGCCGGTCTCCTCCTCGCCGTCGAAATAATAGCGCTTGAAGTTGAACTCGGTGCGCGGCTGGCCGAAGGCGCGCCCGACCTCGGCGATGACGTGCTCGCCCAGGAACTCGTTGAAGCCGTACAGCAGGAGCAGGGGCGGGGACTTCCTCTCGGCCTGCATGCGGCTGATGAAGGCGAAGAACGTGCTCTCGGGCATCAGAAATTTTCCAGTATCGAGGTGACGATGGCGGCGGCGAACTGGGCGGCGATCTTGTCCAGGGAACCGCTTTCCTGGGAGAAGAAATCGGCGCCTTCGGTGTCGTAGGTCTCCTGGAAGACCAGGCCGCTGCCCTGGAAGGCCATCTCGTTGCTCCTCATGTCCACCAGGCGCACGTCGAGGGTCAGGCGCACTTCGTAGAAGTTGGCCCCGCCGGCGTCGGAGTAGGACAGCGGCGTGGTCTTGAAGGCGGTGATCGTCCCCTCGAGAAGCAGGTCGGCGTCCGCCCGTGTTTCGACCAGGCGCAGCCGGCCGCGGCGGATGAACTCCTGGCGCACGGCGAAGGTGACGAACTGCTCGGCCTGGGGGCTCGAGCTCTGGTTCTTGAAGGCGGGGATGGCGATGGTCGCCGCCCCCGCTGGCAGGTTGTCGCCGCGCCCGGCCAGGCGATAGCCGCAGTGCAGGCTCAGCAGCGACGCCGCGAGCAGGAGCCAGGTGCGGCGCTTCATTTGAGGACGATGCTCAGCATCTTGTTCTTGACGAAGATCATCTTGGCCACCTGGCGGCCCGCCAGCAGCTGCCGCGTCTTCTCGCTGGCCAGCACCGCCGCCTTCACCGTCTCCTCGTCGCAGTCCAGGGGGACGGTCACCTTGTCCTTGATCTTGCCGTTGACCTGGACCATGACGTTGACCGCCTCGGCGGCGGCCACCTCCGGGTCGAATGCCGGCCAGGGCGCCCGGTAGACGCTGCCGTCCCCGCCCAGCTGCCGCCAGACCTCCTCGGCCAGGTGCGGCGCGAAGGGGGCCAGCAGCAGGTCCAGGGTCTCGGCCAGCTCGGAAATGACCGCGGGGTCGCGGCCGGCAACGAGGGCGTCGCGGTCCAGCGGCGCGTAGGCGTAGATCTCGTTCAGCAGCTCCATGACGGCGGCCACGGCCGTGTTGAACTGGAAGGACTCGAGCTGCGCCCCCACCTTCTGCACAGTCTGGTGCAGCTTGCGGCGCACCGGTCGCGCTTCCGGCGCTGCCGGCGGCCCGTTCCGCCAGTCCGCGCGGTAGAGGGGCAGGGCCGCCTGCAGCCAGCGCCAGACACGGCTGACGAAGCGGTGCGAGCCCTGGATGCCCTCCTCGCTCCACTGGACGTCGTCCTCGAAAGGCGCCACGAACATCTCGTAGACGCGCAGCGAGTCGGCTCCGTAGCGGCCGATGATCTCGTCGGGGGTGACCACGTTGCCTTTCGACTTGGACATGCGCGCCCAGCGCCAGACCACCTGTTCGGCGGGAACCTGGTCGCGCTCGTCGTGCTTGAGCACGATCCAGTCGACGATCCTGTCCTCGCCGCCCTCGGCTTGCTCCTGAGGCCGCGGGCGGCGGCCGGGGGTCAGGGCCAGCAGCGAGCCCTGGTTGCGCAGGTTGAGGAAGGGCTCTTCGAAACCCAGCAATCCCTCGTCGAACAGCACCTTGGTCCAGAAGCGGGCATAGAGCAGGTGCGAGCGGGCATGCTCGATGCCGCCGGTGTACTGGTCGACGGGGAGCCAGTAGTCGAGGGCTTCCCGCGCGGCGAAGGCCTTGGCATTCCCCGGGTCGGCGAAGCGCAGGAAATACCACGCGGAGCAGGCGTAGCCGCCCATGGTGTCGGTCTCGCGCCGCGCCGGCCCGCCGCACTGCGGGCAGGCGGTGCGCACGAAGCTCTCGATGGCCGCCAGCGGCGACTCGCCGGTGCCGGTGGGCTGGTAGTTCTCCACGTCGGGCAGCAGCACCGGCAACTGCTCCTCGGGAACCGCCACCTCGCCGCAGGCCGGGCAATGGATGACGGGGATCGGCGCTCCCCAGTAGCGCTGGCGGGAAATGAGCCAGTCGCGCAGGCGGTAGTTGACCGTCGGGCGACCGACGCCTTTTTCCTCCAGCCAGCGGTTGATGGCCTTCTTGAACTCGGCCGTGGGCAGGCCGCTCCATTGGCCGGAATGGACGGCGATGCCTTCGGCGGCCTCCGCCGCCTCCAGCTCATAGGCGGAGCCGTCGCGGCTGACCACCTGCACGATGGGCAGGTTGAACTTGCGGGCGAAGGCGAAATCGCGCTCGTCATGGCCCGGCACGCACATGATGGCGCCGGTGCCGTAGCCGGGCAGGACGTAGTCGGCGGTCCAGATGGGGATCTTCTCGCCGTTGACCGGGTTGACGGCGGTCGCGCCGGTGAACACGCCGGTCTTGGCGCGCTCGGCGTTCAGCCGGTCGATCTCCGACTCCGCCTGCGCCTTGCGCGCGTAGGCCTCCACCTCGGCGCGACGGTCGGCGGCAGTGATCTCCGGCAGCAGGGGGTGCTCCGGGGCCAGCACGATGAAGGTGGCGCCGAACAGGGTGTCGGGCCGGGTGGTGAAGACGCGGATGGCCGCTCCGCTGTTCCCGGTCACGGGAAAGTCGACCTCGGCCCCCTCGCTGCGGCCGATCCAGTCGCGCTGCATCTCCTTCATGCCCTCGGACCAGTCGAGCTTTTCCAGGTCGGCCAGCAGGCGCTCGGCGTAGGCGGTGATGCGGAAGAACCATTGCGGCATCGGCTTTTTTTCGACGGGAGAGTCGCAGCGCCAGCAGCGGCCGTCCCTGACCTCCTCGTTGGCCAGGCCGGTCTTGCAGGCCGGGCACCAGTTGATCGGCGCGGTGGCCCGGTAGGCCAGCCCCTTGCGCAGCAGCAGCAGGAACATCCATTGCGTCCAGCGGTAGTAGTCGGGGATGCTGGAGTTGATCTCGCGCTGCCAGTCGTAGGAACAGCCGGTCTTGACCAGGGTTTCTCGGTAGGTGGCGGCGTATTCCGGCACCATTTCGCGCGGATTGCGGTTGCGGCGGATGGCCTCGTTCTCGGCCGGCTGGCCGAACGCGTCCCAGCCCATGGGGTGCAGCACGTTGAAGCCCTGCATGCTCTTGAAGCGGCAGAAGGCGTCGGTGGGCACGTAGTTCTTCAGGTGGCCGACGTGGAGGCCCGACCCGGAAGGATAGGGGAACATCTCCAGGCAGTAGTATTTTTGCCTTTTTCCCCCGGCAACGGCCCGGAATGTCTGATTTTCACGCCAGTAGCGCTGCCATTTCCCTTCGATTTCCCTGAAGTTGTAGTTCATTTGCCTTCCTTGATCGCCGCGCGAAGCTCCATTATACCGGAAAACCCCCGGCGCGACAACGTCTTCCCGCGGGGATGACCTGCCGGCGCCGGGGAGCGCTGAACAAAAAGCGGCCTGTTTCGTATAACTGAACTCAGGAGCAAGGATGAAAAACAGGAAGAGGATCATCATAGCCGTTGGTCTGGCCGTCGTAGCGCTGATCGTGCTGGTCAACGTCCTGGGATCGGGCAACGGCAAGAGCCTGGAGGTCACGGTGGAAAAAGTGCAGAAGCGGGACCTGGTGGAAAAGGTCTCGGCCACCGGGGAGATCAAGCCCAAGAAGAACATCAACATCAGCACCGATGTGGCCGGCAAGATCCTCAAGATCCTGGTCGAGGAAGGCGACGTCGTGCAGCAGGGGCAGCTGCTGCTCAAGATCGACTCGGCCATCTACGAAGCCAACGCCGACCGCGACCGCGAGATCATTTCTTCGTCCCAATCCGACCTGCTCACCCAGGAAGCCAACCTGAAGAAGGCCCTTCAGTACCTGGAGCGGCGCAAGCAGCTGTACGACGAGGGGCTGATCTCCAAGGAGCTCTACGAGGACGCCGTGATCCAGCAGGAGATCGCCCAGGCCAACCGGCAGTCGAACCTGCACCGCATCGAGCAGGCCCGGGCTTCCCTCAAGAGCACCAGCGACGCCATCCGCAAGACGTCCATCGCCTCGCCCATTGACGGCATTGTCACCAGCCTCAAGGTCGAGGAGGGCGAGGTGGCCATCATCGGCACCATGAACAACCCCGGCACCGTGCTGCTGACCATCGCCGACCTGTCGGTCATGGAGGCGGAGGTGCTGGTCGACGAGACCGACGTGGTGAAGGTGAAAACCGGCAAGCGCGCCGAAGTGACGGTGGACGCCATTCCCGGAAAGACCATGGGCGGCCGCGTGACCGAGGTCGGCAACTCGGCCATCACCGCGGCCGGCGCGGCGGCCAGCGAGTCCAGGGACTTCAAGACCGTCATCACCCTGGAAAACCCGCCGGCGACGCTCAAGCCCGGCTTTTCGGCAACGGCCGACATCATCATCGAGGAAAAGAAGGGCGTGCTGACGGTGCCCATCGCCGCCCTGGCGATCCTGGAGAAGGATGACCCCGGCAAGAAGGGGGCCAAGGTCGAGCGCGAGGGCGTCTTTGTCGCCGCCGGCGACCGCGGCGTTTTCCGCGAGGTCGAGAAGGGCATCGCCGGGGACATGTACATCGAGGTCGTCTCCGGGCTGAAGGAAAAGGAAGAGATCGTCACCGGCCCCTTCGCCGTGCTCAAGAAGCTGAAGGACGGTGACCGGATCAAGGTCTCCAGGCTCAAGAGGTAGCATGGCCGCCATCATCGAGGTCCAGGGGCTGGGCAAGACCTACGAGGTCGGCAACGAGAAGATCTACGCCCTGAAGAACATCGATTTCGTGGTGCAGAGCGGCGAGTTCATCGCCATCATGGGACAGTCCGGATCGGGAAAATCGACCCTGATGAACCTGCTGGGCTGCCTGGACACCCCGACCGAGGGCAAGTACTTCATCAACGGCAAGGAGGTCAGCTCCCTTTCCGAAGACGAGCTGTCCGCCATCCGCAACAAGGAGATCGGCTTCATTTTCCAGGTGTTCCACCTGCTGCCCCGCTCCACGGCGCTGCACAACGTCGAGCTGCCGCTCATCTACAGCGGCGTCAGGAAGGCGGCGCGCCTGGACATCGCCCGCCGGGCCCTGCAGGCGGTGGAGCTTTCCGACCGCATGTCCCACCGGCCCAACGAGCTCTCGGGCGGCCAGCGCCAGCGGGTGGCCATCGCCCGTGCCCTGGTCAACAAACCCTCGCTCATCCTGGCCGACGAGCCGACCGGCAACCTCGATTCCAGGACGGGCGAGGAGATCGTCGCCCTGTTCCGCGGGCTGCACCGCCAGGGCAACACCATCATCATGGTCACGCACAATCAGGAGCTGGCCGATCTGACCCAGCGCATTTTTTACCTGAAGGACGGCGAGATCGTAAGGGAAGAGAAGAAAGGGAGGACGGCATGAACGAATTCATCAACGATTGCATCGGGGTCATCGGCAATCCCGCCCGGACCATCGCCGGGGTCATGGAGAAGAAGCGCTGGAAGGCTGCGCTGGCCGCCATCCTGCTGGTCACGGCGATCGCCACCTTCATCACCTTCCCCGTCACCAAGGTGGAGCAGGCCAAGTTCATCCGCGACTCGGAGATGGCCGACAAGCTGAGCGACGAGCAGCTGGCCGGCCTGGACCAGTTCACCCCCGGCCAGCGCATCAGCGGCTCCCTGTTCGCCGCCGTTTTCGCCTCCCTGTCGCTGGTCCTGGGCGCCTTTTTCGTCTACCTCTTCTTCAAGGTGGGCGGCGCCGAGGGGAACTACGTGCATTATTTTTCCGGGGCGGCCCTGGCCTCGATCCTGGACATGATCCTGGGCGGGATCCTGAAAAGCGCGCTGATCCTGATAAAGAAGTCGATGATCGTTCATACCGGGCTGACCATGTTCTTCCCGGGATTGGATTTCCGCAGCCTGCCCTTCATCGCCCTTTCCCAGTTCGACTTCTTCTCCATCTGGTACCTGGCCGCCCTGACCCTGGGCATCGCCGCTTTCGCCCGCCTCAGCCCCAAAAAGAGCTTTGTCATCGCCGCCCTGTATTTTCTTTTTAAAAGCCTGATCTTCATCGCTTTCTCCTATCTTTCCATGAAAATGATGGGGATGTAGGAAGAGGGCATAAGGCGCAAGGCGTACGGCGCAGGGAAGAAAAGGCAAAAGGCAAAAGTAAAAAGGCAAAAGTAAGAGATAAAGAACCAAGTTCCAAGCGCCAAAGAAAGTGTTAGTGTCAGTGATAGTGTTAGGGCAGACACTAAAACGATCTCAAAAAGATTTCCGTTTTTTTCCTGCTAACACTAACGCTTAGACTAAATTCATTTGATTGCCTAGCTCAGCACTAACACTTTCTGCAGTTTGGGAGGGGGCGGGAAAACCGCATGGGTATTGACGCTCAGGGGGCAGAAAACCTCGAAACACTTGACAATTCTATATTTTTGATTTATTAATTTGATTGCAATGGGAAGAATTCTCGCAGTCCGGCAGTTTCTCGACAGGAAAGGGAGAGGAAAATGAAAAAGTTGCTCGTTTTCGTCATTTTTGTTTTTTTGGCGGCCGCCCTGATGCTGAACGCCCAGGACAGCAAAAAGATCCTGAATATACAGAAAGCATACGTCTTTCTTGAGGAAGAGATGCTGGTGAACGAGACCGACCTGAACTGCTCCTATTTCATCAAGGAGGCCGTGCCCCAGGACATCCGCATCGTCGGCAAGCACCTGGTCACGCCGGAGCGGCAGGAATTCACCGACCATGACGAGCTGGTCGTGAACCGGGGCTCGAAAGACGGGCTCAAGGAAGGGGACCTGCTGCTGGTCATCGCCGCCGGCCAGGTCATGCGCCACCCGCGCAACCACGACCGCCTGGGGCGCTATTTTTTGAAGAAATCCCTGGCCCAGGTCACCTGCATCTACGAGAAACACGCCATCATCCGCCTGCAGAAAGGCTGCTACCCGGTAAATGTCGGGGATTTCGCCATACTGTACAAGCCGGAGGCGACCGTCTTCGAAAAGAGGGTTGACTATAGGCTCTGCCGCATCCCGGCCAACGCCGTCACGGGCCAGGTGGTCCATAACGAGCTGACGCTGGGATTTCCGGCGGAGATCTCGGCCGATACCCAGTACGTTTCGGTGGACCTGGGAGAAGGGGTGGTCGCCAAGGGCACCTCCCTGCTCGTCTATCGCAAGCTGGCGGCGGACCTGCCGCCCCTGATCATCGGGCTGGCCATCGTCATCCACAGCGAGAACACCAACTCCACGGTGAAGATCCTGGACGCCGGCTCGGATATCCGCCTCGGCGACCAGGTGCTGGTCCTGCCCAAGGCCGCCGCCGCGGCCGGCCCGGGCCGGGCCGGCAAGGAAGACATCCCCATCGTCGAGACCGTGCCGGGAGAGGGCATGGAGGAAATGCCGGCCATTGAAGGCGAGGCGGCGGCAACCGGCGCGCTGAACATCAGCGTGCTTTTCGAGTTCGACAGCAAGCAGCCCAGCGCCGACCACGCCGCCGATTACGCGGCCATCAAGGATTTCATCGCCGACAAGGCGGAATATCTGGTGACGCTGCGCGGCTACACCTGCAGCATCGGCGGCGAGGAATACAACCTGCGCCTTTCCTCCCAGCGCGCGGAGACGATCAAGAACATCCTGGTCAGCCAGTACGGCATCGATGCCGCCCATATCGAGACGTTCTTCTATGGCGAGAAGGACCCCCAGTTCGACAACAGCAGCGAGGCCGAGCGCCGTAAGAACCGCCTGGTGAAGATCGAGGTGAACGGCAAATGAAATTCGCAGTTTTGGCCCTCCTGATCTGTTTCCTGGGCGCGGGAGTTCCCCCGCTCCTGCTGCGGGGCGTCGACCTGATGGCGCTGAAGAAGCAGGAGGACGAGCGCAGGAAGAAAATCGCCAAGTCGAAACTGCAGGTCAATGACACCAACGTGAGCTCGGTCCTGGTCGGCGGCAAGAAATTCGGCTTCGTGCAGATGGAGTCCGAAGAGGGCGCCGGCGAGGAGCAGGCGCCCGAGGCCGAGGGCGCCCCGGCCAAGAAGGGCAGCGTGACCCAGCAGCCGGATTTCTGGAAGAAGCAGCAGACCGACCTCGAGCAGCGCATCGCCAAGCTGAAAGAAGACATCGACCGCGAGCAGTCCGAACTGAACCGCCTGTGGTCCGATTTTTACATCAAGAACATCGCCGCCGAGCAGGAAGCCATCCGCGCCCAGATCGCGCAGCTGACCAACCAGATCGAGCAGAAAAAGCTCTTTCTCAGCGAGGCCGAGAGCCAGCTCGAGGAACTGTTCGAGAAGGCGCGCAAGGCCGGCGTCCCCCCCGGCTGGCTGCGCTGATCCTTCCCTGCCTGCGGCGCGCGCGCGTCGCCCGCCGGCGCGTGCCCGCCCGTGCGCTGTTTGCCAAACCCGGGAACGGATGGTAAAATAGCGCCGAAAATGGATTACCGCAAAGTTCAGGAACCGATCCTGCCGCTGCTCGCGGCGGCGGAAAAGGTCCTGGCCCGCAAGATCGGCAGTCCGGTGGGGCTGATCTCGGAGCTGGGGCGCTGCACGCCCGTCGCCAAGGGCAAGAAGATCCGCGCCGCCTTCTTTTTCCTGCTGGCGCGCCTGAACGGCGCCCATGACGAAGGCCTGCCCGCCCTGGGGGCGGCCATCGAGATGCTGCACCTGTCCAGCCTGGTCCATGACGACATCGTCGACCATTCCACGCGCCGCCGCGGTGAACGGACCCCCAACCATCATTTCGGCGACACCCTCTCCGTCCTCTGGGGCGACTTCCTGTTCATCACCTCCATCCGCATGCTCACCCGCGACGGGCACCGCGACGCCGTCGACATGCTGGCCGAGGCGTCACGGCAGATGATCGAGGGACAGATCCTGGAGTACGAGAACAACTTCAATTATCGCCTGGGCACCCGCACCTACTACGACATCATCCGCAAGAAGACGGCGAGCCTGTTCAGCGGCATCGCCGCCCTGGCCGCCGGGCTCCCGGGGGCGGACGCGCGCCGCGTTCCGGGCTTCCGCCGCTTCGGCCAGGATTTCGGCATGATCTTCCAGATCAGCGACGACCTGCTGGACATCTTCTCCGAGCGCTCGGGCAAGGGCCGCTTCCAGGACCTGAAGGAAGGGAAGGTGACCCTGCCGTACATCCTGCTCATCAAGGGCGGTGCCCTGCCGCTCATCCGCGCCTGCGAACGCAGCGGGCCGGAACCGCTGCTGGAGCGCTGCCGCAGCCTGGATGTCCAGGGGCGCTCGCTCGCGGTCATCGACCGCTATCACCGGCGCTGCCGGGCCTTCCTGCGCTCGTTCCCGCCCTCGCCCTGCCGCGACTCGCTGGAGAGCCTGCTGGAGTTCATCCGCTACCGTGAATACTGACGGGTTCGGCCGCAGCGCCGCCGGGAAATCGGTTCCATGAAATATTTCATCCTGGCCGGCGGCTACGGCAAGCGCGCCGAGCCGCTCTCCCGCTGCAAGCCCAAGCCGGCCTTTCCTTTGGGCGGAGTGCCCCTGATCGCCCTGCTGCTGGATCAGTTGCGCGCCCTGGGCTGCGCCGCGGGGTTCGTCAACCTGCACCATCTCGGTGATCAGGTCGTGGCCGCCGCCGGCGACGGGGGCGGCGTCCGCTTCATCCGCGAGGAAAGGCTGAGCGGCAGCCGCGTGCTGTCCCAGGCGCTGCCTTTTTTTTCGCGGCAGCTGCTGGCGCTGAACGGCGACACCTACCTTGAGATACCGCTGGCGGAGCTGCAACGCCGGGCCGCGGACCCCCGCCTCGACGGCGTGCTGCTGGCGCGCAGCGATCGCAGCGGCCGCTACGCCCGCCTGATCTGCGCCGGCGACGACTTCCAGGAGAGTGCCGCCCCCGCCCCCGCCGGCCAGGAGGCGCTGATGTACGCCGGCGCCGCCCTGTTCAAAAGGAGCGCCGTGGCGAAGATCGACGAGGACAATTTCTTCGCCAGCATCCGCAGGCATCGCCTGCGCTTCCAGGTCGTGCGCTACGATGGCATCTGGCTGGATATCGGCACGCCGGCGTCCTACTTCCAGGCCAACTGGGAATACATGGCGCATCGCGCGCAAACCGGCGGCAACGCCCTGTCCCCGGGCGTGACGATCTCCCCCGCGGCCCGAGTGCAGCGCTCGGTGCTGTGGGAGGACACGCGCGTCGGACCCGGGGCGTCGCTCGATTCGTGCATCGTCACCAACGGCGTTGAACTGGGCGACGCAGCGCACTCCGGGCGGATCGTCACCCCCGGCGGCACCTTCCCCCTGTTCTGAGGTTCGCGGAAAATTTCGCCCGCCCCTTGTTTTTTTGCGGTGAAAATATTATCATTGTCCGGGAGCCAACCATGAAGGATATCAACCTGCTGATCGAAAAATTCAAGATGAACACGGCCGGCGGTCATTCGGAAACCGCGTTCCAGACCACCATCAACGATATCGCCAAGTTCTACTGCGACAACTTCGAGCTGGAAGGCGACGAGGTGGCCATCCTGCTGTCCGACAAGGACAACATGGTCATGTCGTTCGCCTACCCCGAGCACCTGGTCAACGCCGGCATGATCCCGGTCTCTTCGCCCGACGCCTTCGCGGCGCGGGTCTTCAAGATGAACCGCGGCATGATCGAGAACAACTTCAACCAGATGAAGCACCTGCACCTGTTCGAGTATATCAAGGGGCCGGGCGAGAAGGTGCGCCGCATCTGGAAGATGATGAGCACCGTCATCCGCGCCGGCGACAGCAAGTTCGGCATTATCGAGCTCTCGCGCAAGGGCGACAGCGCCGACGACGCCGGCGAGGATTTCTCGCCGGAGAACCTGGAGTTCCTCGAGGCCTCCATGACGGAGATCGCCCCCTACCTGTTCAAGGTGCTGCCGGGCGATTTCCGGGGGAAGCTCTCGTGAGGGAGCGCCTGCGCGAGATCCTGCTGGCGAAGTCGGTCGTGCGCGGCCGCGAGTTCACGCTGGCCTCGGGCAAGAAGAGCGACTTCTATGTCGACGCCCGGGTGACCACCCTGGACGCCGAGGGCGCCGCCCTGTGCGGGAGCATCTTTTTCCGGATGCTGGCTGAATATAAAATTGACGCCGTGGGCGGCTATTCGATCGGCGCCGACCCCATCGTGGCGGCCATCGCCGTCATCAGCCACCAGGAAAAGCGGCCGTTGCCGGCCTTCATCATCCGCAAGGAGGAGAAGGCCCATGGCACGCGCAAGATGATCGAGGGCAACTTCCGCGCCGGCATGCGCGTGGCGCTGTTCGACGACGTCATCACCTCGGGCGGCTCGATCATCAAGGGCGCCAAGCAGGTCGAGGCCGAGGGCGGCAAGGTGGAGGTGGTCATGGCCGTCCTAGACCGCCAGGAAGGCGGCCGCGAAACGATCGAAGGCCACGGCTACCGCTTCCAGTCCATTTTTACAAAAAAAGACCTGTTATAGTCCTGGCCCAGGGCTTGGGTCATTTGTCACCGGCCAGTTCCTTCCAGTTTGACGGCATGTCAAGTTGCAGCAGGCACATTTTTTCCTGGCCCACATTCTGATTCCAGTTCGCGGCCCAGACGATGCGCGAGCCATCTCGGCTCATTGTGCCGTGGGCCTCCTCAAAATAGGCCTCCGTGGTGTTATAGACTTTCGAGAGCAGGAAGACGCGGGGATGGGTCGCATCCAGGCGAATGAGCGCATTGCTGCGGTCGAGCCAGTTCCGTTCCGGCGTATTCCTGGCGATCGTGGTGCTGATCAGGCAGTATTCCGGAGCGTTGCAGGAGATGTGCACGCCGGAATTGAAGCCGATGGGGGAGTCGCTGTCGTAATGGAGGCGGAGCAGAGGTACGTGGCCAGTGCCTTGGTAACTTCCGTTTGCGTCCAGGATCGGCCGCGTTTCCCAGGCCAGCGGGATCAGATCGATGAAGTCGGTCCGCGAGTTCTGCATGATCAGGACCTCGCGGCCCTGGGCATCGATGCCGACGTCGGCATGGGACGTCGTGTAGTCAATGCGCTGGAAGCGGGTCAGCGAGCGATTGGCGATCGTCATGCCCCTCAGCTTGCCAACGTTTTCAGACATTCCCCCCACCAGGACCCAGTTGCCGTTGACCGACATTCCTACCCAGTCAATGTCGGACTCCTCTTTCTTGATCGTGCATAAGCCGAGCACCCGGTCGCTCTCCCGGTCCCAGCAGAAAAGATAGCGCGGCCGGTAGTCCTCCCGCGTCCCTTGCAATAGGAATGCCCAGTGGCGCCGGTCGGTTGAAGCCTCTCCCTCCTGGCGCATGGTGATCCGGTAGATGTCAGGTTCGCTGTCGAGAATGGGAGCGATGCGCGGGTCTGTCGCGAAATCCTTGACTACCGTCCTCTTGCCGCTTCTGACATCGTCATGGATGATGCGAAAGCCGGAGAGGCCCCACAGTAGGTCGGAATCGCTTTCGTCCCAGCGTGGGTCCTCCATGGCGTTGGTCTGGAAGACCAGGTTGGCGGCTTGGTTGTAGGGGAAAATGGAAGTCCTGTACACCGCGTAGTCGCCCGTATGCTTGAGCAAGACGATCAGCGTCTTGTCGCGATTGAAGGGGTCGAAGCGCGAATATTCATGCCGTCCCTGAACGCCCTCGACCGTGGTCACCCGCGTCAGGCGGGAGGCGAAGCATGGGTCCATGAAGGGAACCCCGATGGTCGGCAGAGACAGCGGCGGCTCGCTGCAGCGGGGATTATCTGCCGCGAGCGGGAACGGCACCTCGACGAAGGCAAAGCCGGAGGGATATTCGTATCCCTGGCTGCCCGGGGCCGGGGCAGGCTCATCCTCATTTCGGCTGCATCCGGCAAGCAGGACGATACCCAGGAAAAAGACAAGGCTTGGCTTCGGCCTGCGCCTGATTCTTGTTTTTTCCCGCGGCGCCATGTTTTTATTCTATCACGATGACAGATCGCAGGGCAAGAAAGCCGGTTTGACAACCCCGCTCCGTTTTGCCAGAATGAATCAGGAAATCTGAATGAACCCAGGTCCCCTGATTGGCAAGAATGACATGTTTGCCCTGGAGCAGAGCGGCGAATGCGCCGTGCCCGGCTACCTGGTATTGCGGGTGAAAGGGGAAGCGACCAGCCTGGCCGAACTGGCGCCGGAAAAGGCGCGGATGCTCGGAGAAATGCTGGCCCGGGCGGCGAGGGCCATCGAAGAAACGGTCGGCGCCGAGCGCATGTATGTCCTTTCGTTCTGCGAGGTCGACCGCCGGCTGCACTTCCACCTGTTCCCGCGCACGGCCTGGCTGCTTGACGAATATCACAAGGCCAATTTCAACGCCAACGGGCCGATCGACGGGCCCATGCTCTTCGCCTGGGCGCGAAGGACCTACGCCCGGCCCAGTGACCTGCCGGCGGGCGTGGCGGGTCCGGATGCGGTCAGCGCCAGGATTCGTGCCTCCCTGGAGCTGGACGCATGAAGCTGAAAAGAATTTGCGTCTTTTGCGGTTCCAGTCCCGGCAGCCGGCCCGAGTATGCCGCGGCGGCCCGGAAGCTGGGCGGCCTCCTCGCCCGCAGAAAGATCGGCCTGGTCTTCGGCGGCGGCAAGGTGGGCATGATGGGGCTGCTGGCCCAGGCCGCCCTGGAGAACGGCGGCGAGGTCATCGGCGTCATCCCCAGGGCGTTGCATGAAAGGAAGGTGGCGTTCAGCGGCCTCACCGACTTGCGGGTGGTGAACACGATGCACGAGCGCAAGGCGCTGATGGCCGAGCTGGCGGACGGTTTTGCGGCCCTGCCGGGAGGGCTGGGAACGCTGGAGGAGATCTTCGAGATCTTGACCTGGGCGCAGCTGGGCCTGCACGCCAAGCCCTGCGGCCTGCTGAACGTCGCCGGTTACTTCGCGCCGCTGCTCGCTTTCCTCGATCGGGTCACCGGCGAGGGCTTCCTGGACGCGGCGCACCGCTCCACGATCATGACTGCAGAACATCCGGAAGAACTGCTCAGGCAATTTGAAGCGTATTGTCCTGCGCTCGCGGACAAGGCGGAGTGGGCGCTGGGAATGATGGATTCATAAAAAAAAGAAAGGCGGTTCCCCCCGGCGGTAACAGGCGCGAATCGCCCGGTTATTTCCGCGCCGCCAATTCGGCGATGATCTCCAGGACCCGGGAATGAACGCGGCCGTTGGTGGCCAGGATGCCGCGGTTGTTGCGCAGTGTCCTGCCCGCCGAGAAATCGAGCTTCTTGCCGTCGATGTCGCTGACCCAGCCGCCGGCCTCTTCCACGATCAGGCTGCCGGCGGCGTGGTCCCAGATTTTCTCGCGGTAGTCCGGAGTGCCGGGGTTGGGGATGCGCAGGTAGATGTCGGCAATGCCGGAGGCGACGATGCCGTATTTGACCTGGCTGTCCATCTGCTCGGGCGGGCTGGATATCTGCAGCAGCCGGGAGATCTCGAGCTGGGTACCCTTGTCGCTGTGCGAGGATTCGTAGCTTTCCACGAATTTCATCTGCCGGGGGTCGGTCTTCGTCGAGGCGCAGATGGGTTCGGCCTGGCCGCCGGAGGCAGGGATCTTCCAGCCGCCCTGTCCCTGAACGGCCCAGAACAGGGTGCCGCCGCCGGTTGGCGCCAGGTTGGGGCAGCCGAGTATGCCCAGGCGGACCTGGCCATCCCGCACCAGCGCCAGGGCGATGGCGAATTGCTCGCCGCGCAGGAAGCCCTTGGTGCCGTCGATGGGATCCAGCGTCCAGAACGTCCCATTCGCCTCCGCGCCGCCCAGATCGATGCAGTCGCAGATCTCCTGCCCGCGCATCGGAGCGTCGTATTGCTCCAGGTAATGGACGACCTTGGCGAACAGCTCCCGGTTCTCGGGCCGGCGCAGGGCCAGCGAGTCCTCTTCGCCCACGATGGGCATGCCGGGGAAATGATTGCCCAGGATCTGGCAGGCCAGGGCCTGGACGGCGAAATCGGCGATGGTCACCGGGCTGCGGTCGATCTTGGTCAGGGTGTCGCCCCCGGTCAGCTCCTTCTGGATGGCCGCGGCCATGGCCATGGCCATGCCGACCGCCTGCAGGCCGATCTCTTTTTCTTTTTCCAGCATGAGGGTTGCTTCCTTATCTTCTATGCATGAATTCGCAACGGCTAGGCGCGGTCGAAATCGTCCTGGTAGCGGGTGATGTCATCCTCGCCCAGGTAGGCGCCGGTCTGCACTTCGACGAAGACCAGCTCGTCGCTGCCGGGGTTCTCGATGCGGTGCCGGCTTTTTTTCGGGATGAAGACCGACTGCTGCGGCTGCAGGTCGAAGGTGCGGTCGTCCAATGTAAAGAGCCCTTTCCCCTGCACGATCACCCAATTCTCGGCGCGCTGCTCGTGGCTCTGCAGCGACAGGCGCAGGCCCGGCTTGACCATGATGCGCTTGACCTTCAGCCCGGGTTCCTCGAAGAGGATCTCGAACCAGCCCCAGGGCCGCTCTTCCCTGGCGTTCGCCGGGCTCACAGGCGGTAATCCTTCTTGAGCAGGGCCAGGTCGGCGTCGACCATCATCCTGACCAGCTCGGCGAAATGGACCTTGGGCTGCCAGCCGAGCACCTTTTTGGCCTTGCCATAGTCGCCCATGAGGAGGTCAACCTCGGCCGGGCGGATGAACTTCCTGTCCAGCACTACGAAGTCCTTGTAGTCGAGCTCCAGGTGGGAAAAGGCGATCTCCACCAATTCCTTGACCGAGTGCGTCTCGCCGCTGGCGATGACGAAGTCATCGGGCTCGTCCTGCTGCAGCATGAGCCAAATGGCTTCGACATAGTCCAGGGCGTAGCCCCAGTCGCGCTTGGCTTCCAGGTTGCCCAGGCGCAGCTCCTTGCTCAGTCCCAGCTTGATGCGGGCGGCGTTGTAGGTCACCTTGCGCGTGACGAACTCGATGCCCCGTCGAGGCGACTCGTGGTTGAACAGGATGCCCGAAGCGCCGAAGATCCCGTAGCTTTCGCGGTAATTGACCGTGATCCAATGTCCGTACACCTTGGCCACGCCATAGGGGCTGCGCGGATGGAAGGGGGTCGTCTCCGTCTGCGGGATCTCCTTGACCTTGCCGAACATCTCCGAGGAGGACGCCTGGTAAAAGCGGATGCGCGGGTTGACGGCGCGGATGGCCTCCAGCATGCGCGTGACGCCGATGGCCGTGAACTCGGCGGTCAGCACCGGCTGGTCCCAGGAGGTGGGCACGAAGCTCATGGCGGCCAGGTTGTAGACCTCGTCGGGCTGCACCTCCTCGATGATCTTGCTGATGGAATACTGGTCCAGCAGGTCGGCCTGGCGGATCTGGATGCGGTCCTTGATGTGCTCGATGCGGTCGAACTTCTCCATGCTGGAACGGCGGACCATGCCGTAGACCTCGTAGCCTTTTTCCAGCAGGAGATCGGCAAGATAGGACCCGTCCTGCCCGGTGACGCCGGTGATCAATGCTTTTTTGGCCATAAACGCTCCTCTTTGCAGGCTCATTGTAGCTGAATCCAGTGTCGGCGTCAACGGAGGTCATACGCTATCCGTGACGCGAAACGCGTGACGCGTGACGAGAAAGAGAAAGAAATGATCCCGGGTGCGTTCCAGAAAATACCCAATCCCAAGCACCAATGTCCAAATGACCAAAACGAAGAGAAAAAGCGGCAATGCCTTTGTTTGGGTCATTCGGTCATTGGAATTTGTGATTTGTTTGGAAATTGGGATTTGGAGCTTGGTGCTTCACTCCAGGTCAGACGTTGACATGTGGATGGTCGTTGAAATTGCGGCCTGGGAGAGATATAATCATGACCAGGGACAAACGATGCGCCTGGACGACTACATCAGTATCCTGCTGGTCAAGATGAAGATCTCCCACAAGCAGATCGAGCGCCAGCTGCTGCAGTGGCTGCTGGAATTGCGCACGCTGCGCGGGCACGTCAGGGAGCTGGAACTGGAGAACAGGCGGCTGAAGCGGGATTACGAGAAGGTGCTCAAGCAGAACGAGAAGAGCTAGCGCGAGAAGAAGAACTCGGTGTGCGGTACAAAATAGAAACTTTCACTGAACTGAATCCATATTTCTGTTCTTTACCGTAAACTGTGAACCGTCTACCTTTAACCGAGTGCCTTCTTAAGTTCTTCGTTGAGCAAAGGCACTACCGTGAACAAGTCGCCGACGATGCCGTAGTCGGCTTTCTTGAAGATCGGCGCCTCGGGATCCTTGTTGACGGCCACGATGACCTTGGACGTCTTCATGCCCACGAAGTGCTGGATGGCGCCGGAGATGCCGCAGGCGATGTAAAGCTTGGGGTTGACGACCTTGCCGGTCTGGCCCACCTGCATGTCCGAGGAGGCGAAGCCGGCGTCGACGGCGGCGCGCGAAGCCCCGACCCCGGCGTTCAGCACCCGGGCCAGGTCCTCGAGCACGGCGAAGTTCTCCTGGGCTTTCATGGCCCGGCCGCCGGAGATGATGATCTCGGCCTCGGTCAGGTCGACGCGCTGGGACGCGCTCTGGATGACCTCGACGATGCGCGTGCGCGGCTCGCCCGTGTCCAGGGCCCGGCTCTTGAGCTCCGGGGCGCCGCCGGCGGCGGGAGGCTCCACGGGAATGACGTTGGGCCTGACGGTGAACAGGGCTCGCGGCCCGGCGACGCGGTACTCGGCGAGCAGCTTGCCGGAATACACCGGCTTGACCGCCTGGCGCTTGTCCAGGTCGACGGCCAGGCAGTCGCTGACCAGCCCGGCCTTGGCCTTGGCGGCCAGGCGCGGAAAGAGGTCCTTGCCCTGGGCGGAGAAGGCGCCCAGGAAAACGTCCAGCTTGTACTCCTCGATGATCGCCGCCAGGGTGGCGGCGTAGCGGTCGGGCTGGTAGGCGAGGTCGGCGCCCTGCACCTGGACGATGACCTGCACGCCCTTCAGCTCCTCCAGGTACGGCCGGGCGTCGGCGCAAAATACGATGGCATGCACGTTGTGCCCGCCCCTGGCGGCCAGGCTCAGCAGCTCGCGGTTCGCCTTCTTGAAAGCCCCGTTCTTCAGTTCGATATACAGTCCGATGTTGGCCATGGTCTTCTCCTACAGTACCTTCGCTTCTTCGCGCAGCAGCTTCACCAGCTCGTGGACGGCGGCCGCCGGCTCGCCGGGGATGATCCGGCCCTGGGGCTTCTCGGGCGGGGACGACAGCTTGAGCAGGCTGACCAGGTTCCCGGCTTCCTCGACGCCGGTCTCGGCCAGGGCCACTTTGCGGATCTCGATCTTCTTGGCCTTCATGATGCCCATCATCGAGGCGTAACGGGGGGTGTTCAGCCCCTTGGCCGCCGCCACGGCGGCCCCTTCGTCGATCTCGCGCTCGACCCGGACCTTGCCCCCGTCATAGGCGAACGCCAGGACGTTGGTCGCCACCGGGATGGACAGTTCCTCCGCCAGTAGGATATGCAGCTGGGAGGCATCGTCGTCGATGGCCTGCCGGCCCAGGAAGATCACTCCGAAGTCCTTGTCGGCGCGGATGACGTGGGCTAATGCCCGGGCTGTTCCCAGGCTGTCCAGGGCAGCGGCGCACTCGACGTGCAGCGCCGCGTCGGCGCCCATGGCCAGGGCCGTGCGCAGGGCGCTCTGCACCCGCTCCGGGCCCAGGCATACCGCCGTCACCTTGGAGCCGGCCGCCTTTTCCCTCAGCTTCAGGGCTTCCTCGATGGCGTATTCGTCATAAGGGCTGATGATCCACTTGACGTTGGTCTCGTTGATCGTCTTGCCGTCCTTGACCAGGATGGTGGCCTCGGTATCGGGAACTTGCTTGATGCAAACGTAAATATTCACACTCGCCTCCTGAAGATCGTCGGATTTTGTCGAAAACAAACGAATTTCGTTCAAAAATGTTATTTTAAGCCAAAAAGAGCTTCCCGTCAATATGCCCAGCCGAAACTTGTGGAGGATTCAGGCGCTGTCGCACCCCATGCGGGCACATTGCTTGCGGCGGGGGTCGCGGCTACAGGTGGAGGAAGATCCCGCCGCTGATGCGCGTGCGCTCGGCCGCGGCAAAGTTCTGGAAGCGCAGGTCGGCGCGCAGCGAGAGCATGGAGGTGAAG